>DASRTD010000316.1:0-16570 GCA_035656115.1 Mucilaginibacter sp.
AACGATAATGGGCAGTCTGAAATTGAAAAGGATAAAAAAAGGATTGAGAGGGTTGAGTATTTCGCGGGATCAATTTTTAAACCCGATTCCGTAACTATAACTTATACTGATTTTGACGCTAAAACAATTATAAAAAATACTGTACAAAGGCTTTCAAGATTAAATATCAGAGAACGTGCATTGCTTTTTATTGACCCCTGGGGCTATAAGGAAATAGAACCCAAACAGCTAAAAACAATTTTACAAAATGGGAAATCTGAAATCATACTTTTTTTACCTATATACTTAATGTATATGTTTACAAATAAGGCGATTTCAGATGATGTTTTTCCTGGTGGAAAACCTTTGCAAGCGTTAATTAAGGAACTGTTTGGTACTGAATCACCAGTTTTAACGTCAGAATTGAAATATATTGAATCGTTAACCAAACAGTTTAAAAAATATTTAAACATTAAATATTCCACCTCATTCTCAATTGAAAGGAATAAAGGACACTATTTCTCATTATTTTTCTTTACGAACAATAAAAAGGGTTTTCAAAAAATGTTAGAAACGAAATGGAAATTGGATGAAGAAAATGGTCGTGGTTATAAAATGGCGGTCGATAAAAATCAAGCTAGCATGTTTGAAGTCGTCGAAGTTTCAAACTATAACGAGTTGTTATATAATTTTATTAAAAGTAGCCAATCAGTAACGAACTTTCAATTGCTGGATTTTGGATTGGAGCAAGGATATTTACCGAAACACACAAAAACAGTTTTAGATAGTCTCAAAAAAGAAAATAAAATCAAGGTGACATCGGGCGACAATCAACCAGCATTAAGTTGGTATATCGACAATGATAAGCGTAAGGTTTATATTTCAATAATTTAATATGGCACAGTCAAATATTGAGTGGACAGAGTTAACCTGGAATCCGGTTACCGGCTGTAATAAAATTAGCCCCGGCTGTAAATTTTGTTATGCAGAAGTTATGTCGAGGCGACTAAAGGCGATGGGCATTGAAAAATATAAGGATGGATTTAATATTCGCACGCATGCTGAGGCTTTAAACATTCCTTTTACATGGAAAAAATCAAAGATTGTTTTTGTTAATTCGATGAGCGATCTTTTTCATCCTGATGTGCCGACCGAGTTTATTAAGTCAGTATTTGCTGTAATGAACAAGACGCCACAGCATATTTACCAGGTTTTGACCAAACGCTCCGATCGATTGCTGGAACTTTCAGCGGAATTAAATTGGACTGATAATATATGGATGGGTGTTTCGGTGGAAAGTCAGAAATACGCTTTTCGAATCGATGAACTTTCTAAAACTGCGGCAAAAACTAAATTTTTATCAATAGAGCCTTTAATCGCTCCAGTGAAAGCATTAAAACTGGACAATATTGACTGGGTGATTGTCGGAGGAGAATCCGGACACAAAGCTCGTCCGATTAAAAAGGAGTGGATTGATTTTATAAAGACTCTATGCGAGAAAAAAGCCGTGCCGTTCTTTTTTAAGCAATGGGGTAAAGCAAAGTTTAACGTTAACCCAGACGACCCAACTATAATAGCTGAACATCCTCAACATGCAAAGGGGGGGTGCGAATTGGACGGCAACATTTATAGAGAGATGCCCACAAAGGCTGCCTGATAATTACAACTTTAAAGTTCCAAAGATGACTGGCAGCGGGTTAAGTCCTATAGAGTAATAAGCGAAGCCGTAGGGAAGCGTCAATGATCCGTTGAAATAGGACGGTCAATTTATCTCTCCAACTTTTTCCCCTCTCCTCTTTCCGTCTTCGTGTCTTTCGGACTTTTCCAACTTTCGGACTAAATCCCAAATATTATCCATACCTTAGCGCCCTTAATAAATAAAATAATAATGCAACAAGGAACAGTTAAATTTTTTAATGCATCAAAAGGTTTTGGTTTTATCACCCCCGATGGCGGTGGCCAGGACGTATTTGTGCACACAACAGGCCTGATCGACGAGATCCGCGAAAACGACAAAGTAGAATTTGAAGTTGAAAACGGCAGAAAAGGCGTTAACGCAGTAAATGTAAAAGTTATTTAAGTATAAATTTTAAACATTAAACGTTACCAGCGCCCGCTTCAAAAAAGCGGGCGCTTTTTTTTACATGATGAGGAAATAAAAAACATGGTTTATCAGAAACAGGAAAGGGCTGGCATTGTTATTGTACATTATAGTCATCTATAAAAACAAAACCATGAAAGATACAGGCAGAATTATAGCAGCGCTTTTAATTGGCGCAGCGGCGGGTGCAGCTTTAGGATTATTGCTGGCGCCCGAAAAAGGGGAAACATTACGCGAAGGTATCGCCGACCATATTAACGACCTTGTCGACAGCGCAAAAGACGCCATGACGACAAAAGCCAGGGATATTAAAAAATACAGCAGCGGCATTTACGGTAAAGCCAAATCGAAATTTGAAGGCGCGGTTGACGAATTGAACGAGCACAAGGATGCGCTGGTGGATAATGTACGCGAAAAAGCACGCGATTTGAAAAACCAGGCCCAAAGTAAGCTGGATGAAGGCAAAGCCCACATCAAGAACGGTTCGAACGAAGTTAACCAGGCGATCCAAAAATCGTAAACATATTGCTTATCCCACAAAAAACCCGGCACACAACCGGGTTTTTTTGTAGAGACGCAATACTTTGCGTCTTTCCGTTTTTGAGAGACATTACCGGAGACGCAAAATATTGCGTCTCTACTTCGCTGTCCACACGTTATTGCTTTCGTCGGCATCCATAAAAATACCGCCGTCAATCTTAACGGATTTAATGGTTTTATTTGTTTTGATATGCACCACCATGCGTTTCTGGTTATGCTCCCAAATCATCGGGGTTTGGTGGAAAATATCAACGCTTTTATCAGCATCGGTACAAATCACATCAAACGGGACCGCATAGCCGCCAATGTTTTTGATGGACAACTCATACCCATCCGCTACTTTCTTTACCGATTGCAGGTCGAGGTCGATATAGCCGTTCGTAAAAAACCAGTTGTTAAAAAACCAGTCCAGGTTTTTGCCCGAGCCGGCGCTCATCGAATAAAAATAGTCCCATGGAATGGGGTGTTTCCCGTTCCAGTTGTCCATATAAGTATGCAATGCTTTTTTAAACAGGTCATCTCCCAGCATATCTTTCAGGGCAAGGTAGCTTAACGATGGCTTGCCGTAGGAATTATTGCCATAGCCTTGCCTTAATTCGCTTGACGGGGTAATGATGGGAAGGTCCTCCATCGTGGAGCGGTCGTGTATCCATCTGTTGATCCGGAAGTTTTTATAAGCGGCTTCGGCCTTTTCCTTGCCAACTTCGGATGTGCCGATCAGCAACTCAAAAGTTGTTGCCCAGCCTTCGTCCATAAAAGCGTAGCGGCTTTCGTTTGTTCCCATATAAAAAGGGAAAAACGTATGCGCTATCTCGTGGTCCTGCACAAATTGCGCAAACCGGATATCGCTGGTATGGCTATCGTTCACCATCATCGGGTATTCCATATCGGCAAAACCTTCAAAGGAAGTCATTTTAGGATATGGGTAAGGTACGCCCGGCCAGTTGTGCGATAACCAGCTCAGGGAGTTTCTCCCCGCCTGCACCGCATGATGAAAATCGGCGGACTTGTCATGAAAAGCCGATTGCATGCTGGCGCGCCTGCCGGTAGCGTTATCAACAATGGCGCTGGCGGCGTCCCAGTCGTAATGGTCGCTTACCCCTATTGCCATATCGCTGACATTGGTGGCCGTCCAGGTCCAGGTATTCATATCGTTTTGCGCGGTAACGGCTTTTTTTGCGATATCTTCCTGGGTGGCAATATGGATGGTCGAGTCGCTGGTGAACGATGCCTGCAGCCTTTTGGCGTATTCGGGCTGCAGCACTTTATCGGCATTGGTTAAAGTGCCGGTGGCCCAAACCATAAAGTTTTTGGGCACGGTTACATTCAGCACGTAGTTGTTAAAGTCGTTATAAAACTCCTGCGCATCTAAAAACGCCAGGCGGTCCCAGCCGTTATAGTCATCGTATACCGACACCCGCGGATAAAAATAGGCAATATAAAAGCTGGTTGAGTCGATAATGCCTTCTCTGCCCGCCCCTTTAGCCAGGTCATAATGCCAGGTTATGTCCAGTTTAACCGAATCATGCGGCATCAGCGCTTTGCTCAGCCCAACAATCTGGTTAGTTTGCGAAGCTTGCTTATTGTTCCAGCTTTGCTTAGCCCCGTTAATATTGAAATCGTCCACCTGGATGCCTTCTGTTAAGTAGTTATCCGGCGCGTTACCTGCGCGTGCAGCGCCCGGGCGATGGATGTTCATGATCAGCTTCATGTTCAACTGCCGCAGGGTATCCGGGCTGTTGTTAAACCAGGTGATGCTTTCCTGCCCCTTTACCCTGGGGCTTGGCGGCGCAACGGTGATGGATATGTTGTAGCGGCCATGGCACAGCCAGTAATTTTTGCCGGGCTTGCCGTCCATTGAACGGGTGCCTTTATCGTATGCGCGCTGTATATCGCGCGGCATATAAAGGTGCTGGGCCTGCACCTGCATCAGCGCCAGGCTGCACAGTGCAAACATGAAGATCGATTTGTACATTTTGAAGATAATTTACTGGCAAATTAAAAACAAATTATTTAAAACTTATCCATTTCGTTACCATAGCCCCGCGGCATTAAATATTTACCCGCTTATTTTCAACCATTTGATTTTATTGCGCCTGTAATTGCAACCTATTTGCAAAAAAAATGCACAATACTATTTGCAGTAAATCAAATATTTTTTTAATTTGCATCAGTTATTTTAATAGGGGTATTAAATAACTAATTTGTAGCCACCTGCCTTTGGGCGGGTGGTTTTTTGTTTTTGTCTGAACCTTGATTCACCTGATTTAAGGATTTAGGTGATAATACAGGTGTGGCAAGCTCAAGAAAATCTATTAATCCTTTAATCAGGTGAATCAAGGTTCAGACAATGAAATATAAGTTAGGCGATTTTGTGCGCTTCGTGGACGAGAAACTGGAGGGTTTTGTTACCCGGATTATTGACGACCAGATGATTGGCGTAACCACGGAAGATGATTTTGAGATACCGGTGCTGGCCAGTAAAGTAACCTCGGTACACGGCTACCGGGGGCCGGGAAGTACAAAAGAAAACAAGGCCGAAGAGCCGGTTGAATCAGGCGTGTTCGTCTCGCGGGGAGTTCACATAGGCATAGTGAGCGATCCTAAAGCAAATTCAGTGGTTCATTTTTATTTGGTGAACGACACCTCGTTTCAGTTGCTCGCTTCGCTCACCACTGAAAAGCAGGACAGCTTTAAGGGAGAATTTGCCGGTATTATTCAGCCAAAATCAACTGAGAAAATTTATTCGGCCCAACTGGCCGATCTGCAGGTGTGGCCGAAATTTATTTTCAGCGTGATCTTTCATACCAAACAAAATACCGAACCACCGGCGCCGTTAAATGTTGCTGAAAAATTTAAAGCAAAAGACTTTTCAGGATCGAAGAAACAAATTCCGATTTTAAAACAGCCAGGCTGGTTGATCAGGCTGGATGAACCGGAAATGGTGATCGATGCCGAAAAACTGAAGGAAAGCTTTTTTAAAACACCCGAAGAAAAGGCGACAATAGAAAAGCCGTCAAAAGAGATCGACCTGCACATCGAAAAACTACGCAACGATTATCAGTTCATCGGCAGCGCCGAAATATTGAACATACAGTTGGCACACTTTCATAAGATGCTTGATGCCGCCATTGTGCATCAACTGCCCGAGGTGGTTTTTATTCACGGCGCGGGCAACGGCACCCTCCGGCACGAGGTGCAAAAGGTATTGAGCAAGCACCCGAAAGTGCAAACCTTTATGGACGCGCAAAAAGAAAAATTCGGGTATGGTGCAACGCGGGTGATGTTGAAATGAAAATTTCGTGAAGGCCGGCCTTGTGGTGGCCCCTTAAAAAGTGTTTAGCAGCAAGATTAAGCATTGGCGGTAATGTCCGCCGGGTTGACTCACCCGGTCGTTGCTTCGCGCGACCACCCTCTACGGCAGTTTATCCAATTTAACATCGGGTACACTTCCTTCAAAAGGGTGTTCGAATATGGAGTTTGGCAGTGTATATTTATTAAAGAAGCCACAATTTCTAAGGTAAAACTCGCCTTCGGCGGAGCCGCCGGCAAAATCCATACGGTAGCGTTTTGCACCGGTATTGTCCACGGTGAACCTGGCCCTGTTCAGCTCGATCCAATGCCCTTTGTTATCCGCTATCCATTGATTGCCAAAAAAAACCTCGCGTGTGGTCGCACCCGCGTCGGGTTCAAAGTTTTCTAAAAAGGAATGCAGATGCTTTAGGTAGGTACTGGTTTGCGGCCGGCTGAAACTGGCTACGAGCTTCCACTTATTAATCTCAGGTTCAAAAAAATAAGCAGTATAAATCGTACAATTATTCGCTGATGGCTTTGCATGCAGCAGGAACCTGTAGGTGTTTCCCGCCTGCCAGTTATATAACATATAGCTTTGCCCACCCGAGCCTTCATTGCCAAATTCGCCGATATGGACGTTCCCGCCTTTTTTCAAAACGGTTATTTTCTGGTCATCGGGGATCTTTGCCAGATCGTCCGTTTTATAAGGGCTCCATACCGAAAATAAAATGCGGCGTTCGGTCGGCGAGTTTACCTGCATGCCAAAATAACCTTCGGCAAAGCCATCGGCCATAAAGTACGATCCGACTACATCATTGTCTGGCGGCACAATAACCTCATTATAGAACCATTCTGCATTTACCTTGTCGGGGGTTTCATAACTTAAATGCACCGAAGGACCCCGGCGTCCCCAATAAAAGAAATCTCCCTCATTATCTTTAACAAATGTAGTTTCTTCTTCTATCGCCGAATCCAACAGCTTTATACTCCTCACCTTCGCAAAGCATGTGCCCGTTTTATTAAGCCCCTTGATTTGAAAAGTCATATACCCGGTATCAGGTATTTCCCAATCGCCCACGTAATAATCTTTGGCCTGGTTGCCCGATACCAGTATCTTCCTGGTAATTTTTAAGGCAGAAACAGCTATCCTGCTCTCTCCTTCAGGCACCTGCAGGTTTATCCACAGTTTAACCTTGCAACTCTTTGCAAAACGTATATAAGTTTCAAATTTGGTGTCCTTGCTGGTCCAGTTTACAATACCTTCGTTGGTTACCTCACCGCCGGTTGTATCGTCGCTCATGCGCCATGTATTGCCACCAATGGGAACGTTCACTACACTATCAAGCAAGGGTAGCCGCGCGGCGGCAAGGTGCTGCCGGCCCATGAAGCCCATCGTCATCAAAACCGGCAGGATCAAGCAGGTCAGGAATCGTCCGCGCAATTTGGCCGCGCCGCGCGAACGCAAAACAATGTCCGTCTCATCCCCTTCCGGGTTGATAGCTTCAATTTCAGGCTGCACATCGTTCAGCCTTTGCGCAGTGCCGGCTGGTATCGGCTTATCCGGGTTTATCAATCGGTTTATAAATATTGTGAAAGCAGGGAACTGTTTCAACAATGATGCCAGCGTATTTGCCGGCCGATAGCTGCATTAAACGGCAGCATGCTTTTCGGGCGTCAATTGCTCGCTTGCCGGTCGGGGATTGGTCATAATGCCTGGTTTTGCCTTAAAAACACATAATTCGCCGGAAATTTCTCAAATTATCCCGGGGAAAGCTTGCATGGTCTTTTGCTCCAATCGAGGTTAGTGCGCTTTCTTCAAAAACAGGCCGCTTTTGATTTTCAGCATTTTAGATAAATATTGGGTAACATTTACCACATTATTCATCAACGCGGCAAGCCCGGATTGAAAAAGAAAGGGGTGGTTGGTGATAGAATAAAAATATTATTAAGGCTTATTGTATTTGAACAACTCCATCGTGCGGTTTTTGAGGTCAATTTTCGCATAAAAGCCGTACATACCAACGTAGGCGATGTCTTTGCCGTCGGTGGTTACGGAGGTTGGATTAAATCCAAACCAAAAGAGGTTGTCGAGCAATAGTTGTTTTTGCCAATTGTGTATGATATAAAATTTGCGAAAAGTAGCGACGAGCAAATCGTCGCCATGTATGCAAACAGCATGAGGTGCGTCGTCGAATCTTATTATTTGCATCACACTAAATTCATTTCCCCTATAGCCGATACGGCCTATTGAGCCACTATCAAACCCCATGTGATCAATTCCTCCTATAAAATACAAGCTATCGTGGAATGAAAAGAACTTGTGCACGTGCCCGCCGCCAAGCGGCACGTACCGATAGGTCGTATCTATCATTAGTTTATCGAATGAAATAACGCCTATTTCATTGAGTCTTTTGACCGGGGCAACCGTCTTACCATTAATAGTAAATATCCCATTATCATCATTGTTAGGTTTAAAACAGAGACCACCACCAAATTCCCCTCTGTCAACCCCCAAAAACATACCATTGCTGGTTTTAAAGGTGTCAATGTCGGTTCCAGTCTCCATTAATCTTGTAATATGCAAGCTGCTGTCGACAAAGTTTACCTGGATCGGCACCAGGTTAAGTGTTTGATTGAATTTAAGCCAATCGGCGCTATAGGGTTTTGGTACAGGAATTTTAACAAAATCACCCGGCGAAATTGCTTGCGCACGGCAAAACAGCGGCAAGAAAACCGATAAAACTAAGAACAGCAGATTTGGCCGGAAACGACGGCTGAAAACAATTGATTTAGGCATGACTGATTTACAAATTTAATTATATGCTTGATGCAACCACAGCAACGATTCCATAAAACGAACAAAAAAATATCGGATGAAAAATGTTTTATTCTATTACATCCGATTAATCAGGAGCCCGACTCTTATGGCAGTCTCTCCAAATCAGCATCCGGCCGCTTTGCCACGGCAGGCAGTTGCAGCAACAGGTTTCGTGGCGTATAATTCGCAAAAAAACCGCAATTTTTCAGGTAGAATGCGCCGTTCTCAACCCCTCCTGCGTAATCCATGCGGTAACCTTTAATGCCTGTGTTATCGATGGTAAAATGTGCCTTGTTCAAAACGGTCCACTGGCCTTTATCATCCGCTAACCAGGCATTATTAAAGTAAACTTTGCGGGTGATAGTGCCTTGTTCCGGCTCGAAGTTCTCAAGGAAGGAATACAAATGTTTTAAATAAGTGCTGGTTTTCGGCCTGCTGAAACTGGCGATCAGCTGCCAGGAATAATTCTCGGGTGCATAAAACCAGGCGGTATAATCGGTATTGCCACTGCCATCGGGTTTGGCCTGCACCAAAAACTTATAGGTATTGCCTGCTTTCCAATTGTACAATAAGTAACTCTGCCCGCCCGATCCTTCGCTGCCAAATTCGCCGGCGTGCACGTTCGGGCCTTTCTTCAGCATTTTTATTTTCTGATCCTCCGGTATTTTTTTAGGATCGTCGGTTGTAAACGGGCTCCAAACCGAAAACAACACATGCCGCTCCGTGGGCGAATTAACCTGCATGCCAAAATAGCCCTCGCCAAAACCGCAGGCCATAAAGTACGAGCCGATCACATCGTTTCCTTTGGGTACGGTTACCTCGTTATAAAACCATTCCACATTCGCC
Organism: Mucilaginibacter sp.; assembly: GCA_035656115.1. Lineage (GTDB taxonomy): Bacteria > Bacteroidota > Bacteroidia > Sphingobacteriales > Sphingobacteriaceae > Mucilaginibacter. The sequence continues at coordinate 9,579 of DASRTD010000316.1, forward strand.
CCTTCCGGGTATAAATACCCCAAGTGTACCGATGGCCCGCGGCGACCCCAGTAAAAAAAGTCGCCATCGTTATTCTTTACGTAGGCAGTGCGCTGGTCAACTGCTGCGCCCGAAAGCTTCATCGAAGCGATGTCGGCATAAACAGTACCCGTTTTGCTGAGCGCCTTAATTTTTATGGCGACGTAGCCGGTATCCTTAACCGTCCATTCCCCCACAAAATGATCGCTAAAGACATTATCACGTACAATAACCTGTTTGGTGCTACCCGGACCAGTGACGGTAAGCGTGCTTTGCCCCCCGGGCACCTTCAGGTTGAGCCACAATTTAAAATTCCCGGTTTTCGCCAGGCGGACGTAAGCTACAAATTCCGCCTTTTTGCTGCTCCAGTTCACAATACCCGCGTTGCTGATATTACCGCCAAGTGTATCCTTATCCACGCGCCAGGCATTGCCGCCCATCGGGACAGTTACTGAAATATCGTTGTTACGCCTGCTATACTTAGCGAAAACCGGTGTTATGCCGATGAAAATTGTCGCCAATAAAAATAACAGGGGTTTATTTTTGCTCATGCTGCCAGTGTTTTATAATGATATTGTTTAACGTACTTTTTGCTTCCTCCAGTTTCCTCACCAATTGAAACTGGGCGTTTGCACGCTGCAAATTATGCCATGGCGAGTGTATCTTAAAATAACTATCGCCGTTGAGGTAGTCAGTTAAAAAGCGGACTCCCTGCATGTATGGCAGCAATAAAACCCCATCGATCAGGGAGTTTACTTCGGCCCCGATTAAAAAGCGGGCGGCTTGCTGCATATAGCCTTTGGTGTAAGCGGTAAACAGGGGCATGTTTAAGTTGATGAGCTTCAGATCCGGCTCGTCTTCCGGTGCATTATTGATAATGGTACGGATGGCGTCGCCAAAATCGTAGGCAACATAGCCCGGCATTACCGTATCCAAATCGATCACGCATTGCGCGTGGTCGTGTTCATCCAGCAGCACATTGTTAAATTTGGTATCGTTATGGATGATCCGCTCGGGCAGCAACCCAGCCCGGCTCGCGTTTAAAACGGCCATCATCACCTCCCTGCGCGCATTTACAAATTCAATTTCAGCCGATAATTTATTTAACCGGTGGGCCGAATCTGCTTCAATTGCTTTATCCAGATTGTCCAGCCTGAATGCGATGTTATTAAATTGGGGGATGGTGTCGATCAGCAGGTTCGGATCCAGGTCGGCCAGCAAAGCCTGGAAACGGCCGAATGCTTTGCCGCCTTCGAAAGCTTGTTTCTCGGTTTGCACCTGGTCATAGCTTTTGGAGTTAATTAAAAATACAAAAACGCGCCAGTAATTCCCCGTGGCATCTTTCGCAAAAAAAAGCCCGTTATCCGCAGCAATTAAGGTAAGTACTTCCTTTTCAGGCTTTGCACCCTGTATTTGACTTAATTTCCGCCTCAGGTGTTCGGTGACATGAATAATATTGTCCATCAGCCCGGGCACATCTTTAAAAACAAAATGGTTTATCCTTTGCAGCAGGTAATGTTTCCCGGCATCTGTAGCAATCCGGTAGGTATCATTGATATGCCCTGAGCCAAATGGCCGGGCCGACACCATCTTTCCCTCAGCTTTAAATGCAGAGAATATTTCGTTTAACGCTTTATCTGTCAATTTTGCCCTGTTTGGGGGTAAATATCGTATTTTATCGCAAAGTGAGTTTAATTTATTGACAATACTTTAAGGTGTGATTAACTTTGAAATATTTAATTTACATTTCCTTTAATCCCTTTACAACATGCCCGAAGTAAATATCGAACTCATCCGGAATATCTGCAATTCGCTGCCTTCTGTTACCGAAGACATCAAATGGGGCAACGACCTTTGTTTCAACATCGGCCGCAAGATGTTTTGCGTCATCTCGCTTGAAATTCCCATAAAAGTCTGCATTAAAGTCACAGAGGAAGAGTTCGACGAGCTGAGCGCCAGGCCCGGCATTATACCAGCGCCCTATGTTGCCCGCAACAAATGGGTACTCGTTGAAAATGTCAACATATTCGATCCCGTCAAATGGGAGTTCTATATTAAGCAGTCCTATAACCTGGTAAAGGTGAAGCTGCCCAGGAAGAAGGTGGGGGAACTGGGTGAGTTGAATGGTTAATTAAATTTATGTTGACCCGCTATCTATCGGGCCAACCCATTCAACTTAATCAACTCAATCAACTTATTCAACTCAATGCCTGCCCAACGTATCTACCCGATTATAAAACTCATTTTGCAATTCCAGGGTTTTGGTATCGTTTTTTACCTCCCTTAAGGCCTTTACGAATGTGGCGATCTCGTGATCGGTGATAAATTTGCCAAATTCGGTAGTGGCTTTCGCGCCTTCACCTGCGTAGTGATTAGGGTAATTGGCATACCACCAAATGGGTGTGTACAAATTTGGCAGCGGATCGCGGGCCTGGTTGGCGCCGCTTTGGTCGGCCGCACGGTCCATCCGCATTAAATCAGGACGATAATACATTAAAATGGATGTCTCCGATTCACCCGCATGCTGGTCGCCCCTTATGTCCGATTTATGCATCTTTTGGTATTCCTTAGCATATTCCGGGTCCTGGTCGGGGCTGTACAGGTAAACAGCATAATTGTGTCGCTTGTTCAGTATCGATTGCATAAAAAAGTGCAGAAGCTCAGGATTGCCGCCATGCCCGTTCAAAATGATGATCTTATCAAAACCATTTCGGGCAATCTCGTCACAGGTTGCTTCAAGCAGTTCATAGATCAGGTGACTTGGCAGTGCAAAGGTGCCGGGCTGGTGCCGCGCTTCATTAATTTGCCCGTAAAAATAGTCGGGGAAGACAACGGCATATTCCTCCTTCACCGCATGTGCGGCCCATTCGCGTACATGGATCAGGTCGGTGCCTATGGGTGAGTGCGGCCCGTGCTTCTCAAGAATACCGATCGGCAAAATGCAGGTGCGGTGCGATTTTTCAAGCGCTTTTGGGAAATCACTGGCAACCAGCTCATCCCAACGAGCGGGGATATCCTGTGCAAAGCAGTAGCCGGAAAAGATAAGCACAAAAAACAGCAGTAAATACTTTTTCATGTTCCTAATGTTTTATAAATGGTTGTGTGGAGAGATTAACGGAATGAAGGTAGTAAATTTTTCCAGCGATTTTTTAATCCTAAAATCCTTTACATCGTAAAAATCTTAGTACTAAGCCTGCTTTTCAACGGGGCAATTGAACGCTAAACTCGGCGTATTCCCCTTCTTTTGTCTCCACCTTTAGCTCGCCGCCGTGGGCCTTTATAATATCATAACTCATGGACAAACCCAGCCCGGTTCCCTGGCCGGTGGGTTTGGTGGTAAAAAACGGCTGGTATATTTTATCCAATATTTTTTGCGGAATCCCATAGCCGTTGTCTTTTACCGATAGTTCAACCCCGTCGACACCTGCTGTAAACGTTATTTTTTTGGTAGTGATGGCAACGCAAGGTTCATAGCCTTCGGGATTTGCTTTCTTCTTTTCATTCACCGCGTAAAACGCGTTGTTCAGCAAGTTCAGGATCACCCGGCCAATTTCCTGCGGATTGATATCGATCTTTCCGAGGCTATCATCAAAATGGGTTTCCATCACGGCGTTAAACGATTTATCCTTCGCCCGCAAGCCATGGTATGACAGCCGCATGTATTCATCAGCCAAAGCATTTATGTCTGTTGGCTCCTTGGTGCCGCCGCTGGCCCGGCTATGCTGCAGCATACCCTTTACAATAGCATCTGCCCGTTTGCCATGATGACTGATCTTTTGTTCATTCTCTTTAATGTCGGCTGCAATAGCTAATGCCTCGTCTATATTACCTGATTTTAGTTCTCCTTCCAGTTCGCCGATCATCTCCGCATTCACCTCCGAAAAATTATTTACAAAATTCAACGGGTTTTGTATCTCGTGCGCTATGCCTGCCGTAAGCTCACCCAGCGAAGCCATTTTTTCGGATTGAATGAGTTGGGTTTGGGTTGCTTTTAATTCTTTAAATGCTTTTTCAAGATCATCCCGCTGGGACTCGATCTCCTCCTTTTGGTGCATCACTTCCTGGGTGCGCAGTTGCACTTTGTGCTCAAGTATGCGTTTATCCTTTATTAGCTGAACGGAACGAAAAGACCACACAATGCCTGCAAGTAGTAATACGTAAAGCACATATGCCCACCAGGCTTTCCACCACGGGGGCATAATTGTAAAAATTAGTTTCGCAGGCCGGTTCCATGTATTGTCGGTATTCCTGCTTGATACCTCAAAAATGTATGTGCCTGGCTGAAGGTTTGGATAATTTAACGTTGATGTTTCGCTGGTTATATCGCCCCATTTTTTATCCGCCCCTATTAAGATATACCTGTATGATGTTGTCTCATGAGGGGATAAATTTAAATTGGAGTAACTAAACCGGATATTGTTTTGATTGTATGGAATCAGCAAACCAGCCGGCATATTACCCGGTCCGGTAATCTTATCCCACTTTAAACCGATCTGCGAAGCATAGCCGTTGTTTGACGGCATTTCACCATTAAGATAATAGTTTTCATCATTTTGATCCCAAAGTGTATCTTTCCGGGAGGAATTAACCCTTACGGTGTCAAAAAAATACCTCTGGTGGTCGTTTACACTTATCCCGGAGATATAAAGAGTTGATTTAAGAGTGTCTTTTTTGGATAAATTCAAAACAGTTATTCCGCTGTCCCCCCACAAGTAATGGCCATCCCTGGTAACCAGATCAGTTTCTTCATACCCCGAAAATCTATCAAGCCTGAAAGATTCTGCCTTCCATTTTGAATTAGACGCTAAACCATTCGCCGGCGGTGTGATCATTGTTACCCCACCGCTTGTACCTGCATAAACTAGTCCGTTGCGAATTAATAAAGAAGACATGTCGTCATTGATAAGCCCCTGTCGTGAGGAAAAAGAAATCAGCGATTTGCGTCCGTGGTCGGCGATATAAATACCTTTATCCGTGCCGATCCATACGTTTCCTTTATTGTCCAGCAGCAAAACTCTTCCATTTTTTAAGCCATTTTCATTCTTTAAATATTGGACAGTCCAGGTATTGGGATCAATAACCCCCACCCCGAGCGTCGTATTGATCCAAACCCGACCTTCCTGATCGATGCAAACATCGTGAACCTGACCATCAACCAGACCCTGCGCTTTGCCAAGGTGTTTTAGTGTTTTGTTTTTAGGATCGTATATATCTATGCCATCATTTAACCCCATCCACCACCTTCCAGACTTATCAGCTGCTAATAAGTTTATGGTTTTATTGCTAAAAACCGGTTTTGTGCCAAGTTGCGTTATGGTATTCCTTACTGAATCGACTATGTCCAAACCACCACTTGTCATGATAAAAATTTTATTATTTACTTCAGTAATGGTATTTGCAGAATCATTTAAAAGCCCCTGCTTAGTGGTTAATGGCCTGCTTGTTCCGTTTTTGCGATCAAGTATCTCAACGCCGTGAAAAACGGTCGCATTCCAGATCAGGCCTTGCCGGTCTTCTGTTAAAGAGTTTACGATCTCTTTGCCAATATGGTCGACAACTGCTTTGTCGTTATTTATCATATTTAAGCCCGAATATGTTGCTATCCAAACCTGCCCGTTAATATGTTGTTCGTCGAAAACGATGTCCGAGGCTAAGCCGCTGCTTTTTTTCAGTCGCGCGACAGCCTTTTTTTTCAAGTCAACTATTTCTATGCCCTTGCCCGGCGTGTTTATCCAAATCCTGCCTTGTTTATCTACCGTTGAACCATTAAAATAGTGTATAGAGGATTGTGTTTCTTTAATGGTTTGCATCGAATTGTTTTGAATATCAAGCACATCGATCAGACCATCGCTCAATCCCATCCAAATATTGCCTGCCCGGTCACAGCGCAACACCGACACTGTATCTGCCGTTAAGCCATTTGCTTTGTTGAAATATTTTATTTTCTTTTTATTAACGTCGATTATATTTATGACTCCTTGAGACGTACTTATCCAGATATCGCCGTTTTTATCTATTTTTCCCGATGATCCGTGTGAACCTGATAACACCCCCGATTCATCTACATGTTTAACGGTTTGTGTTTTAGGGTCGATAATATCTACACCCCGGGGATTTGTAATTGACCATATCCGGCCTTTTTTATCCTGCAACAGACGCGTATAATGATTGCTCTCAAAACTTGGGCCGGCCCCCGTTTTTTTGAACGTTCCGCTTTTAACATCCAGTACCGTTATTTCGTCCCCATTATTTGAAACATCACTTATCCAGATATTGCCCTGATCATCCTGCAACATGCTAGACACAGATGTATACGCAGCGTTGGGGTATGCTAAAAACTGCAAAACATTTTCCCCGTCATAACGGTAAACACCTCCGCTTGTGCCGATCCATAAAAAACCATCATGGTCAGTGAGCAAGCATCCGACGGTTGTTCCCAGTGTATTTTGATCGGCCCCAAATCCAAAAAGGAAGATATTCCCATTTTTTAATACTGGTTTCGCCCCTTTTATCACCTTTGGCGGCGGTAAAATGTAAGTTTTAAATTTTAGCGGATGTGATGTCAGCTTATCAATATCCAGGTCCTTTTCCGGCAGGGCATTATAATCAAATTTGGTTTCCTCAACCGGGTATTTAAAAGGTTTAAACCCGGCAGTATCATAAGGTGTTTCCGGCAGTTTATCCCAGTTTAATTTTTTAACAACAGGGTAAACTTTTACCGCTTTCACGGCATCCAAATTAATTTTTTGGGACTTGCTGAATTTTAATGGCTGTACGGTCGGCTGCACATACTCCGTTGGTGGCGGCTGATCGAGGTTGCCTGAATTACTGTTACAGGCGGCAAGACCGATACCCGTAGCTATCAGCGCCGCCGCTGGATAGAAGCATTTTTTTAGATTGATCATACTTCGTTGATTATATTTTTTTGTAGAGACGCAATATTTTGCGTCTCGGAACGAAATGGTTTGAAAATT
>DASRTD010000317.1:0-69602 GCA_035656115.1 Mucilaginibacter sp.
GCCAATTGCTTTGGGTAAAACCATCAGTAACGAAGTTTTTATTGCCGACCTGGCAAAAATGCCGCACCTGCTGGTTGCCGGAGCTACCGGGCAAGGCAAATCCGTAGGGATAAACGCCATACTGGTATCGCTGCTGTATAAAAAGCACCCTGCTGAATTAAAATTTATCCTGGTTGATCCAAAAAAGGTAGAGTTGACCCTTTTTCGCAAAATAGAAAGGCATTTCCTGGCTAAACTACCGGATGAAGCGGACGCCATCATTACCGATACAAAAAAGGTGGTTAATACGCTCAACTCGCTTTGTATCGAGATGGACCAGCGGTACGACCTGTTGAAAGACGCCCAGGTGAGAAACTTAAAGGAATACAACGAAAAGTTCGTTCACCGCAAGATAGCCAACCCCGAGAAGCACCGGTACCTGCCGTTCATCGTACTGGTGATCGACGAATTTGCCGATCTGATGATGACGGCAGGCAAGGAAGTGGAAATGCCGATAGCGCGTATCGCCCAGCTGGCGCGTGCAGTGGGCATACACCTGGTAATTGCCACGCAAAGGCCTTCGGTCAATATCATTACCGGTACCATCAAGGCGAATTTCCCATCCAGGCTTGCATTCCGCGTACTTTCAAAGATCGACTCGCGCACCATTCTGGATACCGGCGGCGCCGATCAGCTGATCGGCAGGGGCGATATGCTGTTATCTACCGGCAGCGACCTAATACGTTTACAGTGCGCCTTTGTAGACACGCATGAGGTAGAGCGCATATCTGATTTTATAGGCAACCAGCGCGGTTATCCATCTGCGATGTTGCTCCCTGAGTATGTGGGCGATGGTGAAACAGGCGGGGCAAAGGATTTTGACCCCGAAGACCGCGATCCTATGTTTGAGGAAGCCGCACGCCTCATCGTAATGCACCAGCAAGGCTCCACTTCGTTGATACAACGCAAACTAAAGCTGGGTTATAACCGATCGGGCCGCATTATCGACCAACTGGAAGCAGCGGGCATTGTAGGCCCCTTTGAAGGCAGCAAGGCACGCGAGGTTTTATATGCTGACGAATATAGCCTTGAAAGGCACCTGGAAACACTTCAAAAACAAAATAATAATTAAAAATGTTACCCGAACCGGGTTCTCAGGATTAAAGCGTGACAGGATTTTCATATTATTACCGGTCTATTGAATACTATTTGTTTTAAACCAATTGTAACATTTGTTTATCTAATCTCAAAAAACCCGTTCAGGGAAAATATAAAATGAAAAAAATAATTGTATTTTCTGTCATTTCATTCATATCTACTTACTGTTTTGCACAAAAAGATGTTACCGCCAAAGCGATATTGAACAAGGTAAGCGAGAAATAACGGCAGTACGATGCAGTAAAAACCGATTTCGATTTTACCCTTGATAACCCCCAGGCTAATGTTAAAGAAACCCGCAATGGCACTCTGCTTGCAAAATCAAAAAGCAACAAGTTTAAAGTAACCATTTATAGTGCCGGATCTTCGTCAAAGGTTGATGTTGAACAGGAAGTGATCAGCGATGGCAAAACCCAATGGACCTATTTGAAAAAAGACAATGAGGTACAGGTAAACAATGTGGATAATACAGGAAACGGCCTAAACCCTGCGCAGATATTTACCATTTACGAGCATGGATACAAGTATATCTATAACGGTGAAGTAAAGATAGGCGGTAAAATTTACCAGGAGATCGATTTGTCGCCCGAGGAAGAAAAAGCTTTTTTTAAAGTACGGCTGGAAATCGACAAATCGAAAAAACAAATCTACAGCGCGCTGATCTTCGATAAAAACGGCAACCGGTACACTTATGTCATCCGCAGTTTTGTATCAAACTTACAAGTGCCTGATAATACCTTCACTTTTGACCCGGCCATGCATAAAGGCGTTGAGGTGGTGGACTTGAGGTAAACAGCAAAAAGACTGCCCTTACCTGGAAAGCGTAATAATTTCAGTTTCGTAGCCCAAGTCTATGAGTGGGCCGCTGGAAACTAATTTCAAAACTAGTTTATTTACCATGAGCGTAGTGATGGAATAGTTAAGCTGATATTGGCTATTATTGGGGGTGCAAGTAACACATCCTGGCGGGTTCCATGTTATTGATAGCGCAGCGGCAGAACCTAATTTGTACGAATCCGTGTTTGAAACATATGTGCCCTCTTTCACCGTGAACACATCATTAACTTCAAAGTTAAAGAAATCTGATGATACACCAAAATACTTTGTAGTGTCACCCGGCGCAGATGACAAGACACTAAAATCACTCACCAAATTCCAGTTACCAACAATACTTACTGCGGCTGGCTTTTCGCTGCTTTTTTTGCACGAAAAGATTATGGAGGAAATCAATAAGAACAGGCTAATTAAGACAAGGTTTTTCATGGCTTAAGGGGTAAAAATTTATCGACAAACCGAAAATCCCTATGAAGTTAAGAAAGTTTAGCACCAGAATTCAAAGAAAAGATCTGGTTTTTTAGGTCGCGACCATTATTCTGCGTTTCCCAGCTTCCGCCTCCGCTCCATTACCTCCCGCCAGGTAGTTAAGATAAAGCCGTTTTTTTGCAGATATTCTTTTAATCGGGGATCCACCATCGCAAGCAGGTCGCCTTTACGCTTGTTGCCGGTATCCGAGATATATTTAAAATTGGGAGATGGCATGGTGCAATGCATGATGACCATGGTTAAGCCGGGACTCAATCTGCTAAAGCTTTCAATATAATGGTCGGTATACCATTTTTGAATTTCGGCATCGGATTTATTATCCACATCGGGCATGTTCCAATCGTAACTGGAATTGTGCAGGTCGTCCAGCACCGGCAGGCCGGCCTTCCAAAGCATTTCCCCTATTTCACGTGCTTTGCCTAATGCCGGGTCGTCGGGTATGTCCATTCCTTCTTTATATTTGCCTTGACTTTTCAATTCGGCTATTTTTGCAGCCTTTGCCTCTGCGCGGTAAAACAGATCACCCCCGCCTGGAAACATTACCGGTATCTGCTTTTCAATCCCCAACTGTAAGTATTTCTGCATAAAAGCCTCTTTGGCAAAAAGTGTACCCATGTGCGAGTCGAGGTGAGTTGGCTTGAAGCCCATGCTCAATGCACGGTCAAGCTGCGCCCTGATCTCTTTATCCACTTCTTCAGGCGTTGCATGAAAGTATACGGCTGCTACAGACGAATAAAGGTCGCCTTGTTTATCCACCAGTCCGGGAACAGCCGCTTTACCTGCGAGCGGGCCCCAGCGATAGTTGTCCCATTCAGATGTGAGCGTTAAGTGTAAACCGGCATCGGTGTTTGGGTGCTCTTTAATAAATTTTACGATTTCAGGTACCCATGGGCAGGGCATCATTACGCTGGTTGAAGTAGATACACCCTGCGTAAACGCCATCTCAACGCCTTCGTCAGATTCATGCGACATGCCGGCATCATCAACATGCAGAATGAGCACTTTGGCGCCTTTGGGAAAGCCCAGGCGCTCCGCGAAGGTTTTGGTTTGCTGAGCATGCGTTGCAACCGCTATGCAGACGAAAACCAGTAAAATGTAAAATTTCTTCATAAAAATAATCCCACACCGCTGTCTGTGTCCTCACAGACAGCTTTTTGACATGCCACCACGGCTGCCGTACCGTCGTAAACGAAGGTCGCCTGTGGGGACACAGACGACGGGTGGCTACACCCTGATGTAAATCTTCCGCTTATCTAATATTTTCCCAAATACCCAGCACACCAGCATATAATAAATGGCAAACAGCAATGAGCCAATGGCGCCCGGCGCAATCGCCAGGAAAACCTTAACGGCCATCATTTCATTGAAGTTCATTTTACCTATATAAAACCACCCGACTACCGCGCCAAAAAAATCTCCGAAGACGTAAATAGCCAGCGGGTTTTTACCAAAAGTATTAAAGAACGACACCCAGGCATCGTTGGTGCGCGAGCGCATCTCAACAATGTATACCAATGCCGAAATCAGCACCAGGTCGATGCCAACGGTTAACAACACGAAGGAGCTGGTCCACAATTTTTTGGCGATCGGGAAGCTCATGTTCCAGCAAAGCGCCAGGAAGATGAATAAAAAGCCGAAGAGCAGCAGCTTTGAGATCATTTCGTAGGTTTTGCCTTTCTCCTGGATAAACTTGCCCGCATAATAGCCGCAGATGACGTTTACGATAGATGGGAGCGTGCTTAGTATCCCCTCCGGATCAAACGCCGGCCCTTCACCGTGGTACATGTGGTTCTCGCCCAAAACCAATTTATCCAGCGTGGTTCCTGCATTGGATAACATACCAAAATGGTTGTTTGGATCGCCAAAAAAGCGCAGTATGGCCCAATAACCCAGCAAAAACAATATGCCGATAGCAATAACCGCATTTTTCGACTTGATAAAATAAACTATCAGCGCGGCAAACAGGTAACAAAGCGCTATGCGCGGCAATACGCCCAAAATCCGCATATGGCTGAAAGAGCCGATTGACCATCCGCCATCAACGCCGTGATGGATCGACCCAAGCATCTCCAAACAGTAGGCTACCAAAAAGATCAGGGCCGATCTCTTCAGAATTTTTAAAATAACCGACAGGTTGCTTTGCCCGATGAATTTCTTCATCGAAAAACTCATGGCATTGCCCATGGCAAAAAGAAAGGAAGGAAAAACAAGGTCAGTTGGCGTGAACCCGAACCAATGGGCATGTTCAAGCGGCGAAAATGAAACATCGCTGCCGGGGTTGTTCACAATGATCATAAAACAAATGGTCATCCCCCGGAATACATCCAGCGAAAGGAACCGGTTTGAGCTTTGTTCCACAGATTTTAGTTTGAATTATACCCTGATGTATATCTTATTTTTATCGAGTATCTTTCCAAATGTCCAGCATATCAGCATAAAGCAAATGGCAAAAAGCAGTGAGCCAATGGGGCCCGGGGCGATTACCTGGAAAAACGACTTGTTAACGGTTTCGGACAAACTGGTCCCTCCAACGGGAATGATAAAAAGTATAGTCGCGCCAAGCTCGGAGAATAAATATATGGGCAACGGGTTTTTCCCCACAGTGGTAAAAAATGACGTCCAGTTCCATTTATTCCACTGCAGCATTTCCACAATATAAATAAGCGCCGAGATGAGCACCATATCAATACCTACGGTAAGCAGCGTAAAGGGGCTTGTCCAAAGCTTTTTGCCGATCGGGAAAGTAAGATTCCACCATAACGCCAGGAAGATAAGCAAAAAGCCAAACAGCATCAATTTGGATATGGTTTCGTAGGTTTTGCCCTTTTCCTGGATAAATTTTCCGGCATAATATCCACATATAACATTAACAATGGCGGGCAGCGTGCTCAGGATGCCTTCAGGGTCGAACGCGACCCGCTCGCCGTGATAGAGGTGGCTGTCTCCCAGCACAAACTTATCCAGGTAAGTGCCGGCATTTGTTAACATGCCGTAAGGGTTGTTGTGGTCGCCGAAGATAAGCAGCAGGAACCAATAGCCAAACAGTAATATAATGCTGACGATTACTACAGCGGTAGTCGATTTAATAAAATAGACAATGAGCGAACCAAAAAGATAGCAAAGCGCGATACGCTGCAATACCCCCATGATGCGGGTATCAGCAATGGGCGCCAAATGCGCCCCGCTGGCATCCTTGGTTACAAACGGGAACCAATACATCAGGTAGCCCAAAAGGAATATAATAAGCGCCCTTTTAAATATTTTCCAAATCACCGTGCCGTTGCTTAACCCCGCAAATTTTTTCATTGCAAAGCTCATTGCGTTACCCATTGCAAACAGGAATGACGGGAAAACCAGGTCGGTTGGCGTAAAACCAAACCATTTGGCATGCTCAAGCGGAGAAAAGGAAACGGGACCTCCTCCGTTGTTTACAATGATCATAAAAACAATCGTCATTCCGCGAAATACATCGAGCGAAAGAAACCTGTTTTGGTTTTTATCCATGGTTTAAATAAAATGGTTTAAATTGAGTTGGAAAATAATGGACAATATAGGAATTATTGTATCCAAAGGAAATGTTTTTAAAGTTTTTTAAGAAGTGGGGAGAGAGTCGGGAAGTCGGAAAAGTCCGAAAGTCCGAAAGATGCCTTTCGTTCAATTCTCCCGTATGATTGATCTCAAGTAAAATTGTCTTTCGGACTTGCGGGCTTTCGGACTTTTCCGACTAAAAGCCTAAATTTACCGTCAAATGCTCACCATCACCAACCATACGCTGGAAAAACTTGAAATGCTGGTCCGGACAGCCGGGTACAGGGTTAGGTACGAAAAAGGGAACTTTAAAACGGGGGCCTGCCTGCTGCTGCATACCAAAGTAATTGTAGTAAATAAGTTTTCGGGGCTGGAGAGCAAGATACTGGCCATTGCAGAGCTTATTCGTGCGCTGGAAATAGATTATAACCTGCTCGACGATAAACAGGCGGCACTCCTGCACCAGCTAAAACAAACAACTATTGAATTTTGACAGTCACTTTTTTAGGCACCGGAACCTCGCAGGGCGTACCTGTTATCGCCTGCGACTGCGACGTTTGCACTTCGGCTGACCCGCGCGATAAGCGGCTGCGCAGTTCGGTGATGATTGAAAATGACGGAAAAGTAATTGTTATCGACTCGGGCCCCGATTTCCGTTGCCAGATGCTGCGCGAAAATGTTCAGCGCCTGGACGCCATTGTTTTCACCCACGAACACAAGGACCATATTGCCGGGCTGGACGACATCCGCGCATTTAACTACAAGCAGCAGGCGCCAATTGACGTTTACGCGACAAAACGGGTTCAAGAGGCGTTAAAGCACGAATTCCATTACATATTTGCCGATTTTAAATACCCGGGCATACCCCAGGTAACTTTCCATACAATTGGTGACGATCCATTTTTTATAGGCGATCTGAAATTTATCCCGATCGAAGTAATGCATTATATGCTGCCTGTGCTTGGGTTCAGGATAAATGATTTTACTTATATAACCGATGCCAAAACGGTCGCCGAAAAAGAGGTTGAAAAGATAAAGGGGTCAAAAATACTGGTGATCAATGCCCTGCAAAAACAAAATCATATCTCGCATTTCACCTTTGATGAAGCGATAGCTTTTGCCAGGATGATAGGCGCCGAAAAGACCTATTTTACACACATTAGTCACCGCCTCGGCAAACACGCAGATATTTCGAAGATGCTCCCGGCTGGAATCGAGCTGGCTTATGACGGGCTTAAGCTGGTTGTCTGAACACGATTTATAGGATTGTAATGATTTAAAAGATGAAAAGGCTCACCTACTCAACCAACTTATTCAACTCAATCAACCTAATCAACTCCCTTACATCTCAATATAGCTAACCCGATCGATCTCCCCCCTGTAGCTGCCTAAATGGCCTTTATGCCGCATATCTATTTTGCCGCGGATAATAACGCTTTTATTGCTGATCTGGGTAAATTTGCCGTCGTTATATTCAAACAGCCCTTGTCGCGTTCCTTTAAGGTATAATGGGCAGTCCTGGCTGAAGTTTACCCAAAGGGCGTGTCCGTTGGAATGGTCGGTAAAAAGGCTGTCGTTCACCAGCGCCGATTGTGCGTCACCCTCTCTATATGTTCCTTGTACTTCGATAAACTGATGGTCGTAATTTTGGATGCTGTCAATCAATTGGGTAAAAGTCACATGTATATAAGCGAGTTCGTTATTGCAATCGCTGGTATAAACCTTTTTTTTGTGTTTGCAGGAAGGTAACGTGATCAGAATTATGAGCGCGGGTAGTATAGTACGCTTCAGGGAAGTTGTAAGACATCTCGAAACAGAAAAACTCATGCAGGGGGTCATAAATAAAATCTAAAAACAATCCCGAAACGGCTGCTATTCCTTGCTTTTTCGCCTTGCCTGTCCATCAGTTTTGTTTTGATTATACTATTCGTTAAAAGTTTAGTGTAATTTAAAAAAATTTACACCTTTTTTTCAATTAAAAATGAAACTTTACATTTAAAAACCAAACAACCCCGCTATGAACCGACGAATTATTGTTGCCCTGCTGCTTTTCTGTGCCATTGCTGCCCGTGCCCAGCAAAAAGTAATTCAGCTGTATGCCGGTGCCGCGCCGGGCTCAGAGAACTGGACTTACAGCGAAAAAGAAAAGGTGTATAACATACCCGCTTTTAAGGGAGTTGTCGACTATGATATATCTCACCCTACGCTAACGGTCTATCCGGCCGATCCAGCTTTCAACACGGGGACAGCAGTGATCGTCTGCCCCGGCGGTGGGTTTTATATTTTATCCATGACCAGCGAAGGCACGGAGGAGGCGCACTGGCTGAACCAGAAAGGCGTTACCGTATTTATTTTAAAATACCGGCTCGCGGAATGCTCGACAGATGACCCATTAACAGAGCTATTTTCGAAGATGTCGAAACCTGACTTTACGAAAACCGTCAGCACCATTATCCCCTTGTCTATTGCCGATGGCCATGCGGCTGTCAAGTATGTTCGGGAACATGCTGCAGAGTACGGCATCTCTCCGTCGCGTATTGGTATCATGGGTTTTTCGGCGGGTGGTAGTGTAGCTGCATCGGCTGGTTTTAACTATACAGCCGATGACCGCCCCGATTTCGTAGCACCCATCTACGGCTATATTACCCCGGAGATGACAACCAACATCGCTGCCGACGAGCCGCCATTTTTTATCGCTGCTGCTACGAACGATTTTCTCGGCCTGGCCCCCAACAGCGTCGACCTGTATTCAAAATTGCTTGCTGCTAAACATTCGGCTGAATTGCACATGTATGTAAAAGGCGGTCATGGTTTTGGGATGAACAAACAAAACATTCCCACCGATACCTGGATTGACCGCTTTGGCGACTGGCTGGGCCAGCTGGGATTATTAAAACCCATCGATCCAAAAGTAGTGGCCAACATTGAGCAGCGGGAAAAGGATCAAAAAACCAATGCCGAGCGCCCTTATAAGGATTGGGCTTTCCTGCAAAAATACGAGCAGCAAAATGCGGCCGTGCCTCCCCCTACGCCCGGCGAAAAGCGTGTGGTGTTTATGGGTAACTCTATCACCGAGGGCTGGAAAAATTCAGATTCATCCTTCTTCTGTGGCAGGCCATACTACGACCGCGGCATCAGCGGGCAAACAACCCCGCAAATGCTGGTACGCTTCCGCGAGGATGTGATCAATTTGAAACCAAAAGTGGTCGTAATACTGGCCGGCATAAATGACATCGCTCAAAATAACGGCCCTATTAAAATTGAAGATATTTTCGGCAATATCAAATCGATGGTTGAGCTGGCCCGCCTGTATCATATTAAAGTAGTGATCTCGTCCATTTTGCCGGCCTATGCCCTGCCCTGGCGGCCTTCCATCGACCCAAAACCAGGCGTAGCGCAAATGAACAAGTTACTAAAAGAGTATTGCGAACAAAACCACATCGTTTACCTAGACTATTACTCAAAAATGGTGGATGACCGGCAGGGATTGCCCGCAAGCCTGTCCGGCGATGGCGTGCATCCTACCCTTGCGGGCTACAAAGTAATGGAGCCATTGGCGGAGAAGGCGATTGATGAGGCGCTTAAAAGAAAAGAGTGAAGCTAAATGATGGCGTTTCAATAAAACTCAGAAACTGAATAATGTAAAAGATTGTGTCATTGCGAACGAGGTATGAGTGAAGCAATCGCGAACTTTGCAAGCGGTAATGCACAGCTGGAATGCATAATTCGTCCCCCAATGGGGACCACGCTGCGCTCGCAATTGACAAGTTGGTTATTATTTCTCCACCGGCAATACCAGCGTCGACCCATGATAAACATTGATCGTCTCTTTCACAAAGTCACTATCTTTAGCATGGTAAATATCGATAAACTGCTGTGGGTTCCTATCAACCAGCGGGAACCAGCTGCTTTGCACCTGCACCATAATACGGTGGCCCTTTTTAAAGGTATGGGCAACGTCGGGCATGGTGTATTTTACTTCGGTTGGTTTGTTGGGCACAAACGGTGAGGGGTTTGAATAGCTGTCGCGATACCGTCCGCGCATAATTTCGGCGCGCACCAGCATTTGGTAGCCGCCCATCGGGTATTTCAGCACCGGGTCGTTCTCGTCATAAATGTTTATATCATTGTAACTGCCATTATCCGGGAAAACGTCTATCAGCTTTACAACAAAATCAGCGTCGGTATTGCTGATGCTCACCATCAGGTCGGCAATAACCGGGCCGGCCAGGGTAACATCTTTGCTCAGTGTATCAGTTTGGTAAACCAGCACATCGGTGCGGCGGGCGGCGAAACGCTGGTCGTCGGTCATGTATTCGCGGGTACGGTTAAAGTGAACGTCCTGCGTATAAGGCACCGGTTTGGCCGGATCGCTAATGTAGGTATCGAAGCTTGGCGTTGTACTGCTTGTGGCCGCAAAAGACAGTTTGCTGTTTTCTTCCAGGTAAACGTTTGTGGGTTGCACATCGGCCGGCGGCCATTTGGGCAGCTTGTGCCATTTGTTTTCGCCGGTAAAAAACACGGTGGCTTTGCTGATACTGTCAACCGAGCCAACCCCGCGCAGGTAATAATCAAAAAATGGGATCTCCACGTTGTTTTGGTACCAGGCGCTGGTATTGCTGCCCCATTGCACATTGCCCAAATGTGTGCCATTCATGTCAGCCCATTCTGTGTGGTACCAGGGGCCTTCAACCAACCGGTTATTGGTGGCCGGGCTTTGCTTATCAATCGCTTTGTACACGTTCCAGCCACCAAAGCAGTCTTCGGCGTCAAATTCGCCGCCAACCACCAGCATGGCCGGCTTTACGTTTTTAATGCCAACGCGGGCATTGCGGGCCATCCACCAGGCATCGCGGTTAGGGTGGTTCATCAGGTCGTTCCAAAACTTCACGCTGTCGCCCACCAATTTTGTCAGGTTTGGTAAAGCGCCTTCGCTTAGGTAAAACTGGTAGTTATCGTGTATTGCGGGGTCCCAGGTCGGCGCAGCGACCGTTGTGGGATGCGGGTGCGGAGCGCCGAAACCAAATTGCTTGTAAAATGCAAAGGCGTCCATCTGGAAAAACGCCCCGTTATGGTGAAAATCGTCGCCTACAAACCAATCGGTAACCGGCGCCTGCGGGCTAACCGCCTTTAGCGCGGGGTGGCCACTCAGCGAAGCCATAGTAGAATAAAACCCGGGATACGAAATACCGAAAACACCCACATTGCCATTGTTATCGGGCAGGTTTTTTACCAGCCAGTCTATCGTATCATAGGTATCACTGGCCTCATCAATATCTTTATTGGTTTTCTTGTCGAAAATAAACGGTCGCACATCCACAAAATCGCCCTCGCTCATCCACCGTCCACGTACATCTTCGAATACCATAATATAGCCCTTCCGGCAATATTTCATCTCATAAGTCAGCCAAAACCGGAGCATTTCCTTGCCATACGGTGCGCAGGAATAAGGTGTACGCTCCATCAATATCGGGTGTTTTTCAGTGTTGTCCTTCGGCATATAGACCGAAGCGAACAGTTTCACCCCATCGCGCATGGCAATGGTGACTTCCTTTTTGGTGTAATTATTTACAAACCAGGCGGAATCAGCATTTTGGGCAATAGCAAAAACAGGCAAAAGCAGCAGCGCCAGGGCGAATAATTTTTTCATGATGGTATTTTGCAGGTTGAGAGGTAAAGATGGAGATTTTTGGGGAAGAAAGGAAATGAACCGGGATAACATAACAGCCATGCGCGTTTGGTTCCCCTCTTGAGAGGGGCAGGGGTGTGTTATCCGTGTTTGGGATAAAACGGAAATGATCAGCAAGAAACGAATGGCCATGCGCGCAAGGTTCCCTCTTGAGAGGGGCGGGGGAGTGTTATTCCCCAGTTTGGAAGAAATTGACTATTTTAAGCTTCAATAAATTCAATGCCCCTAAATGCGCCGTAAAATCATCCCATATAACTCAAATCTTAAACCATTAGCACGAAAGTTAAGAAATGATAGCACATTAGGCGAGGTTTTGCTTTGGAATGAACTTAAGAACAAACAATTCTATGGCTACGATTTTCACCGGCAAAAGCCATTACTGAACTATATTGTCGATTTATATTGTTATGACCTGGACTTGGTTATTGAAATTGACGGACTTTATCACAGTTGGGTGGAACAAAGTGATAGGGATGTATTACGCGAAAAGGAATTGGAAAACTATGGTTTGACGATCCTTCGTTTTACCGAACAGGAGGTGAGAAAAGATATGCTGAATGTTTTGCGAACGATTGAGCTGCATGTATTTAACCGTAATCCTGAAGCGCTTCTTTAGACCTGGCACGAAGGACACACCCCTCCGCCCCTCTCAAGAGGGGAATCGCACGGGCCGCCGCTTTTTTAAGCTCTATTTATTAAATCCCCTCGCTTCTCCCGAATATAAAAAGGCTGCACCCCCCCGTCCTGCCAATGAGTTCAGCTGTGTAAGGCGTTAATGCAACCGCAAGCAATTTCTTGATAACCCCTATTTCCACTTTTTTATCACTATCTCAAAAAATAATCTTATTTTTCAAAAAAATAGCAGCCCCGGATAATTATAGTCATCCTTAAAAAATATTTCCCATGAAACATATTTACAAAGCGCTTTTAGCGCTCCTGCTGCCCTTAAATTTACTGGCCCAGGATACCACCGCAGTTAAACAACAGGCCGAAATGCTGGAACAGGCGGTGATCAGCGGCGATTATAAAACGGTTGTGGACCATACCTACCCGGGCGTGATAGATATAGTAGGTGGCAAAGACAAGATGCTAAGCAGCACCACTGATGCCATGAACAATTTAAAGACGCAGGGCATAACGATTGAGAAAGCAACCATTGGGTCGCCCGGTAAATTTTACACCGCCGGTACCGAGATCCATTGCCTGGTTCCCGAAACCATGCGGTTGAAACTACCCAACGGCCACGCAACCGTTCATAGCTCTATCCTCGCTGTCAGCGCCGACGGCGGAAAAACGTGGTCGTATATGGACATTAACGCCAATAGCAAAGACCTGATCCCCAAGCTATTCCCCCATTTTAATCCTGATTTAAAAATTCCAGACCCTACGCCGCCGGTGATGGAGCCGTAATCCCGGGATCTGGTATGATATGTCATAGAGGCGCGATGCATCGCGTCTCTAACAGCGTTAAAACTGTTATTTCGCGTAATAATCGTACGCCGCCTTAGCGATCTTCGCTATGGTCGCCTCACGCGTAGCCTCGTCATTGGTAGAATTGCAAACAAACACCGAAACGATCAAATGCTTCCCGTTTGGCAAAGTGATAATACCCGCATCGTTCGTTGCAGGGCTTAAGCCTTCGGCATTGGTTGGCGACGTGCCGGTTTTATGCGCCACTATCGTTCCGGCTGGTAATAACCCTTTTAACCTTTTTGGCCCGGTGCTGGTATTCACCAGCATTTTGTACAACGTATCGGTAGTGGCTTTGGTTAATACTTTACCTTTGTAAAACCGGTTAAACAGCTCCGTCATCTCAACCGGTTTGCACCAGTTGGCATATTGTAATTCCCAGGCGCTGGCCATATCCGCTTCCGAGGTCCTAACGGCAATTCCCCTTATTCCCAATTGCAACAGATAGGCCTGCACGGTCTTAGGCCCGTCCAACACCCTTAATAAATTGTCGCAGGCATTGTTGTCGCTTTGCGATACCATGTAGCTCAGCAATTCGCTTACCGGAAAATCGCCGCCTTTCGGGTATTTATCGCGCAGCGGGCTCCAGGTGTCTTTCACCAACTCGCGCTTGCTGATGTGAATCATTTGGTTCATCTGCAGTTTGCCGGTATCCACCCAATGTAAAACCGTTAGCGCAATCGGAAATTTCATCACGCTATGCAGCACCAGGCGGGCTTTGCCATTATAACTCACCGTATCGCCCGTCTCGATATTTTTTATCGATACGCCCACAATACCCTTAACCGGCTTTGCAATTTGCGCGATCTGTTTGCGCAAAACAGAATCCGGGCTTCCTTTTGAAAAAACAGATGCGCTGAAAACCACTAAGATAAAAGCAGCTAAAAAAAACCTTTTCATACCTGCTAATAACGCAATTATTTGGTTTGAAGTTTAATCCAGTCCGAAATAATCTTCATCGCCATGGGCGACATGGTTTCCTGTATTTCCGAATATTCGTCCACCTGCCCGGTGCCGGCGGTTTGCAGCAAATGGTTCAACCCGGGAAGTGCCTTTACTTCAACATTTTTATTGCCGGCCGCTGTCAATATACGTTTAGTAGCGGCCAGGTTTTCAGCAGCGTTTACCTGCGTATCTTTTTCGCCTATAATGGCCAGCACGGCGCACTTAACTTTACTCAGATCTTTTTCCGGATCATAGCTCACAAAATAATGTATCCACGGGGCCTCGTACATGCTGTTATACAACTTCAATATTTTAGGCGTCATATCACCGTGAACGTTTAGCGCATCCAGCGTTTTTTGCGGCTGGGCCTTTTCCCAGGTGTTAAATGCTTTCATGGCGCTTGTGTCAAAGGTTTTTTTATCCGGCGAGGTAGCAAACATTTTCAATATCTGCAGGTGCACTTTTTCAAAGCTGTTCACCGCACCGGTATCCACCCCCTGCTGCACCAGCGAGTTGGCATACTGTTCGGCCAATATGGTCGCCCCGCCCACTACGGGTCCGCCCCACAGTACAATAAAGTTTACATCTTTGCGCCTTGCGGCCACCATCGGGGCTATCATGCCGCCTTCGCTGTGGCCTATCAGGCCCAAATGTTTTTTGTCGACGTCGGTCCTGGTTCCCAGGTAATTGAGACTGGTTTCCACATCATACGAAAAATCAAGGCTGGTTTTGTTGTTGATGCTGTCGCCCAGCGAGCTTTTGCCGGCGCCCCGGTCGTCAACCCTTAAAACAGCAATCCCGTTCCGGCTCAGGTAATCGGCCAAAACCCAATAGGGCTTATGACCTTTCATCATGGTGCCGTCCCTGTCCTGCGTGCCGCTGCCGCTGATGATGATCACCGCCGGGTACTTGCCGTCGCCGTTTGGTCGGGTAAAAGTAGCCCCGTAATGCAGGCTCTTATTTGCATTATCATACTCAACGTCTTCACTGTAATAAGGGAACGGCGGCTTGGGTGTTTGCGGGCGTACAAGGTCCTTGCCCAGGTCGGCCTTATCCGCTTCTGAAATACGCTTCAGCGCCAGGGCAATTTTGCCGCCGCCTTGTTTATAGGTGCCGGTAATTCCATCTTTTTCGTCCCAAACACCAGTATATCCCCCGCCGATGGTGGCTATCCCTACAAACAAGCTGTCCTTTTTAAGAAAAGTCTTGTCGCAGGGGATGCCAAAAGCTTTTTGGTCGGGGCTGTCGAATGTTGAGCTATAGCTGGTATCGGCGGTCTTTTTGATATTAAACACCAGGTGCAGGTTGGTGCCGCCAACGGTGATGGAGCCAACCCAGCTGCCGGTAATATCCTGCGCTTTAACTTCAACAAAGGCAAAAATGCAGGCAACAACGATGAATAAATTTCTCATGAATTTTGATTTAGGCGATGTTTCTTGAAATACATATAGGAGTAAGCAAAGGGAACGATGGTCATCACCGCTACCATGCACAACATTACCGTAGTGGCAGGCGCAGGCGGTAAAAGCAGCGCGGCAACAGTGACCAAAATCCCTCCCGCAAACCATATTTTACTCACCAGGCGGTGGGTAGCGCGCCAGTTATCTTCGTTTTCGAGCGCCCAGGGGGTACGGAAACCGGCAAAATAATTGGGTTTAATGCTATTCATGATGTTACCAATGAAAACAAACATCAAGCCCACCAACGGCAGGATGAGCTTATCGATCTGAAAGCCCCGGTGTACCGTCGCAAAGGTGAACGAAATATTGAGTCCTGCGAAAAAGATAATAATTCCGAGGCCCAATTTCTGAAAGGTCGCCTCGCCGTACTTCACCTGTTTTTTGGGATCTATGTTAGGCAGGTATTTAAGCAGCAGGTAAACCAGCGCGGATATACCGAGCAGCACCCATTCTGTTGTCAGGAATTCGCTTTTGCTGCCGTAACGGTCGATATTTCCGTTCAGGCCATAATGAACCGGCACGGTTTGCGGCATCGATCCGTAAATGATAAACACGTAAACTGCGGGCACCAACCATACCACCAGCGCAACCGCATCTAAATAGGTAAACTTTTTCATTGTGATATTATTTCTTTTTTGTTTGTAAACTGATTATCCATTTCAGCATCTCGTCCATCACCGTGGTATTTAACGAGTAAAAGATAAACTGTCCTTCCTTTACCGATACCACCAGCCCGGCCTGTCGCAGCAGATCGAGGTGATGAGAAATACTGGGTTTTGAAATATTAAACTGGTCGGCTATCTCCCCTGCCGTCAGGTCCTTTTCCTTCAGCAATTCCAAAATCTCTCGTCGGGTGGGGTCGTTCAGCGCTTTAAAAATTGAGTTCAAGTCAACCTCCATTTAAATATTTAGACAAATATCTAAATACTTTTTTAATTTCAAAAATTTTTTGATTTTTATTTGATGATAAAGATGTGTCTGAATTTTTGTTATTTGTGGCACCAAATCAAAACCTGGTTATGCAAAGAAGAAATTTCCTGAAGGCAGGTTCATTAGCAGGCATCGGCTTGACGGCCGCCGCTGCGGGTTCCGGCGCCTTATTAATTGCTGCAAAATCCGCGGACAAAAATGCAGTAGTTAAAATAGCTGACGACTTTGCCTTAAACGAAGCGACGATAGACCTATTACAGCAAAAAATGCAAAGCGCGGCGCTTTCTTCGCGTTCCATTACCGAAATGTATTTAAAGCGAATTGAGGAGATTGACAAAAACGGGCCAAAGCTAAACGCGGTGATCGAGCTCAACCCCGATGCGCTTGACATTGCCGATGCAATGGATAAGGAACGAGCCGCAGGAAAGGTGCGCGGCCCGCTGCACGGCATACCAGTTTTGATAAAGGATAATATTACCACCGGCGATAAGATGCACACCACAGCCGGTGCATTGGCCATTGCCGACAATATCATGAAGGATGACGCCTTCATCATCAAAAAACTACGGGAAGCAGGCGCCGTATTATTGGGAAAGACCAATTTAAGCGAATGGGCAAATTTTCGCTCTACACACTCCACCAGCGCCTGGAGCAGTCGGGGCGGACAAACCAAATGCCCCTATATTTTAGACCGTAACCCCAGCGGCTCAAGTGCCGGCTCAGGTTCAGCAGCATCGGCCAATTTGTGCGCTATCGCTATAGGCACGGAGACAGATGGTTCGATCGTATCCCCGTCGTCCGTAAATGGATTAGTGGGCATAAAACCTACGGTGGGATTATGGAGCCGGAGCGGCATCATACCCATATCAAAAACACAGGATACTGCCGGACCAATGGCACGAACAGTTAGGGATGCAGCTATTTTATTAGGCGCCCTGGCGGGCGAAGACAAGCAGGATAGCTATACCGCTGCATCCAAAGGAAAAATACAGGCCGACTATACCAAATTCTTAGATGCAAACGGCTTAGCAGGTGCACGCATCGGCATTGAACATGATAGTTTGCGGATCAACCCGGGGATGGATGGACTATTTCATCCGACGATTGAGTTTTTAAAAAGTAAAGGCGTTACGATAGTGGAGGTTGAGCTGTTCAAGGAATTGAAGGAAGCGCTTGCGGCGCAATTCGCTGTGCTGCTCTATGAGTTTAAGGACGGGCTGAACAAATACCTGGACAGCGCCAATTCAAAAATAAAATCGCTGGCAGACGTAATTGCTTTTAATAAGCAAAATGCCGATAAAGCGATGCCGTTTTTTAAGCAGGAGATTTTGGAGCAGGCCGAAGCAAAAGGCAGCCTTGAGGAAAAGGAGTACACGGACGCTGTGGCGAAAACCACCGGCATTACCCGGAAAGCCATCGATAAAATATTAAAGGAAAACAAGCTTAATGCCATTTGCGCGCCCACCAACGGATTTGCCTGCTGCATCGACCTGGTAAACGGCGATTACGATAACGGCTTTTCCTTTTCGTCACCCGCAGCCATGGCGGGTTACCCGCATATTACCGTACCAATGGGTTATGCCCATGATCTGCCTATCGGCCTGTCTTTCATATCGGGCGCTTATAAAGAAGGGGATATTATCAAGCTGGCTTATGCTTTTGAACAGGCAACAAAAAAACGCGTGCCGCCGAAGTTTAAAGTGGATTTATTGAGTTGATCGGCGATTTGCAACTAAGTATCCTATTTACGCTGCGACCGCCTCTGTTACTCAGGCACCCGCCTTTTCATCCAGTCGCTTCAGTATCTTCATCATGATATCGTTCTGGTACTCCAGGTGCGTCAGGATCGTTTCAATTTCCAACTCGGCCTGCAGGTTTATTTTGAGGTCTTCTTCTTCGCGAAGGTCGGCACGGACAGATTGAACGTTCTGTCCAACCATGATCAGCGGCATTAAAAAAAGCTGGATCATATTGGAGATGAACAACCACAGCACAAAGGCCGGGTAAGGGTCGAACCGCGCCTCCTTTGGGGCGAACATATTCCAGCCCAGCCAAATCACCGTCCATGAAAAGACAATAATAAAAAAGCCCATGCTGCCTACATGATTGGTTATCCAGACCGCTATCTTATCCAGGGTTGATTTTTTTATCTTGTCTTTTGAACTTAAGTTTAAAATCTCTTTTCTTTTTTTGATGCACTCCTGGATGGAGAGTGGTTTTTTCGGGTCCATGGTTTGCTGTTTAATTAAGATGTTGCTTTATGCTATCAAATCTAATCATTTGACATCATAGTTTTATAAGCTGTACCCCGGCGCCGGCGACAAATTAATACGCGGGCAAAGGATTTAAAATACTATATTTCGAAAAAATTAGCATGTTATGGAATTTGGCCGCATACCGCACGAAGAACTGGCGCTAACCGATTTCACCCTCCCGCCCGACCCCGAATTAACGATCAACACCCTTTTGGCTGCAAAAAATAAAGGACCGTTGCAGGTTCGCGTGGGCTGCGCCAAATGGGGGCGTAAGGAATGGCTGGACAAGATATATCCGCCCAAAACCAAAGACGCCAATTTTTTGGACGAATATGTAAAGCATTTTGACTGTATTGAGCTGAATGCGACGTTTTACAACATTTACGGCCCACAGGTGATCGGCAAATGGAAAGAAAAAGCGGCGCCTAATACGAATTTTAAGTTTTGCCCTAAATTTTCTCAAAGCATTACCCATATCCGGCGATTAAAAAATGCCGATGAGATCACCACCCAATATTATGCCGGCATAGAGGCTTTTGGAGAAACGCTGGGCCCTTTATTTCTGCAGGTAGGTGATAATTTCACGCCCAAAAGTATGCCCGACCTGGAGGCCTATCTTAAAAAGCTCCCAACGGATGTGCCCGTTTTTGTTGAAGTGAGGCACAAGGACTGGTTCGCTGTTCCCTCTGTTCGTAACGAGTTTTTCGCCATGCTTAACACGCTGAATATCGGCGCGGTAATTACCGATGCAGCCGGCCGCCGGGACGTTATCCATATGGAGTTGCCTACCCCGCATGCCTTTATCCGCTTTGTAGGCAACAGCCTCGACCCTACCGATTATAAACGCGTTGACGATTGGGTTGAACGGATTGTAAAATGGAAGGAAATGGGCCTGCAGTCCGTTTGGTTTTTTATGCACCAGCACGACGAACGGTACTCGCCCGAACTGGCCGACGACGTTGTAGAAAAGATCAATAGAAGATTGGGGCTGAATCTGCTGCGTCCAACCTTTATAAAACGGGATCCTCCACCGGAAACATGATCCTGGCGAAAAGAACGGTCCGTTTAAGCAACCAGGCCGGATATTACGTTGATGCTCAGGGCTAATATCGCCGTATTGAAAGCGAAGGAGAGTATAGCGTGAACTATACAAACCCGCCTGATCCTTCTTGAGGTAATATTTACATCCGAAACCTGGAACGTCATACCGACGATGAAGGAGAAATAGACAAAATCCAGGTAATCCGGCTCATCTTTGCCGGGAAATTGCAAGCCGCCCGGCGCGTTTGTGATGCCGTCATTATCGGTATCCGTATCGTAGTATAAGTGCGCATAACGCAGCGTATAAATGGTATGCAGCAGCCACCAGGAAATAATCACAGCCGTGATCGCTAGCAGGATATGCTCATTTTTTGCCACACCCCCCAATCCTTTGGTCGACTTCAAAAGGTAAACAATAGCGCCCAGGCTTACCACGGCAGCCGTCGTAATAAATAAAAACAGGAAAGTGAGGCTGGAGTCCTGCGAGCGGGCAATCTTCCTTACCTCGCGCGGATGCGAGGAAAAAATGATGATCCAATTAAGCAAAATTACCGTCATTGCGCAACCGATCCAGCAAAGCAACACCAAAGCCGGGGTTCTCACATTTCCGCGGAAACAGAAAAAAACAATTGTGCTGACTGCCAGCGCTATAAGCAAACGAAAACGTGCGTCTATGTGGTAAAAAAATCGTTTATCGGTTTTTATGGTTTTTGTCATGGTTTTAGTCCATAGTCGATGGACCATAGTCCATAGTAGTAAAAGTAGAAATTTGTTCTAAGAAGAATGAATTGGTCATTTGCCATGGGCTATCGACCATGGGCTATGGACTAAAAAACAATCTCCGCAACACGCCCCACCTGCCCGTCTTCCAGCCGCACTTTAATACCACGCGAATGATAGGCCGAACTGGTCAATATATCTTTTACAACGCCACGGGTGAGTTTGCCCGAGCGTTGGTCTTTTTTCAGGATAATATCCACTTCAAGGCCGGGGTAAATATCGCTTCTGTTTCGTCCGTGCATATTGCTATGATCTCACCGATTATTTATTTGTGATTTCACCGATTGTTTTTTTGTGATTACACCGATTATTTATTGTGATTACACCGATGGGGAATCATCAGGAAACCAGTTTTTTGATTGCGGCTTCAACCTTTTCAAAATCAAAGTTCATTAGCAGGCTATCCATCGCTGCCGTTATTTCTTTGTTATTTAAATTGCCGATACTTCCCTCATGCGTATGGTTCACCTGTGTATCAGGTTTAAATTCACCTTTTTCAATAGCCAAACCCACTTGCTTATAAGCATCGCGGAACGGCACACCGTTTAATACCAGTCGGTTTACTTCTTCAACGCTAAACAAATAAACGTATTTGAGGTCATTCAGAATATTCGTGTTAACAGTGATATTTTGCAGCATAAAAGTTGCCATCTGCAGGCAGTGCTTCAAATCGGCAAAAGCGGGGAACAGCAATTCTTTCAATAATTGCAATTCACGGTGATAGCCCGACGGGAGGTTAGTGGTCATTATCGCCACATCGTTTGGCAACGCTTGCAAGCGGTTGCATTTGCCGCGCATGATCTCCCAAACATCGGGGTTTTTTTTGTGGGGCATAATGCTGCTTCCGGTAGTCAAAGTATCCGGGTAGCTCACAAAAGCAAAGTTTTGGCTCAGGTACAGCGCCTGGTCCATCGCCATTTTCGCCAATGTGGCCGCGATCGACGATAAGGCCTGGGCGATTACCCTTTCGGTTTTGCCGCGGCCCATTTGCGCATAAACCACATTATAGTTGAGGCTTTCGAAGCCTAAAAGTTTGGTAGTTAATGTTCGATCGAGCGGGAATGAAGAGCCATACCCGGCTGCCGATCCCAAAGGATTTTTGTTGGTGATCTTCCAGGCGGCAAGCACCATTTCCAGGTCATCGGCCAAACTTTCAGCATAAGCGCCAAACCACAAACCGAATGACGAAGGCATCGCTATCTGCAAATGGGTATATCCGGGCAGCAAGACATCTTTATGCTTTTCACTGAGATCGATCAGCAAGCGAAACAATGTTTCCGTTTCCTCAACTACCTGTTGCAATTCGTGCCTGAAGAAAAGTTTTAAGTCAACTAGAACCTGGTCATTGCGTGAGCGACCGCTATGTATCTTTTTCCCAGCCTCTCCGATACGTTGGGTGAGCAGCATTTCAACCTGGGAGTGCACGTCTTCAACTTCATCGGCAATGGTAAACTTCCCTTCCTGAATTTCTTTGTATATTTTTTTGAGTTCGAGTTGAACGGCTTGCAGATCTGCATTGCTCATCAGGCCTACGCTTTCCAGCATTTGAGTATGAGCCAGCGATCCCAGTACGTCGAATGCCGCCAATTGCAAATCGAACTCACGGTCGCGCCCTACCGTGAAGTTTTCGACGAGTTCATTGACAGTTATTGATTTTTGCCAGATCTTAGCCATTATGATTTACGAATTACGATTTACGAATTACGATTTGTTTAATTCGCAATTAATTTCCACGCAATGTGTTCAACGAAGCCACAATAATAGAAAGAAGTTCATTCCCTTCCTTATAAATCGTGTCGATTTTTTCATTTAATTCTGGGTTCAACTCTACAAGCAATTCCAAAAAGAATAACGTTTCATCCAATTCCTCCTCTACGATCTTTAACTTATTGATAAAATCATTTTTTGATTTAGCCCTGCAGGCCGCACGATAGTTCGCCCCGGTCGAGCTGGCACTTCGATTGAGTTGGTCGGCGTAATTCTTATTAACGATATTATAGGGTAAGCTCAATACTAATCTCGCGTTTGCAAGTGCGTATTTTTTTGTTCTAAGTTTAAGTTCATCTTTGGTCATGATCATCGATTTTGTTTTACTGCAAATTACATAATCAGCTGACAAAGCCAATAGTCCCAAATCGTAATTCGTAAATCGTAATTCGTAAATTATTTTATATCGCCTGTCAGCACGTACCCGGCAATTTCCATTCCTCCCTTTAACAAGGTGGCCTTAGAGGCTGGGTTACTAATATTACACCGTGCTGCCGGAACCCTACCCGCCAGGTAACAAACTTTTTTTACCTCCTGGATCAAAAAACTACCATATCCCTTTTTACGATGATCAGCTTGCACCTCCATATACAGGTCGGCAAATGGTTTATTGTAATGCAGCAGGAATCCCCCGGAAGCAACGATTTCGCCTTTTTTTTCGAGCACAAAATCACCCTCCGGTTCACTTTGGTGGTCGAATAAGCGGTCGGTATCCAGCTTCCTGCGAAAAATAACATCGTCAAAAGTAAGGTGGCTTTCCGCACCGGCCTTAAATAGCACCACATCAGAAGAGATGTTCTTCGCAAACTCATATAACATCCCCGACAGGAGCAAATCATTACTCTGGCATTCGATATAAATCACCCCGGAAATCTTAATTAATTCAGCAAAGATCGCCGCTGTGCGATTTCGGACTTCAGGAAGTAAATAAAACTCAAAAATCGCGTCCCTATGCTTCAGGTCATCCTTCCCCATTACCGAGCCGTAGCCAATTTGGGCACCGCCATCAGTAAACACATACTCGTCCGCCCAGCCGCGCCAATGGCAGGAATCATACCTAACCTGGAAATTCTTTTCCTGCAAAAACAAGTTCCGCAGTGGCTGGATCGTTTCCAAATCGGTTTTCACAATTTTCAGCTCCATTGGCCTTAAACAATACTTTCGAGCATTTTTATGTAGATCTCAATGCCTTCTTTGATCTCGTCCACATACACAAACTCATCTGCTGTGTGTGACCGTGCCGAATCGCCCGGCCCCACCTTTAGCGACGGGATATCCAGCAAAGCCTGGTCGGACGTGGTGGGTGAGCCGTAAGTAGTGCGGCCCAGGGCCAATCCCGCCTGAACTATTGGATGGTTTTTATCGATCTTTGATGGTTTTAACCGCACAGATCGCGGCGTTACCTCACAGGTAACATGTTGCCGGATTATATCCAGAACTTCTTCGTTGCGATAAGCGTCAGTTACCCGTACATCAACCGTAAACTTACATTCAGCCGGTACCACGTTATGCTGAGCGCCGGCGTTGATAACGGTTACCGACATTTTAACTGGCCCAAATAATTCGGATTCATCCGGGAAGCGGTAATTACTAAACCATTCAATGTCTTTCATCGCCTTATAAATGGCATTTTCGCCTTCCTCGCGCGCGGCATGACCGGCTTTGCCATTGGCAACACAGTCAAGCACCATTAAGCCTTTTTCCGCTATGGCCAACTGCATTAGGGTTGGCTCACCAACGATGGCAAAATCAAGTTTACCCAGTTCAGGCAATATCAACTCAATACCGTAAACGCCTGAAATTTCCTCTTCTGCTGTAGCAGCAACACAAAAATTGTATTTTAAATTTTCCTTTTCATAAAAATGCAGGAAAACCGCTATCAGAGATACCAAACAGCCTCCCGCATCGTTGCTGCCCAGGCCGTAAAGTTTGCCGTCCTCTATTTTCGCTTCAAAAGGATTTCGGGTATAGCCGGGGTTAGGCTTTACCGTATCGTGGTGTGAGTTGAGCAGGATCGTCGGTTTCGCAGGATCGAAATATTTGTTAAAGGCCCAAACGTTGTTCAGTTTGCGATGGATGTTTACGCCTTGCCCGATTAAAAATTGCCCGATAGCATCACCAGTCTGGCCTTCTTCACGGCTAAAAGAGGGAATTGCTATGATCTGCCGCAACAAGGCCACAGCCTGGCTATAAGGGAACTCGATCTCCGTCATAAATGCAGCAAAAGTAGTCTTTTTGGGTGCATTGCCGCCTATCTCAATCTTCAATTTTCGAATATTTCTTCGTATCGCCCATCGTAATATAAAGCACCAGCGATAATGCTATACAAATGCTTACGTACCAGTAAAACCAGTTTTGGTGATGTTGATCTTTAAAATCAAGTGCGATATATTCGGCGGTGCCGCCGAAAAGCGAAACTGCTATTGCGTAGGGGAAGCCAACGCCGAGGGCGCGGACGTGTGCGGGAAAAAGCTCGGCCTTTACTACTGCATTGATGGACGTATAGCCACTGACGATAATCAAAGCGCACATGATGAGCACAAACGCGGGCCAAAATTCCCGCGTGCTACCCAGGGAGGTCATGATGGGCACCGTTGTCATCGTACCGAGGATGCCAAAGCCGATCAATAATGGCTTTCGACCCACCTTGTCAGACAGAAAGCCAAATACGGGCTGCAGCAGCATGAACACCAGCAAAGTAAGTGATGAAATCAGCGTAGCGTCGTTTTTTGAGAACCGCGATGTGGTCACCAAGAACTTTTGCATATAAGTAGTAAACGTATAAAATGCGACGGTACCGCCCATTGTGAGTCCAATCACTGTGAACACAGCTTTAGGGTGTTCCATCATCGCCTTCAGCGTGCCGCGTTTTTGTGCCGATAGGCCTTTGTCATCCAAGTGAACTGACTCTTGCAGGCTTCTGCGCAAATACATTACGGTGACGGCGAGCACAGCCCCAATGGCGAAAGGGATACGCCAGCCCCATTCCTGCAATTGTGCCGGCGACAAAAATATCCGCTGCAACAGCACCAGCACTCCAAGGGCGACAAGTTGCCCCATAATGAGCGTTACATATTGAAAGCTCGAATAAAATCCACGGTGCTTTTTGGTCGCCATTTCGCTTAAATAGGTCGCGCTGGTGCCATATTCTCCCCCAACACTCAGGCCTTGTATCACGCGGGCCAAAACCAATAAACAAGGCGCCGCCACACCTATTGCTTTATAACCCGGCGCCACAGCGATCATCAGCGAGCCCAGGCTCATTAGCAGAACGGACAGTGTGAGCGCTTTTTTGCGCCCCTTCCTGTCGGCATAAACACCCATTATCCAGCCGCCGATGGGCCGCATTAAAAAGCCAAGCGCAAAAATGCCGGATGTGTTTAACAGCTGGGCTACCTCATTTTCTTTTGGAAAAAAGGTAGCCGAAAAATAAATAGCCAGGGAAGAATAGGCGTACCAGTCGTACCACTCAACCAGGTTGCCCAGCGAGCCGCCGATAATAGATTTGATGCGGCCGGCTGTGGTTTGAGGAAGCGCGGTTTTATCCTGCATAAGTTTTATATGAGTTTTTAAAGATATATATTTATCAAGTCGTACAAAACAACCTATAAGATGAAAACTAAAGCACTATTTAGCCTCGTCGTCCTGTCCTTCGTCACGCTGCTCAATTGCGAGGCCCAGCAAAAACCTGTCCCCTACGGCAACAATCCCGCAGCGGGCAAATACTACAGCGTCCGCGGCATCAAAATGTACTGTGAAATTTATGGCGAAGGAACGCCCTTGCTGATGATCCACGGCAACGGCGGCAGCATGTCTGCGTTTTCCAAAAATGTTCCCTCCTTTTCAAAAAAATATAAAGTGATTTTGGTTGACAGCCGGGCACACGGCAAATCGGTCGACCCAAGCGATTCGCTGTCTTTTGAACAAATGGCTGATGATTTTAATGCCTTGCTGGAGGCAATGCACATCAGCAAAACATATGTAATTGGCTGGAGCGACGGCGGCATTAACGCGCTTTTACTGGCCATGCGCCACCCGGATAAAGTGATCAAACTGGCATCCACCGGCGCTAACCTCACGCCGGATTCTACCGCGATTATTCCATCGGAATGGATGGGTATGGTAAAACAGTATAACGAGCAAAAAGATAAAAAATGGACGACCGCAAAAGAGAAGAACGACTGGAAGATATTTATGCTCGATTATGTACAGCCCAATATCCCTGCAGTTGCTTTACGGGCGATAAAATGCCCTTCGCTGATCATTTGCGGCGACCGAGACGTGATACCCATTGACCACACAGCGCTGATCTATCACAATATTCCGAAGGCCTATATGTGGGTGGTACCTCATTCCGGGCATCCAACACTCATCGAGCATACCGACGATTTTAACCGGATGGTCGATGATTTTTTTATGGGAAAAGGCTTTTAACCTTGATGGTCAACTGTTGTTTACAGTGCTGCCATACGATAGGTAATTGTAATATCGGTCAATTTGATCGCCGATTTCATCAATCGGGAAGTCGTCGGCTCCAAACCGGTGCTCAACTTTTTCCCATATTCCAAAACTATTTTTTTTGATAATATAGTATATCGCATGGTTAAAAACGTTAAACTGCTCGTGGTGGCTGCTGTCGCGGATCACCTTATAAGATTGTTTTTTAACTATTATTTCAAAAGCTTCCATCAGAATAGGCATAAACAAAAGTAATAGTTAAACGAGACGGCTGCAATTTTTGACACCCCGTGTTTTAACGGTTTTTGCACCGTTTTTTAACTAAGATTTTTAAGATTTAAAGGATTTTAGGATTTATTTCGGTGAAAAACGGACTATGCAGTTCCCATCCGCCTGAAGGGTCCTGGCAAATTCGGCAGATTAGCTAGTGCAATTTTTAATCCTAAAAACCCTTTAAATCTTAAGAATCATAGTCAATTATTAACCAGTTTCATAGCGCCTTCTCCATAACGCATACCGGTATTAGGATATTTAGCCAGGATGGATTCTATTCCCTGTAGGTCAGCCGTTGTAAGCGATACATCGACCGAAGCAGCATTTTCGCGCAGGTATTTTGTTTT
Source organism: Mucilaginibacter sp. (assembly GCA_035656115.1). Lineage (GTDB taxonomy): Bacteria > Bacteroidota > Bacteroidia > Sphingobacteriales > Sphingobacteriaceae > Mucilaginibacter. The sequence goes on from DASRTD010000317.1 coordinate 27,404, forward strand.
CTTGGTACCGGGAATCGGGATGATGTCATCTCCCTGTGCCAGTACCCAGGCCAGGGCCAGCTGCGCCGCGGTACAGTCCTTGTGTGCTGCAAAAGCTGCAAAAGCTGCTGCAAGCTGCTCGTTGTTGTCTTTATAGTCGCCGCCGAAACGGGGCAGTGTTTTGCGGAAATCGCCGTCGCCCAGTTCATCAACCTTCAAAACGTTGGTGATCAAACCACGCGATAGCGGACTAAACGGCACCAGCGAGATGCCCAACTCACGGCATACCGGCAATATTTCGGCCTCCACATCCCGCGTCAGCAACGAATACTCGCTTTGCAAGGCGGCAATAGGGTGAACCGCATGTGCTTTGCGGATGGACGCGGGGCCTGCTTCCGACAGTCCCAGGTAACGCACCTTTCCTTCTTTAACCAAATCGGCCATGGCGCCTACCATTTCTTCAACCGGCACATTCGGGTCGACACGATGGGCATAGTAAAGGTCGATCACTTCAATATCAAGCCTTTTGAGACTCTTTTCGACAGCCGTTTTCAGGTAAGCCGGCGAACCATCGAAAAAGCTTCCGGGCATTCCCGGCATGGCATTGCTGTCGGCCTGGCGAAATCCGAATTTAGTGGCGATAAAAACCTTATCGCGGTTTGGCCTTAGTACTTTAGCAACCAGTTCTTCATTTTTACCGTTCGCGTAAATATCTGCGGTATCCCAAAAGTTAATGCCCAGCTCAAGCGCCAGGTGCAGCGTGGCGATCGACTCATCATCATTAAAAGTGCCATAACCATGGTTCATGCCCATGCAACCCAGGCCGATCGCCGATAATTTTTCGCCCGTTTTACCTAATTCCCTGTATTTCACAATAATCTGTTTTGGCAAATATAATTCACTTAATAGCTGTAAATTGCATCGCAATATCTTCTTACTGAAAAATAACAAATCATATGATTGTCAAAATGAATGTTTAAACATTTATTCTTGTGGCGATGTATTATGTTTGTGACAAAAAGAGACAAATCGATTCATTTTACTAAACAAAAACAATCATGAAAAAGACAATTTTACTACTGGCAGCCGCGATGTTCAGCATAAGTACATTCGCGCAAAGCACCTGGAAAAACGACCCGATGCACTCAAAACTTGGATTCACCATTACACACTTAATGGTATCTGATGTTGACGGTATTTTTAAAGATTTTAGCTGTACCATTACAGCAAGCAAGCCCGATTTCAGCGACGCTAAATTCGATCTAACCGTAAATACCACTTCGGTAAACACAGATGTGGACTATCGGGATAAGGACTTACGGTCGTCTAACTATTTTGATGCAGCTAAATTTCCCACTATGACCTTTACCAGCACCGCTATTACCCCCGTTTCGACAAATCATTATAAATTAACCGGCAACCTAACGCTGCATGGTGTTACTAAACCGGTTACCATGGACCTTTGGTACCGCGGCACCATTACCAACCCGATGAGCAAAAAAGATGATGCAGGCTTTAAAGTGACCGGTGTTATTAAAAGGTCGGACTTTGGCTTTGCTCCGCAGGCTGGCTCAGCCATGCTAAGCGACGAAGTGACCGTTACTGCCAATGGAGAGTTTGCGAAGGCGAATTGATGTGGTTGATTAGGTTAGATTAAGTTGATTAGGTTGATTAAGTTGTCGGCCTAAATCTTAAAAAAGGAAGTTTATTAACGCTCTGCGATGCAGGGCGTTTTTTGTCTGAACACGATTTTCAAGATTAGCAAGATTTAAGGATTTTCTTGTCACGTTGATAGCTCAAACAAATCAAACATTTTACAAAAAAGCTTTGATACACCAGTTATATTTGGAAGTACCCAACTATAACCCTATGAAAAAACTGCTACTGCTACTGCCACTGCTACTCTTACTCAAAGCCAACGGCCAGCAAAAAAGCATCTACCACCAGGGCTGGATAGATTTTAACAAAAACGGCAAAATGGATGTGTTTGAAGACCCCATCCAGCCGATTGAAAAGCGCATTGCCGACCTGCTTAGCCAGATGACCGTTGAGGAAAAAACCTGCCAGCTGGCAACCTTGTATGGTTATAAAAGGGTGTTGAAAGAGGAAATGCCTGCGGCCAGCTGGAAGAATGAGGTTTGGAAAGACGGTATTGCTAATATTGATGAGGAACTGAATAACTTAACCTCGCGGACGGATGCCGCGCCTACACAATACTCCTACCCGTACAGTAAACATGCCGCTGCTATCAATACTATTCAAAAATGGTTTGTGGAGGAAACACGCATAGGCATACCGGTAGATTTTACAAACGAAGGCATACACGGGTTAAACCATGACCGCGCCACCTCACTGCCCGCCCCTATCGGCATCGGCAGTACCTGGGACCGTGGTTTGGTGCGTTTGGCTGGTAATGTGGTTGGTCGTGAAGGAAAAGCGCTGGGTTATACCAATGTGTACACGCCTATATTGGATGTGGCCCGCGACCAGCGCTGGGGCCGGGTGGTGGAAACCTACGGCGAGGATCCGTTTTTAATTGCCGAGTTGGGCAAGCAAATGTGCCTGGGCGTGCAGGAAGAAGGCGTGGCCTCAACCTTAAAACATTTTGCCGTGTACAGCGTGCCCAAAGGCGGCCGCGATGGCGCCGACCGCACTGACCCGCATGTTGCACCACGGGAATTGTACCAGGTTTACCTGTACCCCTTTCGCCGGGTGATACAGGAAGGTCATGCATTGGGGGTAATGAGCAGTTATAACGACTGGAACGGCGAGCCGGTGACCGGCAGCTATTACTTTTTAACCGAACTGCTGCGGCAAAAATTTGGCTTTAACGGTTATGTGGTTTCGGACAGTGAAGCGGTTGAATATTTATACAGCAAACACCATGTTGCCGATAGTCCCGAAGAGGCCGTGCGCGAAGCATTTGAAGCCGGGTTAAATGTGCGGACCAATTTTACGATGCCGCAAACCTATATTATGCCGCTGCGGCATTTGCTAAGCGAGGGGAAAATATCCATGAAGACGCTCGACTCGCGCGTAGCAGACGTGCTAAGGGTAAAATTTAAGCTTGGACTATTTGACGACCCCTATGTAAAAGATCCGGCGGCAGCCGATAAAATTGTTCACAATGCCGACGCTACTGCCATGGGTTTGAAAATGAACCGGGAGTCGATGGTTTTGTTGAAGAACGAGGACAACTTGCTGCCGCTGAAAAAATCGACCCTAAAAAATATCCTGGTAACCGGCCCGCTGGCTACCGAAAAGGCTTACGCCATCAGCCGCTACGGCCCGTCGCATAACCCGGTGACCAGCGTACTGGAAGGAATTAAAAATTACGTTGGCAGCAGCGCGATTGTAAATTACACCAAAGGCTGCGATATTATCGACGCTACCTGGCCCGAAAGCGAGATCATTGAAACGCCGCTGACTGTTCAGGAGCAGGCTTCTATCGATTCAGCAGTTGCCTTAGCCAAAAATGCAGACGTGATCATCGCCGCCGTTGGCGAAAGTATCGACCAGGTAGGCGAAAGCCTGTCGCGCACCGGGTTAAATTTACCCGGCCGGCAATTAAAGCTGATACAAGCCTTGCAGGCCACCGGCAAACCGGTTGTGATGGTGATGATTAACGGGCAACCGCTCACCATCAACTGGGAAAACAAATACGTGCCGGCTATTCTGGAAGCCTGGTTCCCCGGCCCGGAAAGCGGCCAGGTGATCGCTGAGACGCTTTTTGGCGAAAACAACCCCGGTGGCAAGCTGTCAATCACTTTCCCGAAAACGGTTGGGCAGATTGAGTTTAATTTTCCGTTTAAACCCGGTTCACAGGCGCCGCAGGGCGGCAAGAACGGCTGGGGCAAAACCAGCGTTAACGGCGCGCTTTACCCTTTCGGCTATGGCCTCAGCTATACCACTTTTGGATACAGCAACCTGCAGGTTTCGCCGGAAACGGAGCACCAGCAGGGTGATGTGGAAGTATCTGTCGATGTAACCAATACAGGCAAACTACAAGGGGATGATGTAGCAGAGCTTTATTTACGACAGGAATTCAGCGACGTTACCACCTATGAATATGACCTGCGCGGTTTTGAGCGCGTTCCCCTCGCCCCCGGCGAAAAGAAAACAGTTCATTTCACCCTGCGGCCGGATGACCTGGCGATCCTCGACAAAAACATGAACTGGACAGTCGAGCCTGGCAAATTTGAGGTAATGATCGGTAATTCGTCGGAGGATATTAAGTTGAAGAAGGAGTTTGAGGTCGTGAAGTAGGCGAAACGCAAAAGGTTTTAAGTGGTATAAACTGAAGTTTAACAATATTCTATTAAATTTACATCAGCTTTAACGCCGTCTGAGAACCAATGTTTCCCCCCAATATTATGTCTTTCACGAAGAAAATGCCGGTTGTTTTTCTATTTATCGTATTGAGTTTCCTTTCAAAATCAGCACTTGCACAAGAGGATCTTGCGGACACGCCTATCAGGCATTTTATTTTATACAACAAGCCGGTGGAATATAAGCCGTTCGCGATAACCGGGCGCGTGATCGGCACCAACCTGGAGAGCATAAAAGAAGCCGAAGTGATCAATATTTGTACTGGTGAAACCACAAAGGCCGATGATAACGGCATTTACCATTTTCGCGCGGCAAAAGGGGATACGCTGGCATTTGTGGGGCCAAAATATTCAGCTACCGTTATGGGTGTTAAATAGCCGAAGGACAAATTCAATATCATCCTGATCAAAAGAAAAACAGAGAGTATGCCGCGCGGCCATTCGCGGTCGGACTATGAAAAGGCGAAAAAAGACGACGATGATTTGTACAAAATATTGGATAAGGACGCAAAAGCGGAGGGAAAGTGGAACTATTGAAGCAGTTTTGAGTTGATCAATTAGTGAATTAGCGAGTTAGTGAATTAGTGATTGTTGATTATTAATACGTAAATTAAACATCATTTATGAAAAACATTGGAATTTTGGGCTCAGGCATGGTGGCTACCACGCTTGGCGATGGTTTTATCAAACATGGCTACAAAGTTTGCCTGGGTACCGGCCATCCTGAAAAATTAAGCGACTGGAAGGCAAAACATGACGGCGCAGGAATAGTCGGTTCCTTTGCCGATGCGGCTAAATTTGGCGACTTGCTGGTACTGGCTGTTAAAGGCGACGCAGCTGCTGAGGTGCTTGAAAGCGCCGGGGTCGAAAACCTGGAGGGCAAGGCAATCATCGATACCTGTAACCCCATCGCCCCCTATCCGCCGCAAAACGGGGTGTTGAAGTATTTTACCGACATTAATGAATCGCTGATGGAGCGTCTGCAAAACGCCAATCCCGGCGCACATTTTGTAAAGGCTTTTAACAGTATGGGCGCGCCATTGATGGTCAATCCCGATTTTGGCGATATCAAACCGAGCATGTTTATTTGTGGGAACAATGAGCAGGCAAAAAAAAAGGTAACTGAAATATGTACGCTTTTTGGCTTTGACGTAGAGGATATGGGCCCCGCCGAAGCTGCGCGGGCCATTGAACCTTTGTGTATGTTATGGTGCATCACCGGCTTTACCACCAATAAGTGGGCGGGGCACGCTTTTAAATTGCTAAAAAGATAATTGGTAAATAGTTAGCTTTAGCGAGTATAGCAAACATGCTGTTAAACCCAATTCCGGTCTTAAAATCTTATATGGAAATAAAAAATAAAAGCGGCAAAAGCAGCCATTTGAAGAACATGATCATCAAGTGCCTTTATTTTGATAAGGCGATGTCGTGTGCTGAATTGAGTGAGCTGTTTGATAAGAGCATCCCATCCATAGCCAAAGCAGTTAATGAGCTGATAGACGAAGGTTTTGTGATTGAGCACGGCTACGCCCCTTCGAGCGGCGGCCGCAGGCCTTTGATGTACGCCATTAATGCCAGCGCCATGTATATCCTGGCCATCGCGATGGACCAGCTGGCTACACGCATTCAATTGGTGGACCTGCAAAACCACCCCGTTGCAGAAATGGAAATGTTTGAGCTAAGGCTGCTGCATAACGAGCAGGCGCTGGACCAGTTGGTCGATAAGATCAACGAATACATTGCCGGCTCTGGCGTCGCGAAAGAAAAGATCGCGGGCATCGGCATCGGTATGCCCGGTTTTGTAAACCCGCTGAAGGGCGTCAACTATACCTACCTCGATTCGGGCGACCGAACATTGAACCAATACATTAGCGATGAAACCGGCCTGCCTGCTTATATTGATAACGACTCCAGCCTCATCGCCCTCGCCGAACAAAAGTTTGGCATCGCCAAATCACAAAAGGAAGTGATGGTGATCAACCTGGGATGGGGGATTGGTTTGGGGATGATCGTTAACGGCGAGATATTCAGGGGCCGGAACGGTTTTGCCGGTGAATTCAGTCACATACCCTTATCCGAAGACGGCGCCTTGTGTACCTGCGGCAAACGGGGCTGCCTGGAGGCGGAGGGATCCATGCTGGTGGTATCACAAAAAGCGATTGAAGGGATAAAGCAAGGTCGGGTGACCAGCCTTAAGCAGATTGATGAGGCGCATTCCAAACAAATGGCCGATGCAATTATGCAGGCAGCCATTAATGGCGACCAGTTTGCAATTGAACTTTTTGCTGATGCCGGCTACAAAATAGGTAAGGCACTGGCGATACTGATCCATATTATGAACCCGCAAACCATTGTGCTGAGCGGGCGCGGCGCCAAAGTAGGCAAGATTTTACTGGCGCCCATTCAGCAGGCCTTGCATAAATATTGTATCCCAAGGCTTTCGCGGGGAACAGAATTACTTATATCTGAGCTCGGTTTTGATGCTGAGCTGATCGGCGCCGCTGTGCTGGTGATGGAGAATTTTGATAAAGAAGTAAAAAGTCAGCTGATAGCAGGATAAAAGCGCCAAACGATGCAGCTAAAAAGGATTACGCTCCCCGATTACTTACTCGTAACCAAACTTTTTGATGATTATCGGGTGTTTTATAAATATCCTTCGGACATAAGGTTAGCCGAAAAGTTTATAAAGGAGCGTTTGGAGAACAATGAGTCGGTCGTTTTTATAGCGTTGGCTGACGATGGTACTTCAATCGGTTTTACACAACTCTACCCGCTCATCTCTTCCGGCAGGGCCATAAAGAATTGGGTATTGAATGATCTGTATGTCGCACCTGAATATCGGAAACAGGGCATAGGCGAGGCGTTGATCAAAACTGCAAGGGAATTTGCTGCCAGAGACGGCGCCGTATTTTTGCAGCTGGAGACGGCGACAGATAATTATAACGCCCAACGCCTTTACGAAAATATTGGTTTTAACAAACAGGATCCCGACAACTCATTTTTTACTTACCGCCTTCCGCTAAAATAAGTTATCTCAATGCAAAAACCCGACAGCCTCATCTTCGATATGGATGGCACCCTTTGGGACGCCGTGGATACCTATACCCGTTCGTGGAATGATGTTTTTGGCGAACTGGGCATCGATATTACGGTGAACCGCGACGACCTGGCCAAAATGGTGGGATGGGAAGGTAAAAAAGTGATCGGCGAAATTATGCCTGACTTTGATGACGAAAGAAGGCTCGAGATATACGCCCTGGTGAATGCCAAACGGCACGAACTGCTGCCGATCTGCGGCGGTGTTTTGTACGATGGGGTAAAAGAAGGTTTACATCGGCTTTCACAAAAATACCCCCTGTTTATTTTAAGCAATTGCGCCAAAGGCATCATTCGCCTGTTTATTGATTGGGCCGGTATTGACGAACATATCACCGACGAGATAGCCTACGGCATCAATTACATGCCCAAGCACCACAATATCAAGCTGCTTGCAGACAAACATGGACTCAAAACTCCGGTTTACGTCGGCGATACGTCCGGCGACAGCGAGCAAAGCCGCCTGGCGGGTATTCCCTTCATTTTTTTGAGCTATGGCTTTGGTGAAACGGATGATTATGACCTGAAATTCGATGATTTTAAATCATTCACCGATTATTTTATGGGCCTGTAGACTATTATTCCGGCCGCAAATGCATCGCCTGGCCGCCTCCGGAAACCAGCAGCATGCTGATGAGCGACTGTTTATTAACATGCTCAACCCGCTTTACCAGGTGGTTTAAATCCGGATCAGAGGTCGGCGCGTCGGCCCATATTTCAGCGGTATAGTTTCCATCTGGCAAAAAGCCTAACGAGCCAGAAATGGTTCGCGCCTGGTGGTTGGTTATCGCCCCGATATACCAGTCCTTTCCTTTTCGCCTTGCTATGGCAAGGTACTCGTCCGCTTTGGCATCGATCACGTGTGTTTCGTCCCACGTGGTGGGTACCTGTTGGATAAAGTCAAACCCTGGTTGGTTAATGTAGGCATCAGGGTCGTCGCAAACCATGCCGATTGCGTTCTCCAGCACCACATACATGGCCAGCATGTGGCATCGCGAACCCATCACATACGGTCGGGTATAATGAATTTTAAATTGCTCCGGGGATACATTCCTGAAGCCGCCCAGATGGTAGTCGGTCGAGCCGGCCAAAAGGCGAGTAAAGGCAATATTAGCGTCAGCATCTGGTGTTACCCAATTGCTCCATTTATCGTTTTCGTAGTTCAGCGTGCCTTCGCGGGTAAACTCATTTGGCCAGGTACGGCTTTCACCGGTAGGTTTGTAGGCCCCGTGAAACTGTACATGCAGGTGATGCTGTGCCGCTTTTTGCAATATTTCTTCCTGCATGTTTACCATCTCCTGGTCGTCGCGATCCATAAAATCGCACATCAGGCCTTTTATACCCCACTTTTCATATTGGGTGAACGTTTCATCCAGCTTTGGGTACAGCGCATAAAAATGCACCCAAACTCGTATGCCCACACCCTTTTTAGCCGCTGAATCGCAGATCTGCTGCATATCCAGCCCCGGAACAGCTTTTGATGGATCTGCATGCGGCCCGGGTTGAAAACCTGCACCATCGTTTACGTACCACTCATGCAGTCCATATTCTACTACTGAATGATATTCCAGCCCATATTTGGCACAAAAATCCACATAATACATATTGGTTACATAATTATTGCCGGGCGCGTTAATGGTATCCGGCACTACGTCCCCGTTCCACCAGGGGAAAGTACATTTACCGGGCTTTATCCACGATAGGTCTTTTATTTTGCAGGGTTCCGCGAGATTGGTCAAGATGTTGGACTCGATCAGCGCCCCTACCCTGTCGCTAATCATCATCACCCTCCAGGGACTATTATGGGGTAATGTCGCTTTTACCTTTAATTCGGTTTGATGCGGCAGCGGGGATAAGCGGCTCTCCAAAAAACCGTTATGCTTCATTAGGTACATGCCGGCATAATCGTGCAGGTTAGCTTCGGTAATGGCCAGGAAGGTGTTGTTGGGGTATTCAAACAGGGCCGGCAGGTCCATCAGGGTATCCGGCTTTAATTGGTCCAGCGGCGCCCGGGTGTACAGGCCTTCGTGCGAGGTGGTATAGTTTTGGCGCAGCAATATGGTGGCAGTCGGGTTTTGGGTTAGGTTGAATGAATCGAATTCATCCGAGATATTTACCATTGCTGGCCATTGCTTTTGTTCGGGGATAACATACCGGAATGCCGCGCCGTCGTTAAATACGCGAACCTCAATGTCTAAATGCCTTTTCAGCCCGCCAGACTCGGAAACAGGCACCAAAACACCGTTGCTTTCGCTGTGTACTTTGCTGGTTTTGCCTGTCAGCAGGTCATAATCCTCAGTTACGCTTTCAGACCTTGCAGAGGCCAAAACCAACTCTTTATTAAATGCACCGCCTTCTTTAAATACAATGTTTAACCGGGAATGATCCACCATCAAAACACCTTTATAAAACACCTGGTAGTACAAGCCGGCGTTATCCGTACTCAGCAGAAATTTTATTTTACTGTCAGGAGAGCTTACTGTAACTATTTTCTTCCCAAAGGCATTTGCTGATAACAGCAAACACCCAAACAGGGCCAGGCGGCGAAGAATGTGCATACTTATGGGTTTAACTTGGTTTTGCCTGATAAATGTATGCGATTTATCATTTACCCTATCATAAAACGGTGGATTTTTCGTTTCGGGAATAAAAAATTTAAACGCCGTTGCGGGCTACGCGGCAAACCCCTGAAAATGCGGACCGTTGCAAGCTGACCAAACATTTTTCCGCCTTTGGCGGACGGGGCCGCTTTGTAACCCGCAACGGCCTTAAAGTAATTTCCCGGTCCTTACAGCGTCCTGCAGGTTGCTCACCCTGAACTTCGGCTTATACAAGCGGTTCGACAGCCGTTTTACCCATGGCGAATTGTACCCGAATACGGCCTTGATCACCCGCACACTTGCCGAACCCGTTGGGTATCCATATTTATACCAGCTGAATTTCGACTGGTCAACGCGGAAGGTCTCCACAAATTCAGCCAGGAAAAGGTCTATTTCAATATCCGCAATATCCAGGTCAAGGTCGATACTGGTATCCAGCCGCAAGCTGCGCGGATCAACCTCGGTAATCTTGTACCGGTTGCAGTAATCAACAATGAAGTCTTTTAATTTCGGATGAACCTCTTCCATCTCAATAACCATTGTCCCTGACTCTTTGCCTTATTAGACAACGATTTTTTTCGGGAAGTTGCATGTGTTTGAAAAAAAATATCCGAAAAAGGTCAGGTTTTTTCGGAGTGTTCAAGTGTTCAGGCGAGCTAAAAATTGAACACTTTGAACATATTGAACACTATTATGTTAAGTAGAAATTGGTTCTATTTTATTGATAACAAGATACTTAATAAATTTACCAAAACCACAGGCGATCATTCTCATCTCAAAAAGAGTTCAATTTTCGCGCGCGAATTGAACGCTAAATGAACGTTTTTGAAGCAGATCGGCCCGAAAAAATTGACACTTTTAATGGCAAATCCTGAAATGCGTTTACAATACTTTATAATCGCGCCCCATGCTAAAATGTCATAGTGAATTTTAATGACAAGATCATTTATAGCGCATTTAATTTGCGCCGCAGGTGCAAAATATCGGTAGAAAAAATTTACCAAATAAAAAGCGTGCTGTAGGTACGCAACTAACCGCGGGACATTTACGCCAACATGTGGCGAATATTTCGTACCTGCGGCACGAACATGTTCATTCGCCTGGTTGCTACCGATATTTGGCCCCGATGGGGCCGGTTTTTTAAAAGTTGCCTTTCAGCATCGTTCTATAGTCTTTCAAATGCCGGTCAAAACGGTTACGAAAACCTTCAAACGCATTCAAAACGGGTGCAAACGGCATCGAAAAAAATTTTCGATCGTCAAAAAGCGTTTATTTTTGAACACCAAATGAACGCCAAAAATTCACCGTTTTCCATCGTAGAGACGCAATATTTTGCGTCTCGAACCCAATTAAAGGAAAATTGGCGGTAAATGCCGGCATCCGTTCCAAGACGCAAAATATTGCGTCTCTACAACCTAAAACCAACATACTGGTTTGTAATTGTTAAACGAAATAAACATCCCCCATCACACCCGCTTCTCCATCACAATCAACTCGATCTCCTGCCTTGGTATCCCAAATTTTTTCCCGTCGTGAAATGGCTGTATCTCGCCGGTCGCTTTAAAGCCCCGGCGCTCGTACCAACTGATCAGTTCATGCCGGGTGCTGATTACCGTCATGGTTAATGTGTGGCAATCAATTTCCTTTGCAAAATCTTCGGCAGCCAGCAACAAAGCCCGGCCAATGCCGCCCGCCTGCAAATCCGGCGAAACGCTGAACATGCCCACATACAATTTCGGCTGCCGTTCTTCCAGGTAAACACAGCCGGTTATACGCCCTTCTTCGTTTATGTTTTTAAGAATGGTGATCTTCGGATCGTCAAAATAGCTGTAAAGCGTTTCCTGGTCAATACGGATGCCATCCAGCAGGTTCGCTTCGGTGGTCCAACCTTTTTTGGAGCTTTCGCCCCGGTAGGCGCTGTTTACTAAAATATTTAATTCGGGTACGTCGGCAGCTGTGGCTTTTGTTATCGGCATAATTTATTTTAAAGCCGCAAACTTAAACTTTTTGAAAAATGGTACAAATTAATACAGGAAAGAGTTTGTGATAAGTCGGTTTAGGCTGAGAATGGAAGAACTGTATTTTGCCGGTCGGGATGCAACTTACGTTAGAGGTGCAGCAACTCGATTTTTAAATAATAAGTACGACGCGTAGCTTTATGTAACAATTGTGCTTGTTTCATCAAACTGATAAACCTTTGAAAAAATTGCGAGTTTAACAGTCAGTAGAAACAATCCAAAACAAATAAAAAGCAAAAATTATGAAGTACCTGAAAGCATTATTAGTTATCGCCATCATGGCGTGCACGTTCGGCAGCGCTATTGCACAGCCTGTGAATCATCACCGGCACCATCGCCATTGGCACCATCCCCGCCGCCGCCATCATGACGGTCACTAAAAACAAAAGGCCTCCGTTTCCCCGGGGGCCTTTTCGCTGATTAAAAAATCAACCGGTTATTTCATCGAAATAATATCCAGGTAATTACTGCCACTGTTCCCAACAATAATATCCCGTTTGCCCTTGCTGCTCAAATCGGCTATGGCCACGCCGTCGGGTTTATCGCCTACCGGGATGGTATAATTTGCAGCAACTCCATTTCTATTCATTATAAATACAGTGATTGAGGCGCTTTTATAATTGGTGACCACAATATCTGCAATGCCGTCGCCATTTACATCGCCGATGGCCACCCGGCTGGGGCTGATGCCAGTCTTAAACGGCGAGCCCGGTATCATTTTAAACCCGCCTCTGCCGTCGCCGGTCAAAATGGTTAAACCGTCATGCCCGGTATTCGACGAAGTTATGGTAGGCGAATTAATGATGGCGAGGTCAGGGTTATGGTCACCGTTAATATCGCCGATCGCTATGCCGAACGGGGAGTCGCCGCACGCAAACGGCGAGCCCGGCGCTTCGCGGAAGCCCCCTTTTCCGTCGCCAAGCAAAATGGTGGCGTCGTTACCGTCGAGGTTCGTGGTCCCGATGTCAGGGATACCGTCCCTGTTAAAATCGGCAACCCGCGCCCGCTGGTAAGGATGTTTCCCCACGTTGATATACTTTGCTTCATTGGCAAACCCATGTGTGTTAGTGCCAAATAAAATGGCCAGCTGGTTATTGCCCCAGCTGTCGGTCAGCAAATCCAGGTTGCCGTCTTTATTAAAATCAGCCACCGCGATACCATGGGTATGAGGGCGCACATCCACATAAAAGGGCGAGCCATGCATCGGGCTAAATCCGCCTTTGCCATCGCCCAGCAAAACCGTCATGTATTTTTTGGAATGGTTTGCAAAGGCAAGGTCTGGTTTGCCGTCCTTGTTAAAATCGGCTATGGCGATGTCATTGGGCATAAATCCCGCCGGGAATGGCGATCCTTTAGCCTCCCTGAAATTTCCGCCGCCCGTGCCCAGCAATATGGTTACGCTGCTGTCTTCGCCGTTGGCAATCACCAGGTCGGTAATTTTGTCGCCGTTCAAATCAGCGGCTTCTACGCTGTAGGGTTTGAGGGCCAGTTCGATCTTTTTAATGATAAACGGCGATTTAGGGCTGGCGGCCACGATATAATGGTGACTGACCGCGCCCGCCAGGCAGGTCGCAAGGAGTATCATAAATACGATTATCTTTTTCATATCGATAAAATTGATTGAGGCAAGTTTAGCCAGACGTTTTGACCCCCTAAAATAAAGTAGACCAACGGCGGGAATTGTAGATATCGGGGAGTTGATTAAGTTGATTAAGTGAGTGGTTGATTAAGTTGGCGCTCCCCAACTCACCCGATAGCTATCGGGTCAACTTAATCCAACCTGATCAACTTAATCAACTAAAACACTCATCTATTAAATTCAACGTTCGTCTACAAAATCTGTCGTTTATCCCAATTTATCTTCAACTTTATATCATTCAAATTAAACCTATGAAATGGCCGGTTGAAAAACGATTGCTGAACCTCGGTTACTGGGTGATCATCACACTCATATTTTTATACGACAGGAGTTACCTCATCCAAAAGGTTGGGCTGGGCCATTTTGCCGAATGTATTACGGTTAGGCTTTTGCTGATCATTTCGCTCGCCTACCTGCACCTTTACTACCTGATACCCCGTTTTTTGCTGGCGAAAAAATACCTGGCATATTTCGGCTCACTGGTATTGTCAATTAGCTTATATGTAAGCCTGCAAAGTTGTTATGATATTTATTTATATGGATTTGTGATCGGGGCGCTTTACTACCGCAATTTTTGGTACAATATCCCTTTTAATTTTATCACCACGGCCTGGTATCTGCTGCTTACTGTGGCCTTTAAACTCAGTCTCGATTGGTACGAACAACGCAAGGAACTTATCAAATTGCAGGAAGAGCTTAGCCGGGCACCGGCATTTATTAACACACAAAAAGATGATGAATTCCTGCTTTTAAAATCAGGTACAAAAAAGTTAAGGACACCTATCGCCACCGTCTCCTATATACAGGGGTTAAAAGATTATTCCATCGTTTACACCGAAGATGGCAAAATCATTATAAAAGGTTCGCTGAAAACGGTGGAGGAGTTGTTTCCTGAAAAACACTTTCTGCGTATCCACAAATCATACCTGGTAACCAACAGCAAGATAAAGGAAATCGGGACCAACAAAGTGGTGCTGATCAACGGCGAGATCATCCCCGTGGGCCGAAGCTACAAACACCTGTTAAATTTTTTATAAAACAAGTCCGCCAAGCGCCTGGTAGTCTTCCCTAACCGGGCTAAAAATATCGATCAGCTTGCAATCCGTAAGCGCCACGCCGCTGTGCCACACATTTGAGGGGATGATGGCAAATACGCCATTCTCCAGCACCTGCGGCACATCGTCAACAACCAGTTCAAACCGCCCTTCAATACCAAACGAGCATTGCTGGTGCACGTGCCGGTGGCGCTGTATTGCACTTCCTTTTTTCACTTCAAGGAAATTGATCGTGTTTTTTTCGGTGTGGATCAGTTTGGAGAAAAAACCGGGAGCTACTTCTTTGGCCTCGATGTCGTTAAAGTTATAGAAATTGGGTTCTTGCATAGCCGAATTATCATTTAAGTTTGAAGTGATACAAATCAAAGCATTTTATGGGGGAAAGGAATCAAGAGTTGTTAACAATTCCTGGGTAGCGATGGGTTTAAAACCAATCGCTATCAGCTATAAAGCCAAGATTTACTCTTTTCGTTGTGATTTGGCAATTTCTTTCAATTCCTTCAATTCGTCACTAAAGGATTTAGTTTGGTGATGCTTCTCCTGATTATAAATATAACCGCGCACTCTCTTCAAATGGCTGGGGCTGACCGTAAATGCAGCAAAACCATCCTGCCAGGTGACATATCTTTCCGGGTCCTCTTTAAAATTATCCCATGAGTTTCCTTTTATCGTTTTAACAACGTCTGCAACGGATTGGTCGGTGCGTAACCTCACTAATAAATGCACGTGATCTTCCACTCCGTTTATGCAGTCGAGATATATCTCATGATCGCTTGATATGTCATGAATCACTTTGTAGACTTCTTTTTTTAAAGCAGGAGTTAATAAAGGCGTACGATTTTTAGTAGACCAGATCAGGTGAACCCACAGTGACGAATAACTTTGAGGCATAGTAGCAGATTATGATACCCAAATATAGCGATCCGCTTAAAAATGGTTGCTGAAATATTGAAAATTATTCGATCATCCTCCATAGCGATGGGTTTAAAACCCATCGCTATGGTAAACATTTGTTTCACACCCTCTAAAGACATTTGAATAACAAACGTCAATTAATGACAGCAGAAAACCAAATATATTCTAATATTATCATAGCGATGGGTTTAAAACCCATCGCTATGATGGGACATCCCTATGCCCGACGTTCTTTTTAATATCTAAACGGTCTATTTTATCCCGGGGATTATTAAATCTGCAAGGATTTACCGAATATAGCCCTTATTTTTTAATTTTGAGTAAAGGCGCCTGCCGGTTAAAACTTAACCGGCACCCGATTGTAAAGTATTGCGGACGCCGTCGAAATATCGTTATCATCAAAAAACAAAACTGCGTTGACGTAGTTTTTATCGATCCGATAGTATATTTATTACTAACTATGGCCTTTATTGATTACTACCAGGTATTAGGCGTGCCCAAAACAGCTACCGAAAAGGAAGTTAAAGATGCTTACCGCAAGCTTGCCCGTAAACATCATCCCGATTTAAACCCCAACGATGCAGAGGCCAACAAAAAATTTCAGCAACTGAATGAAGCCAACGAGGTGCTAAGCGACCCGGAAAAGAGAAAAAAGTACGATAAATACGGCGAGAACTGGCAACACGGCGAGGAGTATGAAAAATACCAGCAACAGCAACGTACGCAACACCAGGGCGAACCATTTACCGGCGGGCATGCATCAAGTTTTGAAGGATTTGGCAGCGATGATTTCTCCGATTTTTTTCAATCCATGTTTGGGCAAAGCGGCAGGTCGGCCGGCGGCAGACAGGCAAAATTTCGCGGACAGGATTTCAATGCCGAGTTACACCTGAATTTAAGGGATGTTGCCGAGAGCCGCAAGCAGACATTAACCGTTAACGGCAAAAACATTCGCTTAACCATTCCTGCGGGCGTTGAGAATGGCCAAACCATAAAAATTGCCGGACATGGCGGCCCCGGTGTAAACGGCGGCCCGGGCGGCGACTTGTACATTACCTTTGTAATTGCTGATGATCCGCATTTCCGCCGAAACGGGAGTGATCTTTATGCCGAAACCAGGCTTAACCTGTACACAGCGGTGCTCGGGGGCGAAGTAACGATAAACACCTTAAACGGTAAAGTTAAAATAAAGGTAAAGCCCGAAACCCAAAACGGCACCAAAGTAAAGCTAAAGGGCAAAGGCATGCCGGTTTATAAAAGAGAGAATGAGTTTGGCGATTTGTACGTTACCTATGATATCCAGCTCCCCACCAATCTGACCGACAAGCAAAAGAAACTGTTTGAAGAGCTCGCTGGGGGAGGTGAAAGGTAAAAGGTAGAAAAATTTGCCAATGACCACGGATCAATGAACTAATGACTAAATGACCAATGACTAATGACCCAATGACCAACCTGATCGCCACCACCGAAATCTGCACCTGGCACGAGGTGGAATATACCTTTATCAGCTCCCTTAGCGATGCCGGGCTGCTGGAATTGCGTGTGGTGAATGAAACCACCTATATTCCCGAAAGCGAGTTGCAAAAGCTGGAAAAAATGATCAGGATGCACACGGAACTTGAAATAAACGTGCCGGGCATCGAAGCCATTACGCATTTATTGGAACGAATTGAACAGCTGCAGGAGGAAATGCGGGTTTTGAGGAATAGGGTGCGATGAGATCGTGCTAAAAAGAAGAGCTGAAAAAAAAGACAGGTCATGCTGAACTTGTTTCGGCACCTCACTTGCTAAGTAATGAATAGACGGATAACCGGGCACTGGGTAACCGATATGTTGGTTACCTATCAGCGGGCTACCTGTATGATGGGGTGCTGAAACAAGTTCAGCATGACTTTTATTTTTCTTTGGGCGGGTAGTGGATTCTCAATACGTATACTTCCTCTTCAGCTCTTCACTCACAATATAAGCGTCCTCCACAACAGATTCCGGGTAACCAATAGTTTCCAAAATAGCGATACCATTTTTATTCTTCAGCACACCGGTCTTCATCTTATAATCAAACACCAGGCGGGTATCGCTTACCGATTCTTCGAAAGAGTAAACCGCATAATCATTATCCAACAGTTCGGCCAGCTCCAGGTCGTGGGTGGAGACGAAGACAAAGTTTTTATTGTCGGTTAAGTAGGTTAATACTGATTTTGCTGCCGCGATGCGCTCGATGGTATTGGTCCCTCTGAAAATTTCGTCGATGATCACCAGGCTCTTAACCGGTTCATCGCCGCCACACTGGTTAATAATATCGAGGATAGAGAGCGCCTCGGCCTGGAAGTAGCTCTTGTTCTCGCCCAGGTCGTCGGTCGTGCGTACGCTGGTTTGAATTTTCAGCAAGGGCGCTTTATACTCGCGGGTGCAGGTAGTATAAATAGTTTGCGCCAGCAAAGTATTGATGGCGATGGAGCGGATAAACGTTGTTTTGCCCGACATGTTGGACCCGGTGATCAAAACGCCCTCGTCTGTACGGGTATGAATGGAGTTTGGAACGCAATTGTAGATTAGCGGATGGTACAGATCTGTAAGGTCCATTTTCAGGCTTTCGGTATAAAATACCGGCTTGCTGTAAAACGGCAAACCCGTCCTTACCGAAAGAATGGCTATTAGGGCATCGGTTTCAGCAACAAAGTTAAAGATCACTTCTATATCGGCCCGGTACTTATTTACACGCCGCACCGAGGTAAGGAACATCAATGGCTCGAGCAAAAAGAGCACTTTAAAAAACTTGTAGATTGCATAGGCCAGGTTTTCGGGATTGCCGGCCAGCTTGCTCTCAAAGTTTACGAGCCGTAGCGCCCGGTGCAGGCCGGATAATTTGCTCAAACTTTGTTTAACATCTTCCTCCTGTTCAGATTTCACCTTCTTTAGTAGTTTCCGCGCCACGCCGTGCAGGATCATCAACTGCGGCAGCGAGCGCGTATATGCCGATATTTTATTGCGTGTACCGTAATGAAGGGCAATATTGCCGCCGATAAGCACAACCAGTACAATAAAACATATGGGGTTGGGCACAATAAACAACGATGCCAGCAAACCGATAATGGCTACGCCCGATAACCTGACGTAGAGGCCCATTATCGGGGCCAGTAAAAATTCGTGCTCTCTTAAAAACAAATCGGCCACGTAATAAGCATCAGGGCTGTTCAGCTGGGCTAAATCCAGCTCTATACCCTCCAGGTCGGGCCGCGGCAGGTTCACTGCTTCAACCTTTTTGTCGAATTTAAGCAGGCTTTCAAATGATGTTTCGGGGGTGAAAAGCTTTTTGTAAAGATATTGCTTACCCGGTTTGGAATTGGTACGGTCGATAAAGTTAAAAATACCATTCATGTCCAGGTCGTCTGCAATAGCATTAGATAAGCGCGCCGGGTCATCAATGCCGTTCAGGTAAGCCGCTATCATCTTAAAGTTGCGGCGCGCGTTTATCGGCCGGCCCCACTTATTCCTTATTTTTTCTAAATTTTTTTCAACCGATTTACGCTTCTCGTAGTAATTAAAGATAGAAATGAGGACCAGGATACAGGCAAAAAATACTAAGGTAAATAACCAATAAAACATGCGTCGAATATATCAGAATGTGTTAAAAAAATCGTTTTAAAAACTTGTCGTAAAGCTATTTAATCTTTAACAATAACCAACAGTTATCCCGGTAAATTATTGCAAAATTAATCTGCTGTTTCCAAAGTGTTTCCTTGTAATTATACGCTTTTTTTGGGTCGAAAGTTGTTAAATAATACTGTCGTTTTAGCAATAACGAGTTCACATAAAAGGCATCGTTATCGCTTTATTAACGGGCCGGACATGCGTTCAAAATAAAACTATCCTTCAGTCATGGTTCGAGGCGTCTTCCGCCATTTCGATGATGATCTTGTCCAGCCGCTCCAGCTCCGCCGTAATATATTCCTGAACTTTTGCGTTGGAATAGTCCATTGCGAGCATGGCAACCAGCCCCTTTAAGTTGGCAACGGGGCTACGTACCAGGTGCGATTGCTTCCAGGCCATTTCTTTTATACTGTTTATATGGTCCTGCACCAGCTTATAGGCTACCTTCAAACTATCTTCGGCATTTTTTCTTTCGGTAATATCCGATAGGGCCAGCATTAACCCCAGTATTTTTTTTGCGTCGTTCATTATGGGGAACAACCGCACATAATACCACGAAACCGAACCATCAGGCTGGGGATAACTGATCTCATAACTTATGCTGCGGCCATTTAGCACCTCGCCGGCATACCTTACAAATTCAGCAAACCTATCTTTTGGAAAATAATCGGCTAAGCGGCCGGGCTCGGATGGAAATTGGCGAAATTGGCTGTTTACAAACTTAACCGCCATCTGGTTATACGTCACCACGTTCAGTTCCTTATCCAGCAATGCATAGGCTGTATCGGTCGTGTCCATAATGGTTTTAAGGTTTGCTTCAGATTTTTTAAGTGTCTCTTCGGCTTTTATTTTTTCGGTAACATCGTTCGAAAAAGCAAGCCTCACCAACCTGCCTTCAAATTCAATATCGTGGGCGATGATCTGAACGAAAATTATTGTGCCGTCCTTTTTGACATGCCTGATGATGCGTTGGCTGGTTATATCGCTCATATCGGTTTGCCAGTCCTCCATTTGCTCATCAAAATCCTCAGACGGCCTGAATTGGGTGGCCTTCATGCTCAGCAGTTCATCTTTGGTGTAACCATATAATGCCGAGGTAGCGTCATTGGCAGCAATTACAGAAAGGTCATCCTTAGCTATCATCCACATGGGCAGCGGGTTACTTTCAAAAAGCAGCTTGTATTTATGCTCGGAACTGCGCAACTCCTCCTCGGCCTTTTTGCGCGAAGATATATCAATGGCGATGCCCAGTACACACGGCTGGTTTTCGTACGTAATGGAGCTAATAGTGATTAAAAACGGTATTTTATCACCCGCTTTGGTAACTACGCTTGCTTCAACCGTAGCATGGCCTTCTTTTAACATTTGTTCAACAGCCCCCTTTACCAGTCCCCGGTCTTCTTCGGCCAACTGCTGCCTCGAGTCTAATGTCTTGATTTCTTCCGGCGAGTAACCGGTTACTTTTTCAAAATTTTTATTCCAGCGTAAAAATGCGCCGTCACTGCTTCGCAGATAAAACACTTCCGGCAAACTATTGATGATAGTGTCCGAAAGTGTTTTTTCCCTTACTATAAGTTCTTCAACCTTTTTCCGTTCGGTAATATCCAGCATGGTACCGATGATGCAGATTTTGCCGTCGATGGTTACCCGGCTGCCAAAAAATTCGACATAATTAAGCGTGCCGTCTTTCCTTTTTCCCCGCACTTCATAATGTGCGTTTTCAATATCGCCGCGGTAACGCGCACCTACATTTTCTCGAACGGTTGGCCTGTCCTCATCCCATATAATAATGTCGACCGCACTTTCTTTGGTATTGACGAGTTCCTCCGGTTCATAGCCAAAAATTTCGGCAAAGCGCGGGTTCACATAAATAAACCGTTCGGCTTGACTGATGTAAACGCCCACCATCGATTTTTCGGCCAGCGTCCTGAATTTTAGTTCGGCTTCGCGAAGGCTTGCCTGCATTAGTTTCCTGTCGGTAATATCGCGGGCAATTACCAATACCTGGTTGTCGGCAATCGTTTTTACATTGATCTCCACGTCGAAAACCTGCCCGTGCTTGCGCCGCAGCCTTCTCTCCCTGATAATTGAAGTTTCCGTATCGACGGGGCCGTATGGCAGCGGGTCGGTTTTTAATTGCTCCGGGTCAACCAGCTCTGCTATTTTCATCTTCAACAACTCATCATTCGAGTAACCGGTCATTTCGCACATACTTTCGTTTGCCTCGGTAATATTGCCCTCAAAATCAAGCAGGTAAATGGCATCCGAAGCATGTTCGATCAATGAGTGATATTTCCGCTCGCTCTTTTTAAGCTGGTCTTCAATTGTTTTGCGCTCAGTAATATCGCGGGTTACCGTTATGATTGCGCCAAGCTCAGGGTCTGATAGTCTATTGCAAAGCAGGGATTCAATCCATATATAATGCCCGTCTTTGTGCAATATGCGATAAATAATATTTATCGATTTGCCGGGGTTTGCCAAAACCTCGCGGTGAACATCTTCTATTCTTTCCAGGTCGTCGGGATGGGCCAGCTTAAAGTAATTCCGGTCCATTTCCTCATCGGTCCAGCCGTTGATCGCCTTCATCGAAGGGCTGCGATAAATGATGCTGCCGTTGGCGTCGTTCAATTTTATGCCGACAAATACACCCTCAACAATTGCCCTGAACCGGGCGTCGATCTTTTTGCGTTCAGTAATATCCTCAATCTGGTTAACCATATACACCGGCCGGCCTTGTTCATCGCTTACGGTCGAGATATTCACGCTTGCCCATATCACCGAGCCGTTTTTACACAGGTAGCGCTTTTCGATGCGATGGGATTCTTTTAACCCCGTTGCCGCCATTTCCATACCGCCGGCGCTTATTTCCCGGTCATCGGGATATGTTATATCCATAAATGTCATGGATAACAGCTCTTCTTCCGTATAGCCTAATAGCTCGCACAAACGCCGGTTTACTTTTAACCACTCCCCTTTAAACGAAACCAGGGCCATTCCTATACCCGAATGCTCGAACGCCGCCCTGAATTTGGATTCACTCTCGCGAAATTTTTCAAGCAGGTTCTGCAATTCATTAGTTCGTTCCTGCACTCTTTCCTCCAGTTCTTCGTTAAGCGCTTTTATCTCTTCCTCGGCCTCATATCGTTTGCCATCCACCCGGTTAAGCCAGCGCGCGGTATACCAGATGATCAGCAGACTCGTTCCTAAAAAGAATACAATGAGCAACGGTATACCAATTTCGGCCGGGAGCAGTTGATAGCGCTGCGACAATAATCGCAGTTCCCCAAAAACGATCACCATCAAAGCAATCAGCACAAATAGCCTCCGTGCCACCTTATTTCCAACCAGGCCGCCTGTAAATAAACTGGTTATACCCAGAGATGGCTGCAACAGGGTGGCTGTTATGGAAATGATAAAAAACAATACAGCCGACTGTGCTGCCATTGAAGCCACGAACGAAAAATTATAAAATAGTGTAACGTTGTATAAATAACCGATAATAGCTACTACCGAAAAGACAGTTACGAGGTGCAAGGCATATTGCGAGATAACTTTTATCAAACGGTTTTTGGCAAACGCACCCAATAGCGCGAGGCCAGTAAGCAAAAAACAAAATGAAACATTTGGGGCCATACGCCCGGGGAAGCGGTATTTTTCAGCTGCGGCCAGGTAATCGGTGATAAACAACTCGTCGATACCTGTATTAAAATGAAAAATATTTTGCGATAGCGATAAAGCCCCGGTAAAAGCGGTTAACGCCGATAGGAAAATTACCCATACGCCTGCTTTTTTTTTATGCTGGTATTGGGTGATCAGCAGCGCGCCGCCCGCGAGCGAAAAACACAAAGCCGTATTGAACCTCATGGAAACATAGTGTGGAAAATATGTTTCAAGGCCGGGTAAACGAAATATCCAGCTGACAATTACAAAGATGCCTGTAACGATGGTTATCCAGCTAACAATCGTGATTGCGTTGCTTTTAGGTAGGCTTTGCATATATGTGGACTAATGCTATTTAAGGGTTTTGCCCTTACCAAAACGTGGATTTTATTCCCGCTACCTAAGTTATAATAAAAAAAAGAAGAAAATGCAATTAATTTAACTTAGCGAACGATGATTAAATGCGATTTCTATTTTGCCAAAAAGCCCTTCAAGGCAGCCTGCGTAAATGCCGACAGCACCAGCTCACCGCTGATGGCTGCGCGATGCCGGAGCAACTCGTCCCAGTCTGCTGTACTTTCCCATAATATTTCCTTCAGGCCGGATAAGGCTTCGGGGTGATAGGACGCCAATTTCGTCGTCAACTGTTCAACAGCAAGGTCAAGCGCGTCAATATCCTTATAAATTTCGTTGTACAGCCCTTTGTCCAGCGCCCATTGCGCGGTTTGAAAATCGCTGGCGCGAATGGTTAGTTGCGAAAAAGCGGGCAAACCGATCTTGCGGATAACGGCCGGTGAAATAACAAACGGCCCTATACCGATAGCCAGCTCGCTTAACTTAATTGATGCTGCTTCCGTCGCCAGGCAATAATCAGCGGCAGAAGCAAGACCTACGCCGCCGCCCACCGCTTTGCCCTGTATGCGGGCAATAATAATTTTCGGCGACTTACGGCAGGCATTGATCACACGCGCAAATCCCGAAAAAAATTCGGCGCCCTGCTCTTTATCTTTTATTTGCAACAGCTCATCAAAACTGGCGCCGGCGCAAAACGTCCGGTCGCCCGCGCTTTTAAGTACAATAACCCGCGTTTGAGGATTATTCCCGGCTGCATTTATTTTTTCAACAAGCTCAGCCAGCGAATTGGACGGCAACGAATTTTGCGCCGGATGATAAAAGCTAACGGTGGCTATGCCGTTTTCGCCTATTTCCAGGTTTACATGTCCGTTATCCGGGCTCGCCATAAATTTGCTTTGAATTGACGCGTAAAAGTCGCATTTTTAATGTATAAATAACAACTCAATCAACTTAATCCAACTTAATCAACTCAATCAACTTAAAGAAATGTTCACTTTCCAAAACCTGTACCTGTTTTTCATTGCCTCGCTGCTGCTGAACCTAACACCTGGCAATGATATGCTTTACGTCGCGTCAAGAAGTATTTCGCAAGGGGTAAAAGGGGGCATCGTGTCGGCATTGGGGGTATTTGCCGGCTGTTTTGTGCATATCTCGGCAGCGGTGTTGGGCCTATCCATCATTATCGCCGAATCAGCCTGGCTTTTTGGATTGATAAAATTTGCAGGCGCGGGATATTTGATCTACCTGGGCGTAAAGGCCCTGGTTTCCAAACCGAACATCGACACAATAAACGAACAGCCTGTAAAAGCCAATTACCCGAAGTTGTTTAAGCAAGGAGCGGTTACTAATGTGCTGAATCCCAAGGTAGCGGTTTTCTTTTTATCCTTTTTGCCCCAGTTCATCGATCCGGCTTCGCCGCATTTTAAACTTCAATTATTCACGCTTGGATTCTGGTTTGACGTTCAGGGAACTTTAGTGCTCGTGGTTATTGCATGCATATTTGGCAAAACCAAGGACTTTTTTAAACGCAACCCAAGGGTTTGGCGCATGCAGGAAAAAATAACGGGCCTGGTTTTGATCAGTTTAGGAATAAAAATTGCCCTCTCGGCAAAAAAATAAATACTATGGTCGATTTGGAAACCGCCCGGCAAATGGCCCTGTCATTGCCGGGAGCAATTGAACAGGACCACCACGGCCGGCCATCCTTCCGGGCAAACAACCGCATATTTGCCACGCTTTGGGAGCCGCAAAACCGGATGATGGTGAAGCTCACTCCCATCGATCAATCTGTATTTCATTCATTCGACCCAAGCATCTTTTTTCCGGTCCCAAACAAATGGGGTTTACGGGGATCGACTTTTGTTGAATTGAGTAATGTAAGAGAGGATATGCTGGAAGATGCGTTGAATACTGCTTACCAGGCGGTGATGGAGAAGAAGAAATAATACGTCCCCGTCCGGGACAACACGACTTCAGGGTGTTTTTATTAGAAAAAATAATTAGCTTTGGCTATTCATCATGATCAAACCGCTGCTTTGCTTTTTACTCATCGTGCTGGTGCTAACCTCCGGGTTCAGCTACCCAACCGGTAATTGTGGTCAGGCTAAACCAGCAGTTTCATGTGCTACCGTTAAAGATATTTGCATGATGGTGAAACATTCCTGCAAACACGCTCCATGCTCTCATAACAAAAACGAAAGATCCGGCCAAAGCTGCGCATTTTGCATGCTCTGTTGTGCATTTGTGGTTCCTTTCAAGACCGGTATACAAAGAAATTTTGCAACGGGCAAGATAGATTATCCCCGCCTGCCGCAAAGTGAATTAACTGATTTTAACTCCTCGCCCTGGCGACCGCCCGCTGCTTAAATTATTACCCCGCAATACCTGTGAAATTCAAAATCAACAAGTATTAATAATTTAAGTAAAATTTAAAATCATGAAAAAGATCATAATGTTAACCCTTGCGGTTATGTTAACCGCAGGCGCATTTGCAAAACCAGGCGATTGCAAAAAATGTACAAAAAAGAAATGTACAACGGAATGCAAAACGACTTGCGGCTGCACAAAAGCTGCTTGTGAAGCAGGCTTATGCGGCTTATGTAAATAAATAAAAAACGCCTCCTGAAACCGGGAGGCGTTTTTTTTAAATCATCCACATGTGCGGGAAACATTTGCACATCTGCACATCTGCACATCCGCACATCTGCACATCTGCATATCTGCACATCTGCACATCTGCACATCTGCAAATCACCTCACAATCTGCTCCATAACCACATCCCTTAAATACTTGCTCACCGGCACCTGGTGTTTTTGAATATACAACGTGTTACCGTCTATACTCTCTACTTTATCGATTGCAGCGATGTACGATTTATGCGTTTGTACAAACTGTCCTGCCGGCAACTTTTCCAGCAATGCTTTAATGGTAGTATGGATGATCAGTTTTTTATTAGGTAGATGCACGGCGGCATAGTTTTCCATACCCTCTATAAATAGAATTTCATCAAAGCTGATCTTTTCCAGCTTGCCGTTTGCTTTGGCGAACATGTAAGGCACGGATGCGCTTGCTTTTTCGCCCTTCGATGCAAAATAGTCATGCGCTTTCCAGGCAGCTTTAAAAAAACGCTCGTAACTGATGGGTTTAAGCAGGTAATCAAGCACATCCAACTCAAAACCCTGCAGGGCATATTGTTCATAAGCTGTGGTAAAGATCACTTTTGGAGGATTGGATAATGCTTTTACAAATTCTATCCCCGTTAAATGCGGCATTTGTATGTCTAGGAAAAGCAGGTCGACCGGCTCCTTCCTTAACAATTCACTTAATTGTAGGGCGTCCTCGCAAACGCCTTTCAAGTCCAAAAAGCTCATCTTTTCCACATATCCCTGCAAACCTTTACGGGCAAAGGGCTCATCGTCCGTTATAACACAGGTTATTTTATTCATACTCCAATTTCAGTTCGGCGGTAAAGGTATTGTTCTCTTTTTTGGTGACGAAAGTGTGTTTTCCCGGGTATAACAGATCGAGCCGCCGCTTTAAATTTTCGATACCGATGCCTCCTTTTTTTTCCGCGGGCGTATCAAATTCAGGTGTTGAATTTTCAACTTTAAAAGCTATCTGTTTGCCTTCAATGGCTGCGCTGATGTTTAACTTGTATTCGCCGCCGATAAATTTAAAGGCATTCTCTGCCAGCGGCAAAAACAGCAGCGGGTACACCATTTGCCCGTTCAGGCCTTCGTCTAACTGCACTTTCAACTTAAGTTTTTCACTGCTGCGGACTTTTTGCAGGTCGATAAAGTTTTGCAGGTACTCTATTTCGTTCATTACCGGTACCTGTTGCTGCTGGTCATACAGCTGGTAGCGCAGCAGTTCCGAAAACTTCTCAATGCTCTTTTTCGCCCCCGGCAAATCTTCATCCATCTGGAAATAAATGGCATTCAACGCATTGAACAAAAAATGCGGGTGATACTGCGACTTTAAAAACTTCAACTCAGTTTGCAGGTGATCATTGGTCACTTTTTCAAGCAGCACACGGTTGTCGACGTACGCCATCATATAAGTGCGGGTGCGGGCAATACCGTAATAGACCACAGCATATAGTGCAGGGATCATGCAGATATCGGCAAAATCATCCCAGTAAAGCTGCCCGTTGATGAAGATCACCCATGGTGTAAAAACCAGGTTCATTAAAACCAGGTTCAACCCAACCATAATCGCGAGCTCGCGTACCAGGTTCTGATAACGGAATTGCAGCGGCCAGCGCCTGTCGAAATATTTAAACAACCGCTCAAACATGTATACACCCGCATAGCCCACGACCAGGCTAAGTGCTATTTCGATCACATTCTGCGACAAGCTCCGTCGCCAAAAACGGATCCCGATATCTGTATCATGCAGCAGCCTGACGGTAAAATATACCAGCAGGCCGTACACGGCAGGGAAAATATATTTCCTGAAAAATTTCATCACTTAAAATTATCAAATTCAAGCCGAAAGCAACACAACTTCGTTTATCTTTTCAGGTTCGGGTTGCTTTTCAGGCTTCCTGACCATTTTGGGTTTCATCCCGAATAAGAATCTTGTCAGTGCATAAGGCCTTACCAGCAAATGGTAAATACCCACGGTTATAAAAAACGTCATGCCAACGGTGTAAATATATTTCGACAAGATACTTTCGTTTTGAGTTTGAACGATATAATAGGCCAGCACCACGATAACCGTTTGATGCAAAATATAAAAGGGATATACCGCCTGGTTTAAGTAATCCAATACTTTGGCTTTGCGGTTCAGGTACTTTTTGCCATAGCCCACCAGCGCCAAAACCCAACTCCAGCCTACTGTCGCCTTCAATGCCAGGAACAAGCCAGAAAAAGATGTCCCGCCAAAAGGCCAGGCCGAATATCCCGGTTCTATTTTATTCCATCGCATATAATACAACAGCAGCAGGCTTAAAAAAGCAATGTTTAACGCAAAGCGGCGGTTACGCTCTAAACTGTCCATCAGCAACGGTTGAGTGATGCAAATAAAGCCGGCAAGCAGGAAGAAAAGCCAGTAAACAAAAAACCCTCCGTCGTGCACCAGGTCGTTGGTTTCAGGTAGCTTATTTGCCAGCAAGCCATACCAAATTATACCCGGCAGCATCAGTATATAAATCCATTTGCCGCGGGCCATCAGGGCCAGTTTTTCTTTTAAACCAACGCTTTTTGGCGAGGCCATCCAGGCAAACAACGGCGCCAATAAAATATCGTACAAAAACAAATAGGCAATAAACCAAAGGTGGTGCCAGCTAAAACTGCCCTTTGGATAAGGCACAAAATTGAACACCGTTTTATAAAAAGCCAAGTAGCTGCCTGTATAGCCATGGCTCAACCGCTCCATGTAGATCTGCGGCGGAACGATGATCAGCATGCCTACCAGCAACGGAATAAACAGTCTTCGGAACCTCAAACCAATAAAACTTAAACTGCTCCGGCGCTGCATCATATAATAACTTACCGTGCCCGAAATAAAGAACAGCAGTGGCATGCGGAACAAATGCATAAAATAGTTCGACTCCATCAGCAGGTTGCTGGTTTCACGATTTTTTATATGCCACCAGTCTTCGGCAACATAAGGCATGGCGCTGTGGAAGAATAATACGCCTACGATGGAGAGAATTCTAAGCCAGTCGAGGTAGGTTTGACGT
The DNA here is from genome assembly GCA_035656115.1 of Mucilaginibacter sp. GTDB lineage: Bacteria > Bacteroidota > Bacteroidia > Sphingobacteriales > Sphingobacteriaceae > Mucilaginibacter. Next base: position 56,386 of record DASRTD010000317.1, read on the forward strand.
TGCGAGGTTTCCATGTTTTTCGATTTTTAACATAAAGTAACCTCAACAAAATAATTTCAGGAAACTATTTTGACCACCGGGCGGTTTTCGGTGACGAGCGGAAGAAAAGGTGAAAGGCGAATGGTAAAAGGTGAAAGAAAGGGAGAATGAATACCCCATCAACCTTTCACCTTTCACCTTTCACCTTTAACCTCAAAATCAGCCTTTCGCCTTTAACCTAAAATTTATACGTCAGTCCTGCGCCAAAAATTTGCCTTACCTGCAACACCGAATGGTTGGCCGTTACGCCATTTGCGGTAATTGGCACCTGGGCGTTGGGGTCGTTAAGCAATTCAACGCCAACATTCACGGTTACCAGTTTATTTACCTTCATAAAAATGTTGGCGGAGTAGTCGGCAAAAATATTGCCAGGCTGCTTAAGATAATCAGAATACAATTTCAGGATATTTTCAAAAGCGATGTTTTTATCCAGGTTCACCTTGTAATAGGCATCCAGCGAAGCGCCAAACTCATACAATGAATGGCTGCCTGGCATTAGCCCATAAGCGCCGGCATTAGCAAGCGAATCATTTTCAACAATAGTGATGCGTGATGCAAACGGCGAAATGTTTATCCTGAAATTATCCGACTGCTTGTAAGCAAAGCCCGGCCCGAATGTTAAATATGCCGGTGCAAAGAAGGCGGATAATAAAGTCTTGTTGTTATTGGCATCGTAGGAATAACCATTAGTAAACTGTGTTTGGAAGTTGACGTAAAAAGTATAGAGCCAGTATTTTGCAGCCTTATAACCTAACAAGCTGTTTAGGATAAGCCTGTCGTCGTTTTTGCGCCAGCCGAGCCCGGTTTGATCGCTCAGGCCGTATCCAACAATGGCTTTGTTGTCCCAGCTCCAGTCACCCTTTTTATAGTCAAAATCATAGTCGAACAAAACATTGCCGGCAAACGAGTTTACGCCGCCTGCTGCCCAGTTTGAAAATGAGCTCTGGGCAATTAATACGGTGTTCTGGCCATGGATGGTCCAAATTTTAGTGGTATCCTTTTTTGCATCGGTTTGCGAAAAGCCCGCCAACGACATGCACAAAAGCAAAAAAGTAATAAGTAATGATCTTTTCATAATCGGTAGTTTTAATCAATAAAGCGGCAAAAATAAGCTTTTTTTGGTTGGTTGCACCTCATCAGAAAAACAGCGCTTTAAAAACCACATCAAATAAACCGGCGACGTTGTCTAAACATCGTTTTCGCCTTTTTTGGGTCCGATACCAACGTATGTATACACAATCACGCAGTTGGTGTAAATTACTACCCGAATTGTTTTGCATTAGTTACATTTATTTGCTCAAAAGGCAATAGTTCTCCAAAACCAATTATAAACCTAAAATTCATGGTACGAACCAACTTTTTTACTAAGCAAGCCGAGGTAACTCCGGAAAATCTTGGAGAGGCTATACAACAGGCCATCGAGATAGAAATAGCAACTATCCCGGTTTATCTTTATACCTACTATTCTATCAATCGCGTACCTGACCAGGATGCGATCAGCGGCTCTATCGTGCAGGAACTGACAAGGGCAGGAAGGTCCCTGTCCGAAGCAAGCGCAATAGCGCTGGATCTTTCAGCCGACATTATGGTTTATGCCAACAAAGCCGGCGCATTGATCATGAGCGTGGCCATTGAGGAGATGCTGCACATGGCCCTATCGTCAAACCTGAAACAGGCGCTGGCAGGTTTACCGCAGCTGGCAGGTAAATCGCCAAGCACATGGCCTGCGTACCTGCCCGGTCATATACCTCCGTTTCCGATAAACAGGGAAAAGCTTTCACAGGACCAGTTGATGACTTTCCTTAAAATTGAAAGTCCCAAGCCGCTTACCGATCCAAAGTTGCTTGCCGCACCGATACCTTATGAAACGATAGGCCTGTTTTACCTGATGATAAAAGACTGCATCAAGAACAATGATCTGTATTACAATTTACGTTCGCCTCAGCTTTTACCCGGAAAAGGCTATTACGCCCAAAACAATATCGATACCGTTTACTACGACAGAGATCATAAAGCACATTTCACAAACGCCGAAGATAGCGGCGATCTGCTGCATGTTCGCGACCGGGAATCGGCGCTTCATGCGATCGACTGCATTGTCGAGCAGGGTGAAGGGTTCCCCGGGGCGCCCGGATTTGAGAATGGCAAGGTAGATTGCAGCAAAATTGTTCCGGATGATTATGATGATCCGGGAGAAAAGGAACTATCTCACTTTGAGAAATTCGCAAGGATTTATTGCAGGCACAACACGTTAACGGAAAAATTCAAAACAAATGGCATCGACACAGATATCACCAGCTATTTTGTTGTGAACGTACAGAAAAACCCGTCTACAGTAGACTATCCGCCCAATATTGCGCCGGTGTCCGACCTGCTCAATGCCGTTTATACTTACCTGTTTGTTATGGTTGAGAATTGCTATATGCAAGCGGGCAGTACGCAGTTCGAAATATTCATGTTCGGTATTCATAAGTCGATGATCTTCATCCTAAATTCCATTTGCGGCGATATCATGAAGCTGACCTATGAATACGATGGGCAAACCTACGCAGCAGCGCCAACATTTGAGGACTACGCCTTTGGATTGGTATCCAGTCCGAAAACGCAGCTGATCGAGCTTTTCAATATAGCGGCGGCAGTATATCCAACCATCAACTATCTTGGCCAAAGAATAAGTGACCTGCCCGATGTGCCCCTCCAGGTCGAAGGTAAATTCAATAATTCAGGCGGTTATACCTCCATTAAATTAAATACCAGTCCTTGCTAAAATAAAACACAGCCAATGTCAATCATAAACTACAGCCCGAAATTATCATTGTGCGGCGGCCCCGCACCTACCCCAACACCGGCGCCCGTTCCGCCAAGTGCGGCGGCAAGCCCCAATCCTTCATTGGAACTGCATGTATGCATGGGCTTAAATGCCTGTAAAGGACACGACCGCACCGGCACAAACAATTGTGCGGGTACTGGCGCCTGTGCCACTGCCGAGCAGCATAACTGTCAAACATTAAATAATTGCCGCGGCCAGGGCGGATGTGGATTATATGGCGACGCCGAACAGCAATTGATGCCCGGCGCCAATGAATGCTCATGGCAGGGAAGCTGTGCCGTACCAATACAGGCCGAGCGTTTCAGTACGCTTGGCGAAAACGCCGGGAAAAGCGTTTGGCTGCAGGCACGTAAACTATTCGAAGAAAGAATGAAAAAGGCCAACCGGAATTTTGGACCATCTCCGATGAAATGCGGCCCGCCCGAAAATTGGCTTACATCTGTATTAGGTTCCTACGATTCATGTGGAAACAGCGGCGATAAACGTTGTTCATTCGGTTTTAACGATCCCGAAAAGCACGCGAAGGAATTGTGTGAGGGAAAAGAGGAACAGGATTAGTTGATTGAGTTAGATTGAGTTGGATTAAGTTGATTAAGTTATATTAATAATGTAAACTGATTTGAGCGTATAAATTTGACAACCCCGTACGTACGGGGTTGTCAAATTTTCCTGTTTTTATCTAAACCTTAGGCTTTGATAAATTTTACCCTGTTGAAGGCAAGCAAAGGGACATATTAAATGCCATAATTATACTAACGATGAACGAGACTAAAGATTCGCACGCCGCTGTTATCGCCGCGCTGCCCAACCCCGGGCTGGGATTAGGCTTAAGGAGCAAGCATTTTGATTATATCCTCAAGCATAACCCTGAAGTTGACTGGTTTGAGGTGATCTCCGAAAATTTTATGGATTCCGGCGGGCGGCCACGTCACGTTTTGAGGCAAATTGCCGAACGCTACCCGGTTGTAATGCACGGAGTATCGCTTTCGGTCGGCAGCACCCATCCGATCGACCTGGAGTATCTGCGTAAGCTGAGAAGCCTGGCAGAAGAAGTAAACCCGCTCTGGATAAGCGACCATTTATGCTGGACAGGCGTGAATGGGCTCAATACCCACGACCTGTTACCCGTTGTGCTGAACGAGGCATCGCTAAAGCATATTTGCGAACGCATTGGCATTATTCAGGATATACTGCAGCGGCCGGTTGTTTTCGAAAACCCAAGCACTTATCTCACTTTTAAACAATCTACCATACCCGAATGGGATTTTTTGCGGCACATGACCGAAGAAACAGGCTGCGGTTTACTGCTTGATGTGAATAATGTGTTCGTTTCGAGCTTTAACAATGATTTTGACCCGATTTTGTATATCCACCAGTTACCTCACGATCGTATCGTGCAAATGCATATTGCAGGCCATCAGCATTGCGGAGATTATATCATCGACACACACGACAGGAAGGTTGTACAAGACGTGTGGAAATTGTTCGCGCTGGCCTGGAAAATGACGGGCGGTGTGGCAACCCTATTGGAATGGGACAGCAATATTCCCGATTTTGAGGCTTATCATGCAGAGCTTTTAAAGGCAAAGCAATACATGCAAAGCATTCCGCTGTACATTGATGGCGCTGACGAGCCTGAATACGGCGAAGCCGCGGTATCCAACCCCGTTGATTTTTTGGTGAGTGATGTTTTGGTTAGATAATCAACACTGAGGCGATAGTTGGCAAACATTTAGCCTTGTCAACTTAATCAACTTAGTCTAACTTAGTCTAACTTAGTCAACTCAATTAACCCGCGTGCAATCAGAAGATTTTTCCCTAATACAACTCCAAAATTGGATGCAGGGTATGCTGGTATATCATGCGCCGATCGCAGCCGGCGACGTCGCCACGGAAGAGGTAATTAACGCTTCGAAAAGGCTGAGCGCGGTGGATCATCTCAACATCTATCGCCACAGCTATATCGCACGTTTAAGGGCCTGTATGCAAAACCAATTCGGCGCTTTGGCTCACGCGCTGGGAAGTGAATTGTTTGAGTTATTTGCTGATCAATATCTTGATGCCACCCCCTCTGAAAGCTATACGTTGAACACGCTTGGCGCGAAATTCCCTGCGTTTTTGGAGCAAACGCGGCCCGATGCGCTACAAGAACAAAAAGAACACTGGCCCGATTTTATGATCGAACTGGCAGAATTCGAGTATGCTTTATCCGAAATTTTTGATGAAAAGGCTATAGCCGATAACCGTAACCCCGACGACAACGCAACGGATGAATCCTTAAAAATAGCGCCCCTGCTCAGGCTTTTCCATCACCGCTTCCCCATTTGTAAATATTATTTGGAGTACACCCAGGATAAAAAACCTGAGTTACCCTTCCCCGAAGAAAGCTTTTGCGCCGTTACCCGGCGTGATTACAGACTCGGTCTTTTTACCATCCGGGGGGCGCAATATTATTTTCTGAAAAGTATGCAACGGGGGAAATCAGTGGCCGAAGCAAAAGATGAACTGGTCAAAACTTTTGATTTTGACCGCTCAGAACTTGACGCAATATGGCCAAAATGGAAAGATAGTTTTATTGCGTCCGGGTTTTTGTGTCTCTGAAAGAGCTATTTTATCCTGTCCTGAACCTTTTTTGCCATCTCCAGGTGATCCTGAATTCTTGGCAATGTTTCAGCAGCAAATGTCCTGGTGTTGCCGTCGCTTAAATTTTTGTACGCGTCTTTATAATCATCCTCTTCATTGTTGTAGTCGTCTACAACTATATTGATGTACTTTTCATCAAAGTTAGAGGCTTTTAGTTTGCGGATATCCTGCATATCTTTTTCATGATCTGCATCGATGCCGGCGGGCAGCACAAAATTGGCAGTGGTGGCTATCGTCTTGATCGAAGAGTTGATCGCTGTGTGGGCGGAAAGCAGTTCAGCCGCAAGATTTTTTACGTCGGCATCAAGTCCATTAGTTGCTGCCAACTGCGATAGCCGGATTTCATACATGCCGGCCTCATAACTTTTAACTAAAAACTTCGATTCATCCTCGCTTAGTTTTTTATTTGCGTTTATAGATGAATCAGCGTGGCTTGCCTGTGCTTTACTGGCGGAATCTGTTTTTGCGATCTGTTTTTGATTAGCGGAGTCGGCAACCGAAATGCTGTCTTTCGAGCGGGAATGACATCCTGTTATACTTGCTACGACGATAATAACGAGAAAAGCTAAGCGCTTTAGAGTTTGTATTTTCATGGTGAATTAAAATATTGATTTATAATTACTTACAGTATATAAACAAATAAATCACCCTCAATGTTTCACCATTTGGATCAATTGGTCGCGTGTTGTTTGGTTAGAATCACTTCCCAATCGTAAAAAACATCGCTATAGAGGCCGCGCCCATTGCAATAAAAGTTATCCAAAGTATAATTTTGGATAGCGCACGGCTTTTAAACTCACCCATTATTTTTTCGTCCGATGAAATTTTAAGTATCAAAAATATCAGCGGAACAGCTGCGACGCCGTTTAAAACAGCGGCGTAAACCAAAGCTTTAACAGGGTTCACGCCGATAAAATTCAAAAGTAGCCCTACAGCCGTTGCTGCAATTATGATAACATAAAAACCTTTTGCCTTCCCGAATTTTAAATTCAGGCTCGCTTTCCAGTTTAAGGATTCGGCAACTGAATAAGCGGCTGACCCTGAAAGCACGGGGATGGCCAATAAACCAAGGCAAATTATCCCGAATGAGAATATAAGTTTCGCCAAAAAACCGGCATGCGGAAAGCTATGCACCAGCGGCTCAAGGGCCTTTGCCGCATCGGCCGCAGTGTTAATATTGGTTACATGGCTGTTATGCAAAACTGTTGCTGCAACTACTATTATACTCCAGGTGGCAAACTCCGAAAATATCATCCCGAAGGTGTTATCCACGCGCATCTTGCGCACGCTCATCCAGCTGATAAGGGGTTTCCCTTTAGTTAACAAATGCTTCTCATCACTTTCTTCCACTTCCTGCGATGCTTCCCAAAAAAACATATACGGCGAAATGGTGGTACCTAAAACACCGGTAATAATAAAAAGGAAAGCAAAGGAGAATTCGAAATGAGGAATAACGGTAGCCTTTAAAATGATACCCCACGGTTGCTTTACAATGAATAATGTAATTGGATAAGCCATCAGCGTTACCGCCAGCCATTTTAGTATTTTCGAATAGGCTTTATAATTGGTAAATACTTCGAGCAGCAATATGACGGAAGTAAATATTAAAGTCAATAAAATAAAGGATGCATGTAACAATAATTGAGCGGCAGCGGCCATTGCACCCAGATCAGCGCCGATGTTTATGGTATTAGCAACAACAACAAGCCCCACCACAGCATACAATACCCATTTACTGTAGCGTTCCTTTACAATTGTTGTAATGCCCTTACCCGTTACTAATCCAATTCTTGCACAGGCCTCCTGCACGCAGGTCATCAGTGGCAGCATCCACAGCGCCGTCCAAAGCTGGCCGTAACCAAACTGGGCCCCGGTTTGCGAGTAGGTAGCTATGCCTGATGGGTCGTCATCCGCGGCGCCTGTGACCAGTCCCGGTCCTAGTTTTCGCCAAAAACCTTTTATTGTCGCGACAAGTTCAGTTTTTTTGTCCATGTAATTTGGTTTGGTTGAAGATAAATAGTTTGCGCATTTTTACTGCAAATAATTTGTGTTTTATCGCAAGTAAATCCTGACGTTAAAATTTAGCAACGAGTGATGCTTTCAGTGATTTGCACTAAGAATTATGCTATCAATGAGTGTTTCCGACTGCTTCCCTTAATGGCCCGGGATTTTTTACGCCAAAATATATTTCTAATTTTAATCCGTACTTTTAACTTAAGCGCAACTTGCAACTACCCATGAATACCGATCAGCTTACGGGTTTAACAGCGGACATTTTTCAGATCATATTTGAAAAATCACCCGGCTCGCTGCTGGTGAAGTCAGACAAACCGCGTTTCACTATCGCAGCCGTAAGCGATAATTATCTTGAAATAACATCGAGCAGCCGTGAAAAAATAGTAGGCCGGGGTTTTTTTGAGGTTTTTCCGGATGATAAAGATTTTAATGAAGAGACCAGCGCCCGAAACGTGTTCACCAGGGTAGTTGACACCGGGCAGAAAATCGAAGTGCCCACCTACCGTTATGATGTATTTAACGCGCAGACAAAAAAATCCGAAATCAAGTACTGGTCATGCTGCAATACTCCGATTTATGATGACAGAAGCGAAGTTGCCTATATTTTAAATACCGTTGTAGATATTACCGGCGAAGTAAAAGCGAAAGAGGCGGCGATAGAAAATGAAAATCGTTTACGCATAGCCGCAGAAGCGGCGGCGTTTGGAACCTGGGAATTAAAATTGAAAGATCAGCAGCTTATCTTTTCACCAAGAATCGCTGAAATATTTGGTCATCCGGCCGACGCCGCACTTACCATAGCGGATGTCCGTTCGCAAGTTAACAGGGACGACCTGCAAAACATTGCGGTAAAGGCATATTATGAATCAGTTGTTAGCGGCAGATTTTCATATGAAGTACGTATTTACTGGCCGGATGGTACGTTGCATTGGATAAAGACCCAGGGGATTTTAATGTACGACGATAAAAAAGCCCCGGCTTCGATACTCGGTACCATGCTCGATATCACCGAGAGTAAACGGGATGAGATCAGGAAAAATGACTTTATTGCCATGGCCAGTCATGAGCTCAAAACCCCGCTTACATCGTTGAAAGCTTATATCCAGTTGCTGTCAAAAAAACTATCTCATTCCGGCGATACTTTTGTTGAGAATGCCCTTTCAAAAGCTAGTCAACAGGTGAACCGGATGACCGATCTGATCCATGGGTTCCTCGATCTTTCAAAACTTGAACCAGGCAAACTAAAACTGAAGATACAGGAGTTTGAGATCGGCAAACTTATTGAAGAAAGCGTGGCCGAGATCAGTGCGACAAACCACCAACATGTGATTTCCTTTGCTACTGACGGTAAGTACACAGTCGTTGCCGACAGAGAAAAAATAAGCCAGGTTATCGGTAATTTTTTGAGCAACGCCATAAAATATTCAGCTAAAGGCAGCAGGATAATCGTAAGCAGCAGAAAACTGGGCAATTTGGTTGAGGTAGCTGTTACTGATGAAGGGATAGGCATAAAAGCCAGTGATCAGAAAAAATTATTTCAGCGCTTTTACCGCGTTGAAAATGAAAAAACGAAAAACTTCACGGGCTTTGGCATCGGGCTTTACCTGTCGAGCGAAATCATACAGCGGCACAAAGGCACCATCGGGGTGAAAAGTAAAGAGAACAAGGGCTCTACCTTTTATTTTAGTTTACCTTTGTCGCGCTGAAGCATTTGCCAGTTTTTTGATGCTTAATCCCAAATCAATGATCTACTATACCCAGCTTATTTTCGTAAAACCGGGCAAAGAAGCGGAATTTAATAGCTTCGAGGAAAAAGTGCTCCCGTTACTCAATGACCATCAGGGCGAACTGATATACCGCATCAGGCCGGCAAGGGAGAGTTTCATAGCAAACCCGCAAGAGTCTCCCTACGAAATACACCTGGTCAGTTTTGAAAGCCGGGCCGGTTTCGACAGTTATGCAAGTGATCCGCGCCGTCAGGCATTCCTCGATCTTAAAAATAACTCCGTTGAAAAGATCATTTTAATCGAGGGAAAACAACTTTAGCGTTTTTGTTTATACAGGCTTATACCGTAATAGCTGCTAATTCTGTCCATCCGATAACCGGCCGGTCGGCAGGGTAGCCGTTTTTAACGCGGTAAGCTTTCCTTGCATCGGTAAAATCCCACCAGTTTTCATTGGTGTTGCCATTCCGTGCATAATCCACTACCAGCCAAAACTGGTCTTCCACGCAGGGGTCGGTCCGGAAGCCTTGTTTGCGTTCCAATTCGTCCAGCAGCGCAGGCGGGTCTTTATCCACCAGGTCATCGAGGGTATAGTAGCCCATTGTGATGAGGTCGCGGGCAAATTTAGGCCCGACCGAAGGAATGGACTGAAACGCTATCAACGCGTAAACTTCCTGTGCTCTTTGAACGCCGGTGTTTAACAAAACCGCTATTTCGTCAGCCGCAAATTCCCGGAGGCTGCTGATGTTCACACCGTTTTTCCTTAGCTGAAGCTTCTCATCTTCAGAAAGGTTCAGTTTGATCGTTTTCATCACCTAAATTAATTAAACAATGAAAGACTTACGAAATTTTCGAAATTCCGTAAGTCTTTTAGCTTCTTTACATCATACTTTGTTCATCTGCACTTGGCCCATAGCTTCCGGGTATGGGTATGTCCAGCAAGCGCAAAAATACGCCCAACTGTGCGCGATGATGGACGGTTTGGCAAAAAGCAACCCTAACCAGTTCATATTTGGTCATCACCTGGTATACCTGGTCGCCATTTCGCAATGTCCATGCGGGCAGTAGATCGGCTTCCGCAGCATTTTTTAATGAGATCATTCCTTCGGCATAACAACGTTCAAAGTAGGCCAACAGCTCATCCGTGTTGTTAATGTCCTCTACTTTATACTCTCCCTTCGAAAAGTCAAGTTCCGTTGTGTTGAAGGCCATTTTAACCCAGTTCGGCAATTCGGCAATATGAGTAGCGAGTCGCTTTATGGTCATACTCTTTTCATGCGGTTTCCAATCATACTTGTCATTGGGTACGCGCGCCAGCATTTTGCGGGTGGTTTGAGCTTCCTGCTCCATTTCTTTTACTAACATTGGGATGATATCCATAGCTTTGTTGTTTAATTTGTTGATCAAAGTAAACAAGCGCCAGTGACAGCCCTATGTCAGCAGCCCTTTCAGTCGCTGAAAAAAATATTTGACTTAAAAATCGTGAGAAAATGAAGGAATTACAGATCGGTCAGATGTGTATGTACCCTGCGGACATAATTCCTTATGTCAAGCACAATACCCGCGAAAATGTAAAATATCAAAGGGAACCCGACGGCCAGGAACGAGGAATAAATAAAAAACAGCCTGATCTTATTGATGGAAATATTGAACTTTTCGCCAAGATAAGTGCACACCCCGAACGAGTATCTTTCAAAAAATGTGATGATCCTTTGCAACATATTATGCCAGCTTTAAAATCTTATTACCCACGCCGCAATGCAGGCACTTTTTATTATTACAATAATTATTCTTTAACTCAAGCAAAGCCTGCGATTCAAACGCAGTTTTAATTTTCACCCCTAAGTTAGCAAAATCTGTGACAATTTTGTTATTCTCATGCGGTAAAAATTCAAGCAATTGCAAACTCCGGTTAATATAATGCTGAATTTGGTTATGCTTACCATAACTGAATAAAAATAGTGCCAAAGTGTTCAGCAATAATATATTGACCGAGTCCTGCCCCAAATTTTTTGCCGAGGGGGCCGACTCTGTATCAAAACGGTAATGGTTCTCCCAATAAGGGTTCACTTTTACTTCGGTAAACAAACCCTGAAGCGCTTTTACGTCTTTTATTTCCAATAGTTTTGAAAATAAATGATTCGACCGCACCACAAGCGCGGCAAACTGCGCCAACCTGATGGTAGGGAAATTAGCCGGCCGAAGACGCATAAACTTCCACAAATGGTTTTCAACAGGTGTCAGCTTGTACTTCTTTTGTAAAAACTCATATTCCATCCTTAACTTGCTGGGGTATTCATCTGCGAAATCATTGCTTAAAAATCCAGCCTGGCCGAAAATAAGCGCTTCTATTTGCTGTGCATTGTTTTTATGTTTTGCAAGTATATTTTGCGGCAGCGACTTCGCCGTCAGCTCAAACGGCAATGAATTGGTCTTAAACCCGAAGTTTGCTGCTAAAAATTGGTAAAAAGTTTCTTCCCAGTCGCCGCGGTTAAGGTTAAGCGCTGAAATAATGGCTGCCGACTTCTTTTCCATCCTTTCAACCAAAACACGGGTAAGCCAGTTGTGCAGGGTAAGGCTGTCTACCGATCCGATACTCGCTTCGCAGGGAATAACTGCCTGGCTGCCGAAAATCAGCTTATGGTACCGGTTGTATAGCTCGTCAGGTATGCGGTTTTGCAGTTCCAGCGTCGGCACTTTGCGGCCATCAGGAAGGATGAGGGGCAAGTCGTCCCGGTAAACTACATGCAGGATAACATTTTCGTAGGCATTGTCAGTCGAATGGCCATGTCTTTTCCAGTCGGACGAAGATAAGTGCACTTCAACGTTACCGGCCCAGGTGGTATCGCCTATCCTGATCCTCGCATTCTGAAAATCAGGTCCGGAGTCGGAGTTATGCAGCCCCGCCGAATATATTTCCAGTTCTTCGCCCCCATTTGTTTTTAGGCCGGTGCGGTCAAAAAGCCGAAATTTCCAGATATAATGCAGAAAGTCTTCCGGGAAAAGCATGTGTACTTTAGTTCAATAAGCTTGTCACGATAAAGCTAAGATTTTTCTTTTGCACTTTCCTTTCCCGGCAATTAAACAGGTTTGATTTACAACAAGTCAGTCAGATCAGAAAAAGTGTTTATTGTGGCAATTTGCCCGTTTTCGACCTTGCCAAAGCCATAGTCGGCAAAAATAAAAGATACGCCCGCGTTGGTTGCCGACTCATAGTCGCCTTTGGTATCCCCAACATATACCGGCGCCTTTAGTTGATAGTCGTTAACAATGTCCCTGATATTTTCGGCCTTGGGGTTGCATTTTGTACCGTAGCATTGGTGCCCCGAAAAGTATTGCCCCACATTGCTCAGCTTCAAAAAAACTTCAATATAACCGCTTTGGCAATTGCTTACAATAAAAAGCCGGTAGCGGCGGGCAAGATAATCAAGGGTTTCATCCAGCGATGGATAAAGCTCTCCGCCTTTTGTATGCAGTGTCTCCAGTTCGCTCCTGGCGCAAAGTTGCATTAACTCGGCGCGTTTTTCTATGTCGAGGTATGAAAACAGCGTATCGAATATAACATTGTAAGCCAGGCCGGTTATCGATCTTATCTTTTCCCGCGTCATTACTTCATCAACATAGTCAACCTTTGCAATGGCGTCCTGCCAGGCCACGGCTACATTCCCGGTACTGTCCCAAAGCGTACCGTCGAGATCAAAAATTATACTGTCAAATTTATTTTTTAATGAATTGTGCATAAGCTTGTATAGGGGCAAAAATAGTCAGGGAAATCGCGTTTAAACATCCCGGCATTTAATTTTTCGTTTAAAATGAATCGATTTTAATTTAATAAAGAAAATTCTTGACAAAAGCAAGCAAACTAAAGGAAAAATTACTGTCCCAGGTGTCCCAGGTGTATTCACCTGTACCAGGTGGTTCAGGTGTACCGGTAGCCTGATAACATTTTACCTGATTTTATTGAT
>DASRTD010000318.1:0-6503 GCA_035656115.1 Mucilaginibacter sp.
GCATTTAATTTTTCGTTTAAAATGAATCTATTGTAATTTAATAAAGAAAATTCTTGACAAAAGCAAGCAAACTAAAGGAAAAATTACTGTCCCAGGTGTCCCAGGTGTATTCACCTGTACCAGGTGGTTCAGGTGTACCGGCAGCCTGATAACATTTTACCTGATTTTATTGATGTATCGCCATAACAAACGATCGACAATTTTTAAACGCAATTTCCCTGGATTTCCCTGGTGCAATGATAACAAAATCCGGGAAACCAATAATTATTACGAAATTCGCCGGCATCCCAATCATCGTCCATGCTGCAGATACAGGAAAACGTTTCGCTAAAAAATTTCAACACTTTCGGGGTGGAGGCAAGTGCACGATATTTCGTGGAGATCAGTCACAGAGATGAACTTGTTGAGCTTTTCCTCGATCCGCAGTGGAAAAGCACCAAAACCCTGGTGCTGGGGGGCGGCAGCAATATACTGCTCGTTAATGATTTCGACGGGCTGGTTATTCGCGTTAATATCCGCGGCATCGAGCACCGTCTAAGCCACAATGATGTATTTGTTGAAGCCGGCGCCGGCGAGGTTTGGAACGACCTGGTAAATTATTGCGTTATCCGTGGTTATGCCGGCCTGGAAAACCTGACGCTGATACCTGGATCGGTTGGCGCCGCACCGATACAAAATATCGGCGCCTATGGTGTGGAACTGCAGGACGTATTCCATGGCTGCACCGCCTATGAACTGGCTACCAGCAACATTAAAACCTTTACGAAAGCTGATTGCCGTTTTGATTACCGCGAAAGCATTTTTAAAAATGAACTGAAAGATCAATATATCATCACCTCCGTAAAGTTTCATTTGTCGCTCATCCCTAACCTAAACCTTAAATATGGGGCAATAGAGCAGGAACTGGTTAACCGGGGTATCGCCTCACCTACTATAAAGGATGTATCGCAGGTGGTGGCATTTATCCGGGTTTCCAAACTGCCTGATCCCTCCACCATTGGCAATGCCGGCAGCTTTTTTAAAAACCCGATGATCAGTGCAGAACAATTTAAGGAAGTACTGGCTAAATTTCCCCAGGTTGTACATTACCCTGCAGCTAACGACATGGTAAAGTTGGCCGCTGGCTGGCTGATAGAACAATGCGGCTGGAAGGGAAAAGTAACCGGCCATACCGGTACCTGGAAAAACCAGGCGCTTGTTCTGGTTAACCATGGCGGCGCCACTGGTGATGAAGTGTATCAATTATCGTCCGAAATTATAGACAGTGTGTACGCCAAATTTGGAGTTATGCTGCAGCGCGAAGTGAATATTATTGGTTAATTAAATATAATTAACTCAAAATATTGCCTGTAGATACCAAAATCGACTTCAATCCTATCGTTTGAAAAACAAATGCAGTTAAAATCAAAATACCCTGTTTCCACGAATAAACAGCTTTTTTTCAGCCGTTTAAAATAAACCCGGTGTATTTAATACACTCTCAATTTTTTTTTTAATATAGTAGGTCGCCACGCGCTTTTGGTAGCAAAGTGGTTTTCCTGATGGTACTATGTTTGCCATGCTGTTAACATAAAACTTTAACAGCATGACAAAGATTGAGTTTAACACCCTGGTACTGCGGCAGGCAACTTCGCTAAGGTCATATGCCTTACATTTTACACGCGACGCAGACGATGCTAACGACCTTGTCCAGGATACAATGTTGAAGGCTATAACCTATTACAACAAGTTTAAGGAAGGCACTAATCTGAAGGGGTGGTTATACACTATCATGAAAAACACATTCATCAACAACTATCGCCGGTTTATTAAAATGAATAGCTTTGTTACCAAAAGCGACGAAATTTCTTCGCCCAACCTGGTGTTCAGCTCAGCCAAAAACCAGGGCGAGGCCAAATTCGTGATGGATGACCTGAAGAAGGCTTTAGACCGCCTCCCCGCTGATTACTATGTTCCGTTTACCATGTATTTTGAGGGCCACAAATACCACGAGATTGCCGACCACCTCGATATACCCATAGGCACCGTGAAAACCCGCATCCACGTTGCCCGGAAGCTACTCAAAAAGAGCCTTAAGGCCTACGATACCGGCATCGCCAAACCGGTTTACGCCGAAAACTAATCAACCTTCAATCCATTAACTCCATATATAAGCAAGTCTCCCACCTGTTCGGCGGGAGACTTGCTGTTATAGGCTATCACGCTGAATAAAGGCTTTTTGGTTCGACCCTTATGTTACATACCGTTGCAGCGAAACACTGTGCCGAAAGAATCACCTGCAACACCTGCAACACGGCCATTTAAAAATCACCCATTTACGCACAATAGGCGCAACACTTTGCAACAACCTGCAACACTGACAGCAATTTGTCACCACACCAGTCGGGTTTCGGGCGCGAAAATAGTTTTTAAAAATCCGGTTTGCACTGCTATTTTAGCCGGACACAAAAGTTTATGAGTGAACTGCCCGTTTATACCCGCTCACAGCTTGCCCTGCGCAACGGCGAAGACAAGCCCGAGGTATGGATAGCCTATAAAGGTTTGGTCTACGATGTTTCACGCAGCCGGCTTTGGTTCAAAGGCAAACATTATGAACATTGGGCCGGGCAGGACCTCACCGCCGAACTCGCCGACGCCCCCCACGACGAATGGGTGTTTGAGCATTTTGATGCGATAGGAAGGCTTGCCTGAAGTCGGAATGCGAAATGTCGAATGCGGAAGTTGAATTTGTTTCGACCATTCAATATTTCGCGATCCGAATTAAAATCATTCCGCAATCGGCATTCCGACTTCCGCATTTATTTAAACAATTTCAAACTTCGTCAACCCCACAAACTCCTGCACACGTGCCGCCACTTCCTTTTGCGATAAATTCCTGATCTTCTCCGTGCCGAATTTCTCCACGCAGAAGGAAGCCAGCGCCGAGCCGAAGATGATGGCGTTTTTCATGTTCTGGAAATTTACCGAACCCACTTTGGCCATATAACCCACAAAGCCGCCTGCAAAGCTGTCGCCGGCGCCGGTAGGATCATACACTTCTTCCAGGGGTAGCGCCGGGGCTGAGAATACTTTCCCCTCGCCAAATAGGAGCGCGCCATGTTCGCCCTTTTTGATGATGAGGTATTTGGGGCCCATGGCCAGTATTTTATTGGCGGCCTTCACCAGCGAGTACTCACCACTTAGCTGCCTCGCCTCGGCATCGTTAATAGCCAGCACATCCACCATTTTCAGGGTATCCAGCAAATCGCCCAGCGCAATATCCATCCAAAAGTTCATGGTATCCATTACGATCAGCCTGGGGCGATTTTTAAGCCGCCTGATCACCGTTTGCTGTACCTGCGGCTGCAGGTTGCCCAGCAGCAGGTAATCGCAGTCCTGGTAGCTGTCAGGGATAATAGGGTCGAAATCTGCCAGCACATTCAGCTCGGTAACCAGCGTATCGCGGCTATTCATATCATTATGGTATTTCCCGGCCCAAAAAAACGATTTCTCGCCTTTTTTCACCTGCAAACCCTCGGTGCTGATGTGGTGATTATTAAAATCTTTGATCTCGCTTTCCGGGAAATCATCCCCCACAACCGCAACAATCTTCACCTTATCATAAAAGTATGAAGCTGCCAGGCTGGCATACGTTGCCGCGCCGCCTACAATCTTATCCGTTTTTCCAAAAGGCGTTTCAATCGCGTCAAAAGCTACAGTACCAATAACTAACAGGCTCATTCTTGTGTTTTTAAAGTTTTGCGCAAATATGGCGAATTTATGTCTTCTTTTTCTATGCGGAAGTCGCTCAAACAGGTGTTGTTCACACGACTCGAAAAATGGACTTTT
This sequence comes from Mucilaginibacter sp., assembly GCA_035656115.1. Classification (GTDB taxonomy): domain Bacteria; phylum Bacteroidota; class Bacteroidia; order Sphingobacteriales; family Sphingobacteriaceae; genus Mucilaginibacter. Next base: position 3,829 of record DASRTD010000318.1, read on the forward strand.
TGAACAGTATCCGTTTGGATTTCCCTTTAATCAGGCTGATGATTAAGCAATATAAACAAAATCTTAGGCACAAAAAAGCCCCGTCTTCAACAATGTTGGGGACGGGGCTTTCGCTCCCGACAGTGGTCTAATTTCAAAAAAAATCATTGATAAACTTAGGAGAATTGGAAATTTTGGTGAGAAACTTGACTTATCCCAATTTCAGCCCGACAAAAATTACAAAGATCGAAATTATTGACCTTGCAAAATGAACAGATTGTTTTTAAACAATGAACTGACCAAAATTAGCTATAAATCTCCAATTTTTATTGTTCTGTCAAGCCTATAAATATTTATTGGGGACTTCCAATAATTCTTTTGTTATAAAATCAATATCCAAATACTGTTTCTCGCTATCCTTCCAGCTTGAAGTTTTTGCATTGTTAGTTAACAGAACAGGATTTGCTACAATCATCAAAATTGCAGTTTTCAACAAATCAGCGACTAATGCCTTACTTAATTTCCTACGCTCAAATTCCTGCAAATTGAACATCATACCCAAAAATTTCTTAATGCCAGACGCTCCATTTATTGACCCGTGCAATCCCTCGATAAGCATTTTTAATCTTGCTCTCACTATAAAATTATTAGAATTATTGTTAATGTCTTCGATCAAGCTGTTATAGCCATTGATCACAGTTACAATGAATTTAATATTCGCGGGGACTTTAGCCCTTAAACTTGAGGCATATAATTCGCTGAGATGTTCCGGTAATGTTTGATTGTATTTAATTTTTATAGCCGCATTGGCATTTTTCCAAACGTCATCGTAAGTAAGAAGCATAAAGTCAATGATTAAGTTGCAAGATAATATTTAATAATTAGATTGATAGGTACACTAAGCTTGTTTTGAGCGTACCTTTATAATATCATTACTTTATAAACGGAACTTCTTTTTCATATTCAAAAAACACCTCATACCTTATCGTCATGGCTACAAGCAGCTTTAACCCAACATCGACCAGCGGGATAGGATTTAAACTTGAACACTACGTTCAAGTTGCATACCTGTCTTCGTTAATCGTAGATGTTCCTGTTCCTTTTTCGGATATACTGAGTATAAAGGAATTATTGTTCCAGGCAAAACACGTTGCCAATACCGATGATCTAATAGTGAACTTGGACAATGGTACTAATAAATTCAAACACTATTTACAATCCAAAAAAGGCTTTGAAATAAATAAGAATAAAACATTTGATCAGGTAATTGATCAAGCCTATAAAGATTTTAAACAAACATCATTTAAACCAAAAGATGATAAGTTTATCATTTTTACCGACGTACTGACCAAAACGGACTCGGACGATTCAATCCCAATGCTGGAATGGGCAAGGTTCAGTAAAAATGCTGCAGATTTTAGTAAAAAACTGACTCTAAATAAATCTAAGCATAATAAATATGTCTATTTCAAAAACTCATTGGAATTAGCTGCCGGCAAAAAACTATCAGCGGACGAAATCTGGAAATTTTTGAAGTGCTTTTATGTTAAAGCGTATGACTATTTATCATCGGCCGGTAGAGACAAAGAGGTCCTTAAATGGTTTTTAAAACCCCATTTAAATAAAAGTATTTCGCCGGACACCGCACTTCTAAAACTTTTAGAATATGTTCAAATCTGCAATCAAAACGGCGCGTCGATTACAATTGAAAATGTACCGGATTCCCTCAAACAATTATTTAATAGCGAAGAAAGCAATAAGATCGGGAGCGAGTTAAAAGAATTGTTCAGAAAAAGCAAAAGCCTTGTCGGTGCGATTGAAAATACTATCGATGATCACCATTTGGCAAGAGATGAGTATTTTATCGAAATAGATGAGGCTATCCATCAATATAAACTTGTAATGCTCACCGGCGATGGCGGCGTGGGCAAATCAGCAGTTATAAAAGATTATTTAGATACTGCCTTTGGTGATGACTTGGGATACATCAGCTTCAAAGGTGATATATTGGATAAAAGTTCACTTGCACAAAGCTTATCAGAAATCGGGGTTCATAACGATATAGAAACACTTATCGGGCAATGGCAACATCTTTCAAATCTAATCATCTACATAGACAGCTTTGAAAAACTATATGAGAGTGATCATCCTGAAGCGTTTACTGAATTGCTTAAAAAAGTTAAAGACAGGCAAAATATCACCATCCTGGCGACTTGCAGAAGTTATGCCTTTGAAACGCTAAGAAAGAAATTCAAAATTGGTATTTCAGAAATTAGCAACATACCAGTCAAGCCGTTAACCGATCAAGACCTTAATAAGTTCGCGATTGCCAAACCGCAAATTTCAGCGCTGCTTGCAAATCCTAAATTACGTAATCTACTGTCTTTACCTTACTTTTTAGGTCAGGCAATTTCTTTGGCCGAAACAATTGGTAACTCGGAAACGATTAACGAGGCTGATTTTAAAAATGCGATATGGGATCGGGCTATTGAAAAAACTGGCTTTGGAAAACTTGGACACAGCCAAATCAGAGGATTAGTTTTTTCAAAGATTATACTTAATAGGGCAAAAGAACGACAATCGTTCATTGGAGTTGTCCAGGACGATTTGCCCATTGCTGAAGAATTACATTCCGATGGGCTATTGATTAAGCACCCATTGCTTTATAAATATGCCCCAAAACATGATGTTTTAGA
>DASRTD010000319.1:0-2292 GCA_035656115.1 Mucilaginibacter sp.
TGACTTGTATGGTTCATTACCTGTCAGCGGGGCACGAGTCGCCTTTGCGCTGCAGGCCCTGTCGTCAGACTCGCGCCTGAATTAGGGACTCGTGCTCCGCTGACAGGTAGCCAGCTATGCTTTTGCGTTTTGCTTTTTATGGTAACTGACTTACATTTAAACTGTTAATTGGCATAATTTTGGTTGAGCCGTTCATATCATGACTTGTATGGTTCATTACCTGTCAGCGGGGCACGAGTCGCCTTTGCGCTGCAGGCCCTGTCGTCAGACTCGCGCCTGAATTAGGGGAATGGGGTCCTGGTGTTTGGAAGGTAGAATGTAAAATAGGGTTGTTGTTTAAAATGTAAGGGTGGCCACTTAAATTTTTGATTGAGTTTAATCGGCATGCGTGAACTGGCCCGGAGTAATCAAATAATATCCGTTTGTAAATAAAAAAATGAATAAAAAATTGGTTTTGGTGTTGACCATCACAATCTTAACTGTTATAACCTTTTTTGTTATAGCATATACATTATTGCGAAATTATAACCGTTCTTACGACCGTTCTTACCATAAGTTTATCACCTCTCATAAAGCGATGTATTGTTATGACACATCCCTTGGTCCACCTAACCCTGTTTTATATGTTTCAGATAAGAAATACCTTGATTCATTAAAAAAATATTATCGCGAAATAGAGCACGGTAACCCATCACCCACCTTTAATTTCCCTATATATATGATCCCAACAAAGGAAAAAGTTTATGTTTTGTCTTACAATAAGGACTCAACGATAGCAAAAGTAGCTTTCGATACCAGTTTTAGAACTGTCGACGGTAGTAACGGGGGTTACGTTTATGCTCATTTACTTCATTCTCAAAAACCAAAATATGATCGTTTGAAAAAATAGTCAGGGTATAAAGATATTCTACAACTTAGGCATAGGCGTATCTTAAAGATACTAGAGTTTATCCCCAATGCTGCCGCAAGCATTTTTCGCTACCGCAAGCCGCCACGGGGCTTGCAGCAGCCGGGGGCACGCCCAAAAACGCTTAAAAATTCGCTTTTTTATTTCATTTTTAGCCTAACCTTATTTACCGCATCATAAATTTACCCGGTAATTTGCATAAATGTGTTAATTTCAACCGGCAATTAGCCTTAGGCTTTAAACCGCCTATTGAACCCATTTTCTCCTGACATGAAAAAATCATTATCCATTTTCACACTTTTAATAACTGGCTCCTCCTTTTTTTTCCAGGCCCGGGCGCAGCTCGCATCAAAGGTGGCCGATATTTTCCCAAAAGGCACCAGCGTTGATGCAAACATCGCTTACGCGGGCGATACGCTGAAAAAACACCAGCTGGATATTTATTTCCCGCGGGTTAAAAAATTGAGCTACCCGCTGGTGGTTTGGATACACGGCGGCGCCTGGATGTCGAACGATAAATATGCCGACATGGGCTACATGGTGAACACCATCAGGGATATGATCAACGCCGGCTATGCAATCGCATCCATCGACTACCGCTGGAGCACTACTGCACCGTTCCCTGCACAGGTGCAGGATTGTAATGCCGCCATCGACTACCTCGCCAAAAACGCGGCGCAATATAACATCGACGACAGCCGCATCGCCTTGATGGGGTTCTCGGCCGGAGGGCACCTGGCCTCGCTTATTGGCCTTTCCAATAACAGCAGCAAACATGATTTTTATTATAAAGGCAAAAGGCCGGATTTTAAAATAAGCCTCGTGATCGATTTTTACGGCCCCTCCGATCTAACCACCATAAAAGGGCATGACGATCCCGATCCGAAAAACCCGGTCACCCTGCTGCTCGGGGGTACCGTGGCCGAAAAGCCGAAACTGGCCAAAGAGGCCAGCCCTATTACCTGGCTGGACAGGAAGGACCCGCCGTTTTTGATCATCCAGGGCGAAAAAGACGAATCGGTAAACCCCGATCAATCCAAAACACTGAGCGAATGGTTAACCAAAGCGGGCGTGCCAAACGATTTGATCATCGTACCCGGCGCACCACATTACGGCGTGATGTTCGACGCGGAAAATATCAGGAAGGAAATTTTAGTGTACCTCAATAAATACCTGCAATAAGAGGCTTAAGGCAATTCATTACGTTGAGGGGTTTAATATCGAACACCGAATGTCGAATGATGAATCAATGTCGTTTACTTAAGGAATTAGTTTTTGACCTGGCATTGTGTTCGCCTCACCCCAAACCCCTCTCCAATGGAGAGGGGCTTAAAAAAGACTATTTCCTCTATAAATTGAAGTCCTTCTCCTTTGGAGAAGGATTT
>DASRTD010000320.1:0-8934 GCA_035656115.1 Mucilaginibacter sp.
GGGCTATGGGGGCATTTATTTATAAACCGCTATTATATTGTTACATAATGCTGCTGGGGCCGATAGTGCCTTTGCATCATAAAACAAGGGCATTCCACCCTATCCACGTCAGCACCAGCAATATCGAGTATAATGTTAAGGATAACAAGTTTGAAGCGATCTGCACAGTTTTTACCGACGATTTTGAAGCCGCCCTGGCCAAACAATACCACGCCAAAACCGACCTGAACAAGCAGGAAATGCATGCCGCCATGGATGTCCTGGTAAAGCAATACATCGCCGCCAACCTTAACATCAAAGCTGATGATAAAACGGTAAACCTAAACTACCTGGGATTTGAGATCAACCGCGAGGCCACGGATGTGTACCTGGAATCGGATAAACTGCCAGCGGTTAAAAAAGTGGACGTGGACGTCAGCCTGATCTATAACCTTTTCGATGATGAGATGAACATTGTGCATGTGATTGTAAACGGCACCCGCAAAAGCGAGAAAGTAAATTACCCGGATAAAAGGGTGGAGCAGGTGTTTTGAGGGGGATTAAAATAAGGTTGTTTGAATCGATTTTGGTCGAGCAGCGTCAATTTTAGGGTGAAAAGTCCCAATAATCATAAAAGGATTACGGGACACATTGTGATGTACCTGTGTCGTACCCAAAAACAAGTGTAAATCTTTGGTTTTTGCAAAATCTTCGAAATATTTCTTTTGTACGTCAGCACGAGCTTTTGCTTCATTTCCCTCGTGTTTGGCAAGGCAATTCCAATACAATTGGCCAATTTCCCAATCCTCGATCATCATCTTACTTTCGGTACCTTGATTGTCGGAAAACACATATGAAAATTTGTAAGGTAATTTTCTCACAACCTCAAACTTGTCGTCTGAGGCTGTTTGAAATAAATTCATTTGTTGTAATTTGGCCAGTTTGTCCTTGTCCCAATCACGGTCTACCTCCTCAATTTTAAAATCTTTAACGGAAGTTGGTTTAAAAACAGCTAATGATGTACGGATATTTTTATTTTTGGCTTCTGCGATAAGTTCGGAAAGATTGTAATATACTTTTCCTAACGCAATGGATTTGCGCGCAGCCCAATTGTTTTCAGTGTCTATGTGGCCTATGATCTTAATTTCCGACTCATGAGAATGCGGTCGATAACTCTCTGGGCGGAAATCCGAAGTGTTTTTTACTAAATCCAATTCAATCCAGTCGTATTTTTTGTACTGTTCGCTATAGGACTTTTTGCGAAACGGGACTGGATATATTCTGATCCATGTGCCGTCCTCTTTAAAGCCAGCAGTGCAAACTAATTCATCATATTTCGCAGATAAAGTAGGATAAGTTTTAACAGTAATAAGGATTTTGGTCAGCGCCATTTAGATATGTTTAATTTGGAAACTAAAACCGGGCAAGGCAGCAATAGCTTCGGCTAAAGGTTTCCTGTGACATTGGCATATATTCGATTCGAAACATGTTAGTGCTATTCTTTTATTTGATTTAAGTATATTAAAGATAGCCGATTGTACGGGAACCGTTTTATTTAAATTATCGGTTTTATAGCGTTTGAACAGGTCGTCATAATCTTTCTGACAATTGAGCTTTTGGCGCTGATCTGATTCTATTCCGACTTCAGGAAAGTGTACATATTGGACTCCCACATTTTCACAAAATCGCTTCAGCAAACTTTTTGAGAATCCGTATTTCATACTTAGTGGGTTTTTCCGGACATCAACTAAAACCTGAACGCTGTTTCTAATAAGTCGGTTTATATATTCTTCTAAGGATATGCCTTCATAACCTATCGTGAAGAGTATTGTCTTGTCATTTGCAGGCCTCGCTTCAGCCACTTTTTTAAGCTCGCGATCAGATAATAAATCTTTAGCCTTTAGACTGTTAATTGCGAAAAACGGATAATTCGTATAGGTATGCTTCATAAGAGCGTTCCCATCCATCACCCCGTATAGTTGCTTAACTTCCAATAAATGGTTTCTGTCTGGTTCTTTCAAATATTTTAAATAATTCGCTCTATCTATTTTTGTGATGATGTCCTTTTCATCGGTTAGAAGGCCTTTTTGCACCATTGTTGTTAAATCAGCGGCAGCAGAGTATGAATAGCATCCGTACTTATATGGGATAAAATCATATTCTGACTTTGGCTGTCTCTGGCTAAACAAGAAGAGTAGCTTTTGCAATCGGATTTTTTCTAGTTTTCCGTCAAAAATTTCCAATAAAGCAAGTATTATTTTTCTTCTGTAGAACATTAGGCAAAAATAGTTAATTTAAAATAATTTATTTCTTCATTTTAACCGGTTATGAGGGCGATATCAGCACTCAATCAACCCTACCCACCGCAAAACCCCCCATATCCACACTCGGTTTATCTCCATTTAAACGCTTGTCCCATCAATTCCGTAATGCACTCACCACGCGATTACCCAGCGTAATAAGGCAGTAAGCCAAACTCGTGGACCCCAGCACCACAAACCTTGCTAACGAATCTATGTGATCCCCCTGAACAACGGCGAGAAACTACGCAATATGTCCTATTTGGAATTGTCACTTTCAATCGTATTTTTATTTGCAAAAATTAGGTAATGTTCCGTTCAGGTTGTATTTCAGTGCCTTCGGCAACAAAACCCCCGCCGGTCAAGCCCCTGATTTGACAGGAATGAGTCAAAATATTTTATCGATCATTTAATATCTGTTAAAAAAAATGAAAACAACACTTAAACTTATCGTTTGCATGCTCACCGGCATAGCCTTTTCAATACAATGCAAAGCGCAGCCGCCAAATTACCAGCACCTGATCGATTCATTAAAAATTACTGATCCGGACGAATTAGCCATATGCAAATTGTACGATGACGCTGTGAACGAGTATTTTACCGAATGGAAGCAGTATACCGCCAACGGTACTAAGCCAACCCAGGCGCAGCAGCAGGCGATAGGTAAAAAATTTAAGGACCGCGAAAATGCAATAAAGCCGCAGATTGAAAGTTTCAGGAAAAAAGCGGCTTCGAACTACCAGGTGGTCATGAATTTCGCTCAGTTTTGCCAGATTGAGGCCATGAGGGTGTATAGCTCGTTGTATCCGAACATGAAAGGAATGTCTCCCGGAGGCTACCCGCAGCCGGCAAATCATTAAACAGCCTGCGGACACATATCAATCGAATCTTTCGACTGCGAAAATTCGCGTATCCATACTGGGTTTATCACCGTTAAACGCTTCGGCCATTAATTTGCCCGTTGCCGTTGCCTGGGTTATGCCGATCATGGCGTGGCCTGTAGCAATCCCCAGGTTTTTATATTTGTTGGAGAGACCGATATAAGGCAAACCATCAGGTGAGACAGGCCTGAAGCCAAACCATACATCTTTTGGGTCGGGCAGGGGAAGCTTAAAATCGGGAAAATATTTAGGGATAGCTTCAACAATACCTTCCACGCGGTTCATACTTACCTCGCTGTTGATCTTCCGTACTTCCATCGTGCCGCCAAAGCGGAGGCTGCCGTTCATAGGGGTGATGGCTACCCTTGCTTCGGCGAGGATGGCCGGGATAGTCATTTTTTTAACGGGTTGGTGCACCATAAAGGAATAACCTTTGCCTGGCATCAGTGGGATGTTTATGCCCGCCAGCCTGGCAATGACGGGCGACCACGAGCCGCCCGCAATCAGGTAAGCATCGCCGGTATATTCGCTGCCACCGGCAGTTATGCTGATTATTTTATCGCCTTCGCGGTGGATGCTTGTAACCTCTGCATCGCGGTGCAATTTTACGCCGATATCTTCCAGGTGCTTGATCAAACCTTTCATCAACATATTCGGGTAGATATGCGAATCGCAGCGGTAAAGCACGGAACCCAGGATATCCAAGTCGACATCCGGCTGTAGTGCGCGGGTTTCTTCTGCACTGAGGTATTGGGCATCGAGGCCCAGGTTGGTGGCTTTTTCAACCAGGTGGCGTTCGTGTTCGGCGAGGCCTTCGGTTTTAAACATGACAAGTACGCCCTTATCCTCCAGGCAAAAGTCGATACCCGATTCTTTTTCAAATTCGTGGTACAACCGGTTGCTCAAAACAGCAATATCGCGCAGGCCGCCGGCTGAGCGATCGACATGTTTTTGCGTGCAGCTTCGGGCAAATTTCAGTCCCCAGCTAATCAGCTCGGGGTTAAGGGAGGGTTTTATATAGAAAGGGCTTTTGTTATTGAACATCCATTTGATGCCCTGCCCCACCATGCCCGGCGCTGCCAGCGGCACAAAGTGGCTGGGCGAAATATAGCCTGCATTACCATAGGAACAGTTATCGGTAAGGTCGCCTTTGTCCAATACTTCAACCTCCCAGCCTGATTGGCGCAGGTAATAAGCGGAAAACAGGCCGATAACGCCCCCGCCGATGATGATTGCTTTGCTCATAAAATAATATATAAACCATGTCATTGCGAGCGTAGCGAAGCAACCTCGTCGCCATGTATTGGCGGTAATGCAACGGGCGACGAGTTTGCTTCGTCGCTCCCGGCGCGCCTGCCACACTGCTCCTCGCAATGACAATTTTTTAACTAACATTACAAACATGTCATTGCGAGCATAGCGAAGCAACCTCGTCGCCATGCCCTCGCCGCACGACATGTAACCAATTTTATTCAGCCCAATCCAGGCTCAAGTCACTCCACGCCGGATTCGTCGCAACAATTAAATCTATTTTCTTTTGCCGCGATCCTCCTTTCAACTGTTTTTCCCGTGCTATCGCATCTTGAATCCACTGAAATTCTTCAAAGTATACCAGTTTATCAATTTGATACTTTGAAGTAAACCCTTTGTAAACCTTTTCTTTATGCTGCCAGACACGGCCTTCTAAGTCACTCGTTACGCCAATGTAAAACGCAGTATTTGATTTATTGGTGAGGATGTAAACGTAGTATAAGTGGTTTTTCATTCGAAAAATACGCTTCATTCAGGCATCAGGAGGGTGGCGACGAGTTTGCTTCGCTCGTACCTCGCTCGCAATGACATATTTTTATAGTTATTGGTTTTTATATCACCTGGAACCCAAACGCATACGGATCATCCTCATCATCAATTTTGATGGTGTTGTAGCCGTATATCCTTGCCCAGCCTTCGATGGATGGGATAATGGCCGGTTTGCCCCCAACGGTTACCACGTCCTCCACCGTGCCGGTAAATTTACTGCCAATGATGCTTTCATGAATAAATTGATCACCTTTTTTTAGTTTCCCTTTTGCATGCCATTGCGCCATGCGCGCCGAGGTGCCGGTACCGCAGGGCGAACGGTCGATCGCTTTGTCGCCATAAAAAACGGCGTTGCGCGCAGTTGCTTCGGGCGATAGCGTTTTACCCGCCCATAAAATATGCGAGCAGCCATTGATGGTAGGGTTTTCGGGGTGAACGAAGGTGTATTTTTCGTTTATCCTTTGCCTTAACACCCTGCTCCAGGCGAGCAACTGATCGGCGGAATAATTTTCCAATCCGCCAAAATTTTCCTGTGGATCGACGATGGCGTAAAAATTACCGCCATAGCTGACGTCGAAGGTTAGCGTTCCCAGATCGGGGCATTCAGCGGTCAGGTTTTCGGCAGCCAGGTAGGCAGGCACATTCGTCAGCTTTACTGATTTTACTTTTTTGCCTTCCTGTTTGTAGGATATTTTTACCAGGCCCGCCGGCGCTTCCATCCGCACTATGCCGGGCGTTTTTGGGTCGATCAAACCTTCCTCGATGGCCATGGTGATGGTGCCGATGGTGCCATGCCCGCACATGGGCAGGCAGCCGCTGGTTTCGATAAACAAAACGGCTACGTCATTTTCCGCGTCGTGCGGCGGGTAAAGGACGCTGCCCGACATCATATCATGCCCGCGCGGTTCAAACATCAGCCCTTTGCGTATCCAATCGTACTCGCGCAAAAAGTGCTGGCGTTTTTCGCTCATGTTGGCGCCCTGCAGGTTTGGCCCGCCGCCGGCCACAAGCCGCACCGGGTTACCGCAGGTGTGAGCGTCTATGCAGAAAAAGGTTTTAGTCATTCCTCCATTCATTGTTAAACAACCTCCAGATTTTCAGCGGGTTGCTGGTTCTTAATTCATCCGGCAGCAAACCCTCATCCCAATTTTGCCAGCAAACGGGGCGGACAAAGCGTTTGATAGAAGAGGTGCCCACGGAAGTAAACCGCCCGTCGGTTGTTGCCGGGAACGGGCCGCCGTGCATAATGGCATTGCCTACTTCTACGCCGGTTGGGGGGCCGTTAAGAATAACACGGCCGGCTAAATTGGCCAGCATATCGGTTATTTGTTTATAGCCGGCTAATTCTTCCTTCTCGGCCATTACTGTCGCGGTTAGCTGGCCTTGCAGCGAGCCGATCACCTGCTCCAGTTGCGCCACGTTATTTGATACTACCAGCATGGAATAGGGACCGAAAACTTCTTCTTTGTATTTAGCATCAGCCAAAAAATCTGCTGCCGCGATCTCCACCACCGCAGGAAGCGCCTGGTTGGATTTTTCTTTGTCTAATTTCTCCGAGCGAGCCAACACTTCGACTTCGGTGTTGGAAAGGCGCTCTTTGGATAGTTTGCTATAATTGGCACAAATACCCGGTGTGAGCATAGTGCCAGAGCTGACATTGTTTACCCCATTGGCCAGCGCTTTTTTAAACCTTTCCAGACCTTCGGATTTTATCGCCAATAATAAACCCGGATTGGTGCAAAACTGGCCGACGCCCAGGGTAATGGAATCGCTGTAAGTTTTTGCCAGCTCTTCGGGCCGCACTTCCAGTGCTTTTGGCAATAAAACTACTGGGTTGATGCTGCCCATTTCGGCGAAAACGGGTATGGGTTCGGGGCGATCCTGTGCCATTTTCAGCAATGCTGTACCGCCGCGAAGCGAGCCGGTAAAGGTGACGATTTTTGTTTTGGGATGTTTTACCAGCGCCTCGCCCACGGCAAAGCCGCTGTCGTACAGCATGGAGAAAACGCCTTCGGGCATGCCTGTTTTTTCGGCAGCTTTTTTTAATGCACCAGCGACCAAAGCGCTTGTACCCGGATGCGCGGGATGCGCTTTAACAACCACCGGGCAACCCGAGGCCAGCGCAGCAGCGGTATCGCCACCGGCAACGGAGTAAGCCAGCGGGAAATTGCTTGCCCCAAAAACTACCGCCGGGCCGATGGGCACCATCATTTTGCGGATGTCGACACGCGGCAACGGCTTGCGGTCGGGGATGACGGTATCGATGATCGCTTCTACCCACGAGCCTTCTTCAACCAGCCCAGCGAACATGAGCATTTGATTGGTAGTACGGGCCCGTTCGCCCTGTAGCCTTGGTGCGGCCAGGCCGGTTTCCGCTGATGCCCGTTCGATGAGTTCATCGCCCAGGGCATTGATCTCATCAGCAATCGCACGCAAAAAGGCGGCCTTTTTGTAGCGATCGATGTTGCGGTATTCAGTAAATGCTTTATCAGCCAGGTTCATGGCGTCTTCAACTTCCTGCAAGGTCGCCGGGTAAAAATCTCCGGGGATATCCGTGCCGGTTGCCGGGTTAAAGGCATTAAATTTTTTGCCTGAATTAGGCAGGTATTGGTAGCCTATCAAGTTTTTTGTTTCCATAATGACATATTATAAAGTATGTCATTGCGAGCGCAGCGAAGCAACCTCGTCGCCCTGCATTGGCGGTAATGCATGGGCGACGGGGTTGCTTCGTTGCACCCATCGCGCCGCCTTTGCGCTCCTCGCAATGACAAATGGGGTTAACTTACCCCCGTTACATCCACTTCCGCTTCCACGCCCCAGCTCCCTGCCGGCAATTCAGGACGAGTAGCAATCGCTTTTTGGATGATGCCTAAAATCTTTTCCCGCTCCTTGCCCTCTATTTTCAACCGCGGCGCGCGCACCGTTTCGGTACCCAGCCCGGTTTGTGCTTCGGCAAGCTTTATGTATTGCACAAGCTTGGGATGAATATCCAGCTCCAGTACAGGCAAAAACCAGCGGTAAATGACCAGCGCCTCCTGGTGCCGGCCTTGTTTGGCCAGGTTAAAAATAGCCACGGTTTCCCGCGGAAAAGCGTCCACCAAACCGGCCACCCAGCCGTCGGCGCCCATAAACAGGCTCTCCAAAGCTAATGTATCCACGCCGCAAAGTATTTTGTACCGGTCGTCAAAGCGGTTGATCATCCGGGTAACATTGCTTACATCCCTCGTCGATTCCTTTACCGCACGGATATTTTCATATTTCGCCAGTTCCTCAAACATGTCCAGCGTTACCTCGATCTTATAATCATACGGGTTGTTGTAGATCATGATTGGCAGCGAGGTATTTTGGGCGACGGTCGCAAAATAATGCACCGTTTCGTGGTCATCAGCTTTATAGCGCATCGGCGGCAACATCATCAGGCCGTCGGCACCGTATTTTACTGCATTTTCGGCACATTGCAGTGCGGCGCGGGTAGTTTGCTCCGCTATATTAAGTACCACGTAGGCCCGCCGGTCGACCGTTTTTACGGTATGTTGCAGCAGGTCTATCTTCTCCTGCTCCGTCAGCACGCTGGCTTCGCCCAGCGAACCTCCAATAATAATGCCCTTTACGCCGGCCTCCAGTTGCGCCCCGATATTTTTATCAAAGGCCTCAAAATCCAATTTATCGTCGTCAGTAAACTTAGTCGTTACCGCCGGGAAAACACCTTTCCAAATTACGCTCATACTTTATTAAATTCGTTTATTTAAAAAATCCATTTTTAATATCGAACACCGAATGTCGAATAATGAACGATGAAGTTTTATTTCGATCTTCGATATTCAACATTCATTATTCAATGTCGTTTACTTAAGGAATTAGTTTTTGACCTGGCATTGTGTTCGCCTCACCCCAAACCCCTCTCCAATGGAGAGGGGCTTAAAAAAGACTATTTCCTCTATAAATTGAAGTCCTTCTCCTTTGGAGAAGGATTT
>DASRTD010000321.1:0-38424 GCA_035656115.1 Mucilaginibacter sp.
TTCGCCGATGATCTGCTGAAAATTGTAGGTTTTATCCAGCTGTTTTCGGGTTTGAGCCTGCGTCTTTTTTCCGCGAAGCTCTAGCAAAGTCTTTACCGACTGTAGCAAATGTTCATTGCTCCAGGGTTTATTGATAAAATCATTGGCGCCGGCCTTCATTCCCTGCACCGCCAGTTCAATGCTCGCCCAACCGGTAATTAATATAATTGGAAGAGCCGGATTGCCTTGTTTGATCTTATTTAACAATTCCATTCCTTCTTTCCCCGATGTATCGTTGGAAAAATTAAGGTCGAGGATGATCAGTTCCGGTTCTTGTTTTTTGATGAGTTTCATCGCTTCCACCGGCCCGGCACAACCCAAAGCATCAAAGCCCCCGTCGTTTAACAACAGGAGCAATGAAGCCCGTACGGCTATATCATCATCTATGATCAGAATCATTTTGCAAAATCAAATTATGCCGCCTCAGTTTTTAAGTCCTCTCCTTTAGGAGAGGATGGGTGAAGGCTGCGCCGTATAGGTGAGGTTTCTACTCCTCGTGCAAAGCCACCGCCGGATAAATCGCCGCCGCTTGTTTTCCCGGATACAGCGAGCAAACCAGCACCAGCAAGTAAATAAATATAATTGATAAAAATAGGGCAATTATGTAAACACTTGCGGGCAGGTCAAACAAATTCAACAAAGGGAACTGCACGGCGAAAAAGGCGCCTATAATAAGTGACAGCGTTGCCAGGATCATGGCCTCGTTTACCAGCTGGCCTGAAACGGAATTGCCCGTAGCGCCAACGGCTCTGCGTAAACCGATCTCTCCCCTCCTTTTATTGATATTATACCAAAGTACGCCAAACAAACCGAGAGCAACATTGATGATCAGGAAACAGGCCACAATGAGCAGTGCGATCATCGGCACCAGGCTGAAATAGTTGATACTGGTGCGCATATCGGTCATGTGCTCAATTTCAATGTCCGAATTCTTCATGTAATTGGCAATCGTTTTATATAACTTCCCTTCAAATGCAGCATCTGCTTCGGGAGTGACCTTTATTAGCATTCTATCCAGCCAGCGATACGAGCCAGTATCCGTCCGCTGGTAAAGACCGGGATCGGTACTGGAGTAATCGCCTTTAATTTTTATGCTTTGCACCACACCAACAATCTTCATCTTAATTTTATTGTCACGGTCGCTGATGATTTTCCCTAGCGGTTCGGCGTTACCAAACAACTTTTCCTTCAGGTCGGTATTGATCACAACTGGCTTGTCTTTCGCAATATCATCGCCTTTGTCAAACCATCGGCCCTCCAGCAGTTGCATATTCAGCACTTTCTGGTAGTTATCATCAACCGTGTACCAGTTGTTATCATCCACCCTTTGGTTTTTAAAAGTGATGCCACCGGTATTTCGGTTTTGGGTAAAAGGAAGGTTACCGGCGGTAAATGTCAATCCCTTTACCTGCGGCATCGATCGGATGGTTTTCACAAGGGTTTCGTAGTACAGGTCTAGCGAATCGGTGTTCTTTGTTTGATAGGAATTGCCGTAGGTAACCACCCATACGTCCTGGTAATCAATTCCCATCGGCTTTTTGTAGTTGTGAAAATAGTACACCACCAGCGTAAACACGGCAAATATGACCAGGAAGGAAACCAATATCTCCGACATCAATAAAAAGTTTTGTTTCTTTTTATTCCAGATCAGCTTAAATAAATGCTTGAACATAATATTTTAATTTAATGGTTTGATAATTTTATTGCGCCTTAAGCGCGGTTACCACGTTTAGTTTCGACATGCGCCAGGCCGGGTAAACGCCCGAAAACAGGCCGAATACCAAACAAATAAGCAGCCCGATAAATAGCACCATAAAGTTTATGGAAAGCTCGAGGTTGGCGATCAGATGGGCGCTATTGATAAAATACATGACCACGACCGAAAGAACAAGCCCGATGGCGCCACCTAATAACGTTAGAATAATATTTTCGACGATAAACTGGTAAACCAAGGTGCGCGACGAGGCGCCAAACGCCTTGCGAACGCCGATCTCCGATGAGCGTTCCATAATCCTGGTGATGTTGATGTTGACCAGGTTGAGCGTTGGCAGCAACATAAACAGGAACACAAATACGCTGATAATAGTGAGCACCAGGGTTACACCCGACTGATTTTCGTTGCCGGTGTCTACATAAGCAGAAATGTAAGGATCAGCATGACTGTATATCTTATTAAAATTCTTGCTTTCCATCGGTATTTTATGCACCGTTTGTTCATATTCATCGTGCATTTTTTTAAGGTCGGCGCTTGATTTTGCCAGCAGGATGGCGGTATAGTTGCCCATATAGCCCTTGTCCCGGTAATCGCTTTTGGAAACGGTATAGGGCAGATAGATGTCACTGTAGGTTAGATAGCTGGTTATCGGCACATTTTTTACTACACCAATAACACGGTATTTCACGTTGTCCGCTTCGATATATTTGCCGACTACCGATGGAACATCACCGAAATATTCGTTTTTCATATCCTGCGAAATCACTGCAACTTTCTCGGCATTGTTTACCTGCCGCTTGGTGAAGGGCTTCCCTTCCAGGAAATCGTACTCCAATATATCCCAGTATGCCGCGTTGGTGTATTTATAGTGAAGCGCAATTTTTTTATTGTTGACATAGGTGTTGGTACCGGGAGCCCCCGAACAGATCGCAATATTGATGGGTGTCTTCAGGTTTTTTGTAAAATGCTCCAGGAAATAATAAGACGGGGCACCCGAACTCATGTTACCTTTTCCTTCCTGTTCCAGCCGCACGATGTATAAGGAGCGGTCGCGCTTGCGGTCAGGGTAGTTGTCGCCTACTACCTTTTCAATAAAAGCGGTTAACACCAGCAATATGGTCAGCGTAAAGCTGATACCGAACAGGCTGATGAAGGTGAAAAACTTCCGGCGCCTTAAAACCGCTATGGCTATTTTAAAATAATTTTTTAGCATGATCGTAATCTTTTTGGTTGATAATTATTGTACCTGCGAACCGTCGAACAGGCGTACCAAACGATGCGTTTTATGGGCCATGTTTTCATCGTGCGTAACCATTACGATGGTAGTGCCGTCGTTTTGGTTCAAGTGCGTCAGAATGTCCATGATCTCGCTACCCATCGCGCTGTCCAGGTTACCGGTTGGCTCATCAGCCAGGATGATCTCGGGCCGGCCTACGATAGCCCTTGCAATCGCCACGCGTTGCTTTTGTCCGCCGGAAAGCTGGTTAGGAAAATGCTTCATCCGGTTGGCCAGGCCAACTTTTTCAAGCGCCTCCGATGCCAGCTTCCTGCGTTCTTTTGCAGTTGTTGAACGGTAAAGCAATGGCAGCTCCACATTATCCAAAACCTGCAGATCATTAATGAGGTGATAGCTCTGAAAAATAAAGCCCAGTTTTTGGTTACGGAAATGCGCAAGTTGCTTGTCTTTAAAATGATCGGTTTTTTGTTTATCGATCTCTACATGGCCCTTCGATGGTGCATCCAGCAAACCGATTATATTCAGCAGCGTACTTTTGCCACAGCCGGAGGGGCCCATTACCGACAGGAATTCACCTTTGGCTACCTCCAGGTTAATGCTGTTAAGTGCAAGCGTTTCAACCGTACTGGTCCTGTAAACTTTTTCGATGTTTTTTAAATGTATCATGGGAATCAATTAGTGAATTAGTGAATTAGTGAGTTAGTGATTTTCTTCCTTTTACCTTTCGCCTTTTACCTCATTTATAAGTGATTTTTTCATTTTTCTCAAAGTCGAACAATGACAGGTAGCGCAGTTCGTAATAAGCGCTCCAGAAATCGCGGAGCGACTGGACGTAATCGCGTTTGGCCTGATCATTTTCAGTGAAAGCTATGCTGAGGTCGGTGATGCTGAGGTCGCCTAAAACGTAGCGGTCGCGGGCAATTTTGTATTTTTCCGAGGCAATGCTATCGGCCTGTGAAGTATAGGCCAGTTGCTCGCGCATCATATTGAAAAGCGATACCTGCGTTACGATCTGCTGTTTAAACGTTTGTTTATCGCGCTCAACTGAATCAATGGTGAGCTGCTGATTAGCTTCGGCAGTTTTTATTTTGGCTTTTGACCGGCCCCAATCCAATACAGGTATAGAAAATTGCAATTGCAATAACTGCTGGTTTTGGGGTGACCTGTAAACGCCGGGAATACTGGTTGCAGAATTTGAAGTACCGAGGTTTGCCGTTAGGGCTGCAGTGAACCCGGTTTGGCCATGGGCTATCGCCACATCACGTTGCGCCTCGGCAATGCGGCGCACAAAACCGATCGCGTCCGAGCGGTTTTCAAAGGCCTGGGCCAAAACCTTATCGGCGGTAACATTCATCTGGCTGATGGTTTGCGGCACAAGCAGCACCAGCTTATCATCGCCTTCGTGACCAATATAAGCCCCCAAATTGAGCGTGGCAATCTCCACATCCCGTTTCGCCGTGCCAACTGCCTTTTTAGCGTTAAGTTCTTCCAGTCGAAGCTGCAAAATATCGTTTTTGGATACTTTACCAAGCTCGAACTTCAGGTTTGATACTTTTAGCAGCTTTTGCGTATTCTCTAAATTATTGGTTGCTGTTTGCAGGTTTACCTGGGCCAGCAACAGATCGAAGAAGTAGCCGGTTGCTGTGATGGATATCTGTTCCTGCGCTTCTATGTAGGCCTGTTTACTTTCGTCGTAAAGCAGTGGCTGTATCTTTTTATCCCACTTAAGGCTGTTGTACTGGCCAATAGGCTGGCTAAACCCAATGGCATAAGGAACTCCGTTATATAAAATGCTATTGTGGTCGAAATCGTCAAACCTTTGCATTTGTGTCTCGCCGTAAATCGTAGCGCCTGTTGCGGTGATGGTTTGGCTGAAATTTAACGTCACGGCGGAATTGTCGTAATGGATGGATTGAAACAGTATCGTTCCGTTTGGCTGTACTACCGGTGTGCTGGTTTTACTGTAGCCTGGCAAATTGCCGCTTAATGATAATTGCGGCTCATAGTTGGATTTAAAAGTGCGCCACACCCAGTAATTGGTTTCCCGCGTGGTGGCCGCCTGTTTTGCGGCGATGGAGTTGCCCTTGGCCAGCGCCACCACATCCTGCAAAGTAAGCCGCGTAGTATCGCCGGCGGCGCAAAATGCTTTGAGGCTTATCAGTAAAAATAATATGGTATATCTGATTTTCATTTGTCTGAACACGATTTTTAACACGATTTTTAAGATTTTGAGGATTTAAGGATTCCTGGCCTATTTAACTTAATCAACCTAATCCAACTCAATCAACTTAATCAACTATTCTTCAATCGTCACCTCACTCGAATTCTTAAAAGCACTCATATCTGACGTGACAACCACATCGCCGGGCTTTACACCATCTTTTATTTCAACATTATCAAAATTGGATAAACCGATGTGGACCGTTCGCTTGATGGCCTTATTACCGTTCACCACAAAAATGTCCTGTGTATTTGCGCCCTTAAAGGCTGCGCCGTTATTTACCATCATCACATGGGGATGTGCGGCGGTGACCAGGTAAACATCTACTTTCATATTCGGACGAAGGGCTTTATTACTGTGGTCATCTAATTGTATATCGAAACTGATAATGCTGTTTTGTATGGATGGGGATACGTTCGCCACATGCCCGCGCAATTGCAGATCGTTGATCAGTATTATGACCGGGATGCCTGCGCGCAGCTGATCCAATGAATTGTCGGAGATGCTGCCCTGTACCTTAAAGCTGCTCAAATCAGCTATTCGCGCCAGCGACTCGCCTTCTTTGATATTGGCGCCGATGTTTTTATTTACATAGGTCACCACGCCGGCCCGGGTTGCCACAATATTCGCCAGGTCGAGTTTGTGCTGCAGGACATTCAACTCGCTTTGCATAACGTCAGCGGCCAATTCCGCTTCTTTGATCTCGATCTGCATGGTTTGCTGGTTGGTTTTGATCTCGTTTTCGATCTGCTTCTTTTCCAACTGTGCCACTTTCAGGTTCAATTGCGCTTGCTCGATGCTTTCGCGGGTACCGCCTCCGGCAGCGAAAAGACGTTTGGCATTTTCAACCGCGTCGGCCAGGTCGCCGATATGTAATTGCTTGATATCATTGTTGGATTTTATATCGAAAAAGCTCTTGTCCAGATCAAGCTTTAGTTTTTGAATCTCATCCTTTTTTGATTCCAGCTGAAATTTTTGTTTGTCGAAATCATTTTGGGCCGAGGTTTTATCCAGCGTCAGGATAGATTGTCCTGCCTGTACCTTGCTGCCTTCGTCCAGGCTCACGCTTTTGATAGATGCGCTGATGGGGCTGGTCAGTATTTCTTCAAACTCGGGCAATACTTCGCCCGTGGCGTTGATAGTATTTTCGATACTGCCGGTTTTTACCGCAGCGGTGGTTATTTCTGATCTTTTAATTGTTGATTTGAGGGTTGTTCGCAACAGCCAAACGGCGATCACCAAAACCGCCACAGTTGCGATAACGACTAAAACCGTCTTCTTCCTGTTCTGCGCTGAAACCTCTTGTGTTATTTCTTTGTCCATAGTACCTTGTATTGCATAGTTATATGCAATAGGTGTACCAAACATAAATTGCTGATTATGTTCTATTTAATTTTTTGAGGAATTGCGAATTTGTCCGATATCGGACAAAAAGTTCGATGTCGGAACTAAGATTTATATGATTAAAGGATTTTAAGATAAAAAAATGCAAGGCTAAACCATCAGCGAAATCACAAAAAATCAACTCAATCAACGGTTCAGACGATTTGAAAAATGTCTTTCAACGCACGTTTTGCGGCATGGTACCCACACATTCCATGCACCCCTCCGCCTGGCGGGGTGGAAGATGAACAGATGTACAGCCCTTTTGCCGAAGTTCGATATGGCGACCAGCGCAAGGCTGGCCGGGTAAACAATTGTCCGATATCGATCACACCGCCGTTTATGTCGCCGCCGATGTAGTTGGGGTTGTACTCCCCCATCTGCATCGCGTTATATGTGTGCCTCGCCAATATCCTTCCCCTGAAACCGGGGGCGAACCGTTCAACTTGTTTTTCAATAGCATTGGTCATACCCACCGTCGATCCATTGGGAACATGGCAATAGGCCCAGGCGGTATGTTTGCCTTCCGGCGCACGGGTTGGATCGAATACAGATGGTTGTGTAAGCAGTACAAAAGGTTTTTCTACGATTTTTCCGTCCCAGCTTTGTTGCTCTGTATCTGCTATTTCTTTAAACGTATTGCCGATGTGTACGGTGCCTGCTTCCCGGCATTCGGGCGCGGTGAACGGTACGGGTTCGGCGAGCGCCCAGTCTATCTTAAAAACGCCCATGCCATAACGGTATCTTTCCAACTGCCATCTATAGAATGACGAGAATTTGTGCCCGGCAATTTGCAGAAGTTGTTTTGGGGTGATATCAAATAAAATGGCTTTTGCCGAGGGCAGCTGCTCCAATGATGTGATATAGAAATTAGTTTCGAGCTTACCCCCTATCGACTTAAAATAATCTGCTAATGCATTTGCGATCTGGTTCGATCCCCCCTTAGGAATTGGCCAGCCTTTTAGATGTGCTGCCGCCATTAAAACCAGCGCTTCGGCAGAGGTGGCGATGTTGGTTAATGGCTGTATCGAATGGGCTGCCATACCGGCGAATAGCGCTTTAGCCTTTTCCGTTTTAAAGTGCCTTGACAAATGCGATGCAGAGGTCAACGCTTTTAAACCAAACCGTGCCATTGCCGATGGATATTTTGGAAAATGCAGTGGTGCAAGCACATCAGGCGCAATTTTTGACCAATCATAAACGATTGGCTGAACAAGATCGAGGTAAGCCTTTTCGTCGGCGCCCAGCAAATAAGCGGTCTCCTCTATAGAAGGTTTGATGATCGCTGCCGTCCCATTATCAAAAGGATGCGCCGCAGCAATCGGCGGGTAAATAAACTCCAGGCCGAATTTATCCAGCGGCAGGCTTGAAAAAAAAGGTGAAGAAACAGCCAACGGATGTACCGCCGAACAAATATCATGGGTAAATCCCGGCAAGGTAAGTTCTGCCGAGCGTAAGCCGCCGCCAATCGTTTCTTTCCCTTCGATCAGTAAAACAGAAAGGCCATTTTGCTGCATCAGTATCGCCGCCGCTAATCCGTTCGGGCCGGATCCGACTACTATTGCATCAAAATCGCGTCTCTCAAGCGGCATTTAAAAATCAGAGTATGGAGTTGGGTGCAGAAATATCGCGTCGATATGGTTTACATTATTCTGGTACTCGGGCTTTGCCGAAAGCGTCTTCCAGTAAGGGTCATTACCAAAAGCCTTCCACAGTCGGTCGTGATCGGCCATGCTGTTAAAGGTAACCATGTACATCAGGTTGGGCATGTGACTGCCGACCAAAACTTCAGAATAAAATACGGCATTAAAACCAAGCCTTTTAAAAAGCGCTACCTCATCCCCATCGTTAAACATGCTTACTTTATTGAGGTTGTATTTTTCGGTTGGGCTTTCATAGCTCCGCAGCTCATAAACGCGGTCGGCCTTGCTTGCCGTAAGTTCAGGTACAGCCGGCGCTGTCATTTTCGGGAACGCGCGGGTTATTATGGTTTCTATCCGTGTGTACGGCGGATTATTATATACGGCATTGATGTAGTCTTCCCCGGCTGTAAGATAGTCGTGGTCGCCCACCAGCTGCCCGTCGAGGTTTTCCAACTGTTTCCATGTTTTAAAGGGAATAAACACGTACACCCGCTTCCCGAGCGTATCGGCGGCAACGGGTTTAAATACGCCTACATCTTTTATACCCAGTCGATGCAGCGCCGGTAAATAAGCCTTTTCAAGGTAATTGTCCAGAGCATCTTCCTGCGCCTGGGATTTAAGGTGATAAATTTTTATCTCGTAGTAGTATTTTCCCGCTGCGTGTGCTTTAGCAACAAAAAAGGTCAAAACCACAAAAAACAGGATAGAAAAACGAATGGGTAGTTTAAAGTTGTTCATTTTAACAGACATTGAAAATTTAGCGTGAAAATAACCCTTTCCCGGCCCATTAGCTAAATTTATTCCGTAACAAAGTAGCGATTGGAAAGTAAAATTTACGTGACTACTTCGCCCACCTGGTTTCCAGCATTTTCATAAAATATCCGCCCACAACACTTCGCGCCTGGAAGCCAACCATTTTTCCATTAGTTGTTTCGTGCCAGTCACTTAGGGGTACCCGCGTAGGGGTTTCTGTGGCGTATTTATAAACCGGATCGATCAGCGCCTGGAAATCTTTTTGGTTATCGGCCAGCGCGGCGGTCCACAATATCCAGTCGGATTTAGTGTAGGTTTTGCGGCTGTCAAGCGGCAGGCCAAATGTGTTTTGACGCGTAAGATAATAGTTAATCTCCTTTTTTGCCACCGCCGGCGGGAAGAGATTAAGACCCAATACTTTGTCCCAAACCAGATTGTATTTTTGGCTCCAGGTATCTTTATTGCCAAAAACAAGGCCGTAATGATCGCCGGCATCGTCCATCGTCTGCCATTTTGTGGCCAGGCTTGCGGCAAGCGCATGGTATTGCGCAGCTACTGACTTTTTGCCAAGTCGGTTAGCCAGGTCTGCGTAGGCGCCTAATCCTTCAATCGCCTTTACGGATAAATTGGCGTTTCGCGCCAGGTGCCCGGCAAAATCGTCGGTGCAAAGCTGGTTGCCAGGGTCAAAACCATTGTTGCTGAGGTAAGCCGCCCAGGTGGTCAGCGTTTTCCAGTGCCTTTTGGCAAAATCGGCGTTGCCTTCAGCTTTCGCAATGGCATCAGTCAGGATGATCATATTCCCCGATTCTTCCACCGGCATATTTTCTCCATAGGTTTGCCCGTTGGCGAGCGGGTAAGTGCCGAGGTCGTGGGCTGCAAAATTGTGCGACCAGGCCGGACTCTCGCAATAATGAAAGATGCCGTTCAGCATACCTTCGAGCAGGTGCGGGTTGTAGAACAAATATAATGGCGCTGATGGATAAGTTACATCAACCGTATTAATAGAACCGTTGCTGAAATTTTCTTTGGATAAGAAAAGTATATCGCCCTGCGGGCTTTTTAATAGCTGGTGCGCCGAAATGCTTTGCCGGTAAGCCAGCACGCAAAGGTCTGCATAATGTTTACCGCCCGCCTTTAGCGCCCAGGCATACATGCTTTTGTTAAAATCGTCGCATTGCTTCATTACAGATGCGTAATTACCGGCAGCGGCTTTTAATTCCTGCTCGATGGTCACTTTTCCGCCGGCTTTCCACCAGGGCTGCAAATTCTGTCCGAAATATTGCACCGAGTATAGGTCATCATATCCCAGTTCAACGAATTGCTCCTTTGGCGTGGGGCCGACCGCCGCAAAGTTCAAGACGGTATTCAGCGCCAATTCGCGACCGGTTTTTATAGTTGAAACGAATTTTTTCGACTCAAAGGAAGCCATCACGTCTTCCTGGGGCGTAATGTATTGCGCAACATTGTTTGAATTGGGTACTGCCACGTACAAATAGCCCCAGTCGATACGCAGGTCGTCGCCTTTTTTTTGTAAAACGGGTTGCGCGACGGTTCCCGCTTTTAAAACGGACAAACCCGATGAGATATATTTCTGAGCTGTTACTTCCTGCGACGGGGTGTTTACGGCAATGTCGCTGGAGGCGCTAAAAAACACAGAAACGTTATGGTTTCGTCCGTCTGTGGAGTTCACCTGGTAGCTGACGTACGATACCGGTCTTGAAAACAGGTCGAGGCTATGCATCAGCAACGGCGAAGTAAACGTCACCTTCAGGTTAATGCCGATACAGTCGAAATCATAGATGGTTTGAGTAGCATTTATCTCAACACTTTTCTGTTTGGCCAACAAAATGTCGTTTGCTTTCTCTTTTATTTCGTCAACCAGGCCGACATCCAGCCAGGAGCCCCCGGCCGTATTGGCGCAATGGATAGCCAGTACGTTCTGCCCATTTTTGAGCCTGTTTTTAAATTTATCCTTTAACGGAACGTATTTATAGTCGCTTGTCCAGCCAATGTAGCTGTATACCTCATCGCCATTTAAATAAACTTCAACATTATCGTCGTGGTATAGTTTTAAAACCAGTTTGTTGATGTCCTGGTTGGCGTAGGTGAACGTACGGCGAATCCAGATGTCTTTGCTTGTCCATAAGGTTTTGGCCTGTTGCTTGTCATCGGTAAATGGCGCGGTACCGGTTTTCCAGCTGCCATCGTCGTATTGCACGTCATTCCAGTTGCCCTGTGGCTGTGTTTCGGTGTATTTGCATTGCCAGGCGGTTTCGTCAGCAGCAGGTAATATAGTGTGGTAGCTTTCCGCCTTTCGACCCATAAAACGGTAAACGCTGCCGTCAATTTTTATCAACCCTAAAAGAGATTGGTCCTTACCCGTCCAATGTTTGGTAGTTGAAGCATTCAGCTGATCGGTAAACGACCAGATGCTGAAATAAGTGTTATGATCAATTAAGGGATACGCGGGGGCTTTGGTAGCCTGTGCTTTTAAATTAGCGACAACGAAGGTTACTGCAAATACACACAAAAATATCTTCTTCATATTGAATGATTATTTTCCATAGACAAAAGACCATAGCAAATAGTTTTTTAAATTGAACGATTCACTATGGTCTATCGAGAAGGGGCCTCAACGTAATAACGCCTAAAAATTTTACCGCAGAGAACGCCAAGAAGGCACGGAGGCCGCAAAGCTTAAATAGTTCGCACTTTTTCTTTGTGTCCTCTGCGTCTTCTTTGTGTCCTTTGCGGTTAAAAATCAATTCGACTTTAGGTTAACCTACAGTTCCCTAACCCAAATGTTACGGAAGCTCAACGGTTTGCTCTTGTCGCCATGGGCTTGTAATTTAATCGGTTCAGCACCATGCGCCTTATACACAGGTTTGCCGATATACAAAGTTGGCCCCCACAGCTCAAAATTATTTTCAACCACTACGCCGTTAAACAGCACTGTTGCCCTGGCTTTTGTTTTCACCGTGCCATCGTCGTTAAAAGTCGGTGCGGTCCATATTACATCATAAGTTTGCCATTCGCCGTTAGGCCTTCCGGGGTTGGCAAGCGGTATAGCCTGTTTGTAAAGACTACCAGCCATGCCGTTTACGTAAGTCTTATTATTGTATGAATCGAGCACCTGCAGTTCGTACCCATCGTCGCCCTTTCCTGTCGACGCTAAAAACACGCCGCTGTTGCCTCTGCCCTGCCCCGTGCCTTCCAGGCCAATCGGTTCGCGCCATTCAATATGCAACTGGTAGTTGGTAAATTTTTGTTTGGTTTCGATATTGCCGTAATTTTTGTTGACAGTTAGGATGCCATCCTTCACATCCCATTTTGCGGGCGAACCATCACTATTTTGCACCCATTGGTCGAGGTTGGAGCCGTCAAATAATACAATGGCATCTGAAGGCGCGCCACCTGGAGTTGCCGCCGGTGTAACTACTTTAGGTATGGGTTCCCAAATTTCGGTATCTTCAGGTTTTGCTTTTTGTGCGTTTGCCATAAAAGCCGTTCCGGCTAATAAAGCGGTTAGTAATATTGGATATTTCATAATTAAGTTTATTGAGTTGACTGAGTTGATTAAGTTGATTAAGTCAATGGCTGTTTGAGCAAATCATGATCTGGTTTTTCACCCCAATCAACTTAATCAACCCAATCAACCGCTTAACTTTACTCACACATCGCAAATGCTAATAGCCTGTTTTAACGAAGCTATCGGATCAGGCCGTGAAGGCACAAATTCCTGCGCGACAACACCTTTAAAGCCAGTTGCCACAATAGCCCGCATCACTGCCGGGTAATACAATTCCTGTGTGTCATCAATTTCATGCCTTCCGGGTATTCCGCCCGTGTGGTAATGGTTAATGTACTGGTGATAGTTGGTTATGTTCCTGATGATATCACCTTCCATGATCTGCATGTGATAAATATCGAAAAGCAATTTAAAGTTTTCGGAACCCAATCTTTTTGCCAGCTCAACACCCCATTCCACCCGATCGCATTGGTAATCTTTATGGTCTATTTTACTGTTCAAAAGCTCCATGGTCAATACCACCTTGTTCTTTTCGGCAATGGCAATCAATGGCTTTAATCCTTCAACACAGTTATTCCACCCGGTTTCATCATCCTTCCCCCGGCGGCTGCCGCTGAAACAGATCAGGTTGGTATAACCGGCTTTTGCAACGAGAGGAATCATGTCCGAATAGTTTTTAAAAAGCGTTGCGTGGAATTTTTTGTCGTTAAACCCGTCGGTAAGGTTAATCTCAGCGCCATTGCACATCGGCGAGTCCAGTCCGTATTTCTGAATCACCGGCCATTCTTTTGGCCCGCAAAGATCGATCCCCACCAGGCCAATGTCTTTAGCTGCGGCACA
This sequence comes from Mucilaginibacter sp., assembly GCA_035656115.1. Taxonomy (GTDB): domain Bacteria; phylum Bacteroidota; class Bacteroidia; order Sphingobacteriales; family Sphingobacteriaceae; genus Mucilaginibacter. Next base: position 13,360 of record DASRTD010000321.1, read on the forward strand.
AAGATCAGCCAGGGGCATCTTGTACGCCCAGGGGCAAACGGAATGGTTGATATTACCTTTAAGCTTATCAGTCAGCATTTCTTTTCGTTCTTCTTTTTTAAAGGATGAAAACATACCTGCAGCGGTAACCGCCGCCGTACCGGCAACTATGTTTTTGATCGCCGATCTCCTGTTTTGTTTTTCTGCCATAATTGGTTGCGTTTATATTTCTATTTGCGGAGAAGGTTCCTCAATATCTAAGCCTGATTTCATTTCGGTGTGTTCTTTGTCGCGGAAGAATAACAAGAAAAGCACCATTACTACCACCGCGATCGCACCCGGTATCAGCCATACGTTTTTCCAGTCGTGCGAACTTGAAGATGTGCGCCAATGATCTACAATCGGGCCCGAAAGATAATAGCCTATCAGCATACCGACACCGTAAGTGGCGAGTGTGATAAAACCTTGTGCCGAACTTTTAAAGCGCTCACCTGCGTGATTTTCTGTATAAATCTGTCCTGTGACGAAGAAGAAATCGTAGCACACGCCATGGATGATGATACCTGCGATCAACATCCAATAGTTGGGACCCGCGTCCCCGTAAGCAAAAAACAGGTAGCGTAATCCCCAGGCCAACATACCGATCGCCAGCATTTTTTTAACACCGAGCCGGACAAAAAAGAATGGCATAGCGGCCATAAAGATCAACTCAGAATATTGCCCCAGGGTCTGAACAGCTGCCGCTTTTTTCATCCCGATCTCATTCAAAAAAGGGTTTGTGAAATTGTAGTAGAAAGCAAGCGGTATGCAAATGGCCACCGAAGCGAGAAAAAAAACAAGGTACGATCTCTTTTTGAGCAAGCCAATAGCATCGAGTCCAATAATTTCTCCAAAAGTCACCTTTTGTCCTTTTTTCCCCGGCGGGGTGTCCGGTAAGGTAAAGCTAAATATACCAAGCGCGAGGGACGCAATGGCAGCCATCTGGAAAGTTAAGGCCAGAAGGCCTTTGTGTTCCCAATCGAGAATACCGATGATTGTACCGCCAACGATCCAACCGGCAGTACCAAATATCCTTATTAATGGAAACTCTTTGTTCGGGTTAGTTAGCTGTTTAAAGGCAACTGAGTTAGCCAAAGCGATTGTAGGCATGTAGATGATCAGGTAAAGCAGGATATTAGGATAGAAAGCCGCAAAATTGTTTACCACAGATGCATAATAAAGCACGCAGGCGCCAATTATGTGCAATATCCCAAGGATCTTCTGTGCTGAAAAATAACGGTCGGCAATCAGGCCAATTATAAAGGGTGCTAAAATTGCTCCCCATGCCTGCGAGGCGTAAGCATTGGCGTTTTGAACACCAGAAGCATGCAAGTTATTGGCAAGGTACGTCCCCATAGTAACAAACCATGCCCCCCAAATAAAAAATTCGAGGAACATCATTGCCGATAGCCTGATGCGAATGCCTGCTGTCATTTGCTTCTTTTAGGAGGCCTTACTTCTTAAGCGTTAAAATGTATTTCACGATGGTTTTTGCATCGTCCATTGAAAGCGTTGGGTGCCCTGCCATTGCTACCGCGCCCCAGTGCCCTGAACCACCCTTGATCACTTTGTTTGCAAGGGTATCAATATTGGCGTCGGTGGCAGGGTATTTAGCAGCTACGTCGGCGTAAGATGGCCCGATAATTTTGGTGTCTATTTTATGGCAGGTTAAGCAATCGCTTTTGGCAATTAACTTACCGCCGGCAGTTGTGGTATCAATCGACCGCTGCGCTGTCGCTGCGGAAGAATCAGGTTTTGCTGCTGCGGAGCTGTCGGCACTGCCTGATTTCGCCCCGCCACCGCAGGCGCTGAATATTACTGCACTGGCTGAGAGAACGATAAGTAGTTTTTTCATTTTGGATGAGTTTGTTGATTGTTGTTAAGATGTATAAAGTTACAATTTATTATTGCTTAATGTGCTGCCGATGCTATTGCCGGCGCGGTTTTCCCTTTTGAGCGCATGTAAATAACCAGGCCTGTAAATGCGACTATCAATACGAGAGGGATATAAAGGGTGATATGCAAAAGTTGCTGTCCGGCCGTGCTGCTGTCGCCATGGGCGGCGTTTACAATATTATCATAATGCTTACCCATTACAATCAGATAAAGTGACACCGCGAACATACCGGCGCCACCCATCAAATTTAAACCAATCGCTCCGGTTTTTGGAATATTTGTGTTGACGAAACCAAGCATAGTTGGCCAGAAATAACAAACACCCATGCCAAAAATGATGGCGGCCAGGAAGACAGCGTCGCCGGTTAAAGTACTTAACAAATAGATACCGGTGGCAGCCAGGATTGTAGAAATTAAAAGCAATACTTGTGGCGACACCAGCTTTAAAACGGGTTTTGCAAAAGCGCGGCCCAAAACCATCACGCCGGTGTCCAATGTTAATATCAGGATAGCATTTTGAGTGACATTTTTCAACAGGACATCTATCCATTGCCCGGTAAACAATTCAGTTATAGCTGTGCCAAACATACAAATGAACATAAAAATGAATAAGGGGTTCCATAATGCCCGGTACATACCTCCTGTGCTAACACCGGACGAAACACGTTCGGTAACCGGAAAATCCAGTTTGGAAAAAAGATAACCGTAAATTATTGTTGGGATGAGCATTACACCAACTTCAATTTGCCAGATTAGTTTATCGGCCAGGTGCCCCTGGAGCAAATTATTGAAAACTAAAACGATCAACGTGCCTATTACGATTCCTCCCGGAAACCATAAGTGGAAGTGATTTAATTTTGTTGTTTTATTATCGGTGTATAAGGCTGTTACCAGGGGGTTACATGCCGCTTCTACCGTTCCATTTGCAAGACCAATCAGCAAGGTCGAAACATAGAGCATCCAGAAACCTGTCGCAAAAATTGTAAGTAAAATACCCGCGAGGTGAAACAGAAATGCGACAACCAGCAATCGTTTCATGCCGATTATATCCACTATAAAGCCACCTATTACCACTGCTATCGGGAATCCGTAAAACGCAGTCGCAGTGATCGACCCCAGAGCGGCCTTGTCCAGGTGAAATTCGCTGCCGAATTTGTTTAACAGACCGGCGCGGATGCCAAACGAAAGTGATGTTACCAGCAGCGACAAACAACTCGCCCTGAATAATGCTGTACGGTTAATTTGCATTTCTCAAATAATTTAAATTATGGTTAGTTTATGTTTACGATTTCACCGATTAAAAATGATTATTCACCAGCATTTGTTTTTTTAGCGGTGTTCATGAGGTCGCTACGCTCAGTTTCACCGTTTAAGAAAGTCCGGAAATCACAATATATCGATATAATCGTCAAAGCAAAAAATCAATCAATACCCAGCGTTTTCCGGTTAAATGCATCATTGGAACCGGACGCTGCAAAATCATCGAACGCCTTCTCAGTAACCCTTATAATATGGTTTTTTATAAACTCGGCGCCTTCTCTCGCGCCATCCTCCGGGTGTTTCAGGGCGCATTCCCATTCCAACACGGCCCAACCCGGATAGTTATATTGCGTAAGTTTACTAAAAATTCCTTTAAAATCAACTTGTCCGTCGCCTAATGAGCGGAAACGGCCGGCGCGGTCGATCCAATTTTGATAGCCGCCATAAACGCCCTGCTTACCCGTTGGGTTAAATTCGGCATCCTTTACGTGGAACATTTTAATGCGCTCGTGGTAGTTGTCGATGTATTCCAGGTAGTTAAGGCACTGTAAAACAAAGTGCGATGGGTCAAACAAGAGGCATGCCCGCTTATGCTGGCTAACTTTATCAAGGAACATTTCATAAGTAATGCCGTCATGCAGGTCCTCGCCGGGATGCACTTCGTAGCACAGGTCTATTCCGCAATCTTCGTAAACATCTAAAATTGGCGTCCAGCGTTTGGCCAGTTCCTCAAAAGCAGTGTTCACAATACCTGCTGGCCTTTGCGGCCAGGGATAAACCATAGGCCAAAGCAGTGCCCCGCTGAAAGTAACCGAAGCATCCAAACCCAAATTTTGTGAAGCCTTAGCCGCATACTTTAATTGCTGCACTGCCCATTCCTGGCGGGCTTTTGGGTTGCCGCGCAGGTTTTCGGGCGCAAAACCATCAAACAGCGTATCGTAAACCGGGTTCACTGCAACCAACTGTCCCTGCAGATGGGTGGAGAGCTCCGTGATCTGAACACCGCAGGCATTTACGCGGCCTTTCAATTCGTCAGCATAAGTTTTACTTTCCGCAGCTTTTTGCAGATCGATAAAACGTGGATCGAGCGTTGGCAGCTGAACGCCTTTGTACCCAAGATTTCTCGCCCAGGTGCAAATGGATTCCAAACTGTTAAACGGCGCTTCATCGCCGATGAACTGCGCTATAAATATTGCCGGGCCTTTTATTGTGTTCATTTTTATTGTAATTCTTTGTCGATCTCTTTTATTATTTCATTGCCTTTACTGATCCCATCAGAATAAGCGCCTACACTGCTGTTAAAACCTTCACATTGCAACAGCAAAAAACGCATTTTTGGTTTTCGCAGCATCTCCTGCGCATTGGCAACTCCTTTATTATCAAAAGATATGTAATCGCCGACATAGGGATCAACCTTATCGGTTATTAACGAATTCATAAACGCATTAAGCCTGAAAATTTGCGGGAAATTCTTTTGGTAAAGGTCAATGATATCATATTGTAGCTTTTTATTGATAATAATATCAACCCTGCCGCTTGCCTTTAAAGCCTCATACCTGCCGATACGCGGATTTATTTGCGCCTGCGAAAAAAATATCCAAACGTTTTTATTCAGGCTATCTTTATTCAATAGTTGCCCGGCGCCGACAACTTCGAAATACCGAACAGCCCAAAATCCTTTGCGAAGGCTCGCCCTGTCGTTGTTCATTTCCTTCAGATCGGCCTGGATATCGCCTTTTAAGCCTTTCAAAAATTCTTTTTCTTCATTGTGGTCCTTTATGCTTTCCGACCAATTGTGCAACCATATCGACACAGTAACCGCAAAAACAATGATCAGCACTTCAAGCAGGATTTCCCTCAACTTGTGCTTCCAATCCTTTTCAGGATCGCGCCAGGCCTTATAAGCTGCTTTAGCATGCTTTTTTATGATCTCGTCTTCGGCCATTCAATATTATATAGACACTAATTTTCACGATTAAGAACGAATTTCACGAATGCTAACCGCTTTGGTATCTTGAGCGAAACTTACGAAGTTTTTAAAACTTCGTAAGTTTTTCAGTACGCCCTTATCAACTCGTCTGCACTTTGCTCATTTGCATATTCGCACATCTACACATCAAACCACGTAATCTCTCCACTTTTCAGTGCTTTGGTGCGATGCCACCACGTTTTCAATAAACGCCATACCCCTTATGCCATCTTCAACACCCGGTATATCCAGCCACTCGGGTTTCGGTTGCTCACCGTTCAATTTAGCGCTCAAAGCCAGGGCGAAGTTACGGTACAGGTTACCAAAGGCTTCCAGGTAGCCTTCCGGGTGACCGCCGGGCGTACGGCAATTATGGGTAGCAAATGTTGATTCCCTGTCGCCGTAATTACTGCCGGCGCGCAGGGTTTGTGCGGGCTTGTCAAGCCATCTCAATGTTAGCGTATTCGGCTCGTGCTGGGCCCATTCAAGGCCGCCATTTTCACCGTATATGCGTATTTTCAGTGCGTTTTCTTCACCTGCTGCAACCTGGCTGGCTGAAAGCGTACCGGTTGCACCGCCATCAAACCTCAATAAAACTGCGCCGTCGTCATCCAGTAGCCGGCCGTCGACGACGACATTAAGGGATGCACACAGTTGGCTAATTTTTTGTCCGGATATATATTCAGCCAGATGCGCGGCATGGGTGCCTATGTCCCCCATGCAACCGCTCTTGCCTGATTTTGAAGGGTCGGTGCGCCAGGCGGCCTGGGCGTTGCCTTCGCGTTCGGATAGCTTGCTCAGCCATCCCTGGTAATATTCCACATAAATTTTCCTGATCTTACCAAAAGCGCCCTTTTTAACCAGTTCCCGGGCTTCTTTTACCAGGGGGTAGCCCGAATAGGTATGCGTAAGCAAAAGCATAAGACCGGTTTCCTCCACTTTTTTCTTCAGCTGTTTTGCTTCATCGAGGGTAAATGCTATGGGTTTTTCAATTACCACGTTGAACCCGTGGTCAAGCGCCATCATTGCCGGTGCGAAATGCGCAAAATTGGGTGTAACAATGGTTACAAAGTCCATGCGCTGGTCGGCCGGGCGCTTACTCTCGGCATTGATCATTTCCTCATAATTGGTGTAAACTCTATCTTCAGGTAAAAAAAGCATGTGACCGCTGTCGATCGCAATTTCTTTGTTTATGCTTAATGCACCGCAAACCAGCTCGATCTGGCCGTCCATATTAGCAGCGATGCGGTGAATTGCGCCTATAAACGCATCCTTTCCCCCGCCAATCATCCCCATACGGAGTTTTCTGTGAGACATATCTAATTAGTGAATTGGTGAATTAGTGAGTTAGTAAATTAGTGATTTATTATTGAGCTCGAATTAGCAAAATTTGCGTGCGAAAATTACTGAATTAGTCAAAAAGATAAAAACCTGACACCTTTATTTATTCGCTAAATCACTAATTCACCAATTCACTAATTGCTTAATCTTCCGACCAGGCCCTATCACCCTTTTTATAGGGTACGCAGCCGTCAAAATGACCGGGCGTTTCAATGTAGCGCAATCCTTTGGTTGCGCCCACTTCCGAAGTGAAATAACCAAAAAGGGTCAGTTCTTTCATCATTCTGAAGTAATGATTGGGCTGATCGGGCTCCTGGTAGTTGGGGTCGTCCTTATGATTGGACATGTCAGCATCTATTTTTTTATAGAGCTGCTTATAATAATCCTGCTGCTCTTTATCGAGCGCAATGAGCAGGCTGGTCCGTTTATCGCCCGGCAGATCAATAAAATTGCTGCCGGATTGTTTTTTTGCGGCGTCATTTAACTTGCCAATGCCCTCTACAAATGTTTTTTGATCAGCGGCAGTGTAGCAGTCGCGAACCATCACCGCCATAAAATCGCCTACCTTTGCTGCCTTTGCACCAGGCGAGGCTTTTGTATCAGGCAATATGGTATCGGCTACTTCGTCTAAGAAAGCAACGTTTTCAGGCTTAAAAAGGTCGTCGACATTCGAGGCACCCTTTGGTTTACAGCCGGAAAGGAAAAATTCAGCGCCTATGACCGCGCCGCCCATTATCAACGCCACACGGCCAATGGCATCTCTTCTATTCATATTAATTTTCAATTAGTGATTTAGTGAATTAGCGAATTAGTGAATTGAAATGTTTGAATTAGTGAACTAATAGCTGTCTGCCGACTTTGTTAGCCACGCGCTCCTCCTTCACCAATTCGCTAATTCACTAACTCACTAATTAAATCAGGTTGCCCAGGCTTTATCGCCTTTTTTGTAAGGGACGTTACCATCGTACCGACCCGGAACAGCGATATAGCGCAAAGCTTTCGTTGCGCCGATCTCGGAAGTAAAATAGCCCAGCAAAGTGAGCTGTTTCATCTGCCTGAAATAGTGGTTCGGCAACTCGGGGCCTTTGTAATTGGCTTCGCCTTTATGTTTTGCCGCATCGGCAGAAAGTTTTTTGTCCCTGTCGGCAGTAAATGCTTTCTGTTCTTTATCCAGATCAATCAGCAAATCGGTGCGCTGCTGCGAGGTCAGGTCCATAAACTTGCTGTTGAATTTTTTAGTGGCAGCATCGTTTAAATTAGATAGACCCGCCACAAAAGTCTTCTGATCGGCAGGCGTGTAGCAATCACGCACCATTACTGCCATAAATGCACCGACGTTGGCGGCTTTTGCGCCCGGCGAGGCCTGCGTATCGGGCAATATCGTGTCCGCCACCTGGTTTAAATAAGCGGTATTGTCGGCCGTAAACAGGTCGTCAACGCCTGACGCCCCGCTGGGTTTACAACCCGACAGAAAAAACTCAGCGCCTATTACCGCGCCGCCCATTAAGAGGGCCACCCTGCCTATTGCGTCTCTTCTATTCATATTCAATTAGTGAGTTATTTATAATTTGTGAATTAGTGAGTTAGTGAATTAGCAATTTTTTATTGGTTGGTGAATTTACAATTTTTGAATTCTAAAAATGTTACTATTTATAATTTCTTAAATCACCAATTCGCTAAATCGCCAATTTGCTAATTGTCTATATCGTCCATCCTTCCCTGTAGGTACGTTTAACATACTGGTTAACAGCGTCAAAGTTGGTCACCTTCATGTTGTCGTTGTCCCACACGTACTTCAACTGGCCGCCTTTCAGGCTATGACCGCGCACGGCCAGGTTCGCCATCAGCAACGCCTCGGTAAGCGGACCGGCAACGTCAAAAGACGAGCTCAATTCCGTTTTACCATAGCCTGCAATACAGCCTTCAACCCATTGCGCGTAATGGCCTTCGGCGCCATGCGGCACCCGCGCCCATTTTTTTGGCGCGTTAGCATCTTTTGTCAGCGACTTGGGCAACAGCGTAGCCGCATCCGAATAGGTGCTGGCGTACATTTTTCCTTTGGTACCAATAAACAGGGTTCCGTTGCCGCCTTCACCGCCGTACGATTCCGAAGGCCCGAGCTCATCCGGCCTGGTGGGCTGAATACCGCCATCCATCCAGTGCATGGTAATATCGCCCTGTGTTTTATCTGTTTTCGGGAATGTTAGCGTAATGTGGCTCGACGGCGGGCAGCTTTCAGGGAACGACCCTTCTCTAAACTCATCCACATATACCGTACCCACACTTGCCTGCACGTCTTTTACGTATTTAAGGCCAAGCGTCCTGAAAGGGGCCTCAACCAGGTGACAGCCCATATCGCCCAAAGCGCCGGTGCCGTAATCCCACCAGCCGCGCCAGTTAAACGGCACTAATTTATCTACATAATCTTTTTTAGGGGCGGTGCCGAGCCATAGATCCCAGTCGAGTTCTTTCGGGACATTAGGATTGGGCGCGGGCCATGCAATGCCCTGTGGCCAAACCGGACGGTTTGTCCAGCAATAAACGGTGGTCACATCGCCTATTAAACCAGCGTCGTACCACTCGGATAACAGACGGGTGCCATCGTTTGAAGCGCCCTGGTTACCCATTTGTGTAACCACTTTGTATTGGTTAGCCGCCTGGGTTAACAACCGCGCCTCGGCGATATCATGTGTTAATGGTTTTTGAACATAAACGTGCTTGCCCAATTGCATAGCGTGGTAAGCCACTATGGCATGGGTATGGTCGGGCGTTGAAACAGATACCGCGTCAAAATGCTTGGCCTGTTCATCAAACAGCTTGCGCCAGTCTTTATAAACCTGCGCGTTAGGGAATTTTTTTGTAGCCCGGGCCATGCTGCGGTCGTCCACATCGCACAAAAAGGCGACGTTAGCTTTGCCGCTTTTATCAAAATAATTGATGTCGCTCCAGCCTTTGCCGCCAACGCCTACACTGGCCACAGTTAACCGGTCACTTGGCGCTATGTAACCTTTGCCGCCCAGCACAAAACGCGGAACGATCATGAAACTGGCCGCCGCAACAGCGCTTGTTTTTAAAAACTCCCGCCTGTTGGGAGTGGAATTTGCAGGCTTCTCTTCTTCAGTCATTTGTTTATCGTTTCAACTGGTTAGACACTTTTAGACCTCACCCAAGTCCTCTACAATGGGGAGGACTTCCAACGCAAAGGGGGCTTTTACTCCCTCTGCTTTGGAGAAGGCCGGGGGTGAGGCTTTTACACGTTTCCTTTCTTCAACTCCTCTACCGCATGGTTTGCTGCACGTGCGGTCATTGCCATGTACGTTAATGATGGGTTCTGGCATGCGGTTGAAGCCATGCAGGCGCCATCGGTTACGAACACATTCTGCGCATCCCAAACCTGGTTCCAGCCGTTCAGCACGGAGGTTTTCGGATCGCGGCCCATGCGGGCGGTGCCCATTTCGTGGATACCGCGGCCTAAGAATGGATTTCCGCTGGCGGAATGTACATTTTTTACGCCCATCGCCTCCAGCATTTCCTTGGCATCGTTTTCCATGTCGATGCGCATTTTTTTCTCGTTGTCCTTTATTTCTGCGTCGAAGGCCAAAACGGGTAATCCCCACTTATCTTTCTTAGTTTTATCCAACGTGATCTTATTCTCGTGGTAAGGCAGTGTCTCGCCAAAGCCGCCCATGCCGATAGACCATTTGCCAGGCTCAGTCAGCGCATCTTTAAAGTCGCCGCCGATATTCATCTCTGCGATATCCCTGCCCCAGCCTTCACGGCTCGCTCCGCCCTGGTAACCGAAACCGCGGATATAATCGCGTTTTTCGCCATTCAGGTTTCGGAAACGCGGGATATAAATACCGTTTGCACGACGTCCGAAATAATATTTGTCTTCAAAACCTTCAACGGTACCGCCGGCGCCTACGCCCAGGTGGTGGTCCATTACGTTGTGGCCCAATTCGCCGCTGCTGCTGCCTAAGCCATCGGGCCAGATATCGGTTGCCGAATTCATCAACACCCAGGTACTGTTAAAAGTGGAGGCATTTAAGAATATGATCTTGGCGTAGAATTCATAGGTTTGATTGGTTTCGGCATCCAGCACCTCAACCCCTTTTGCCTTTTTGGTATCCTTATCATACAATATTTTTGTCACGATGGACCATGGTCTAAGGGTTAAATTACCGGTTGCAACCGCTGCCGGCAAGGTTGAAGACTGGGTGCTAAAGTATGCCCCGAACGGACAGCCCAGCCAGCATTTGTTACGATATTGGCAATTGGTACGCCCCGGAAGCGGTTGGGTGATATTGGCGGTACGGCCGATGATGAACGACCTTGCCTCTTTATAATGTTCTTTAAATCGTACGGCAACGTCTTTTTCCACACAATTCATTTCCATCGGCGGCATAAAGTCGCCGTCGGGCAGAACAGCCAGCCCGTCTTTGTTGCCGGAAATGCCTGCAAATTTCTCCACATAACCATACCAGGGTTCCAGGTCTTTATAACGGATAGGCCAGTCAACACCGATTCCATCCTTTAAATTTTCCTCAAAATTAAAATCAGCCCAGCGGTAGGATTGGCGCCCCCACATTAACGAACGGCCGCCTACATGATATCCCCTGAACCAGTCGAAACGTTTGATCTCCACATAGGGGCTGTCTTTATCGCTGGCCCAGTAGTCGAGGTTGGTTTCGTTGAGCGGATAATCGCGCTTCAAAACGGGGTAATCCTCGATCATTTTTTGGGTACGACCGCCGCGGTGCGGAAAATCCCATGGATTTTTGGTTGCGTTTACGTAATCTTTAACGTGTTCGATGTTCCGGCCGCGTTCCAGCATGATAGTTTTCAGGCCCTTTTCGGTAAGTTCCTTAGCAGCCCATCCGCCCGAAATCCCTGAACCAATGACGATTGCGTCATAAGTATTTGCAGACATATTTTATTTAATAAAAGGTTAATTTAATTTATAAATCGGTTACCCCGACTAATGTATGAACAAATTATTTCCGAACAAATTTTCATTGTGTTTTTTTTACACAATGATTTTTTAAGTAGCAGGTTGTAGTGGCAGTAGCAGTAAATGCAAACTGCTACCGCCACTTACCACTGCCACTAAGAAATATTCCCCTTCTTCAACTCTTCCACCGCATGGTTTGCCGCGCGGGCGGTTAACGCCATATAAGTGAGCGATGGGTTCTGACATGAAGTAGACGTCATACAGGCGCCATCCGTTACATAAACATTTTTACAACTGTGCACCTGGTTCCATTCATTCAGAATGGACGTCTTGGGATCTTTGCCCATTCGGGCGCCGCCCATCTCGTGAATATCCAACCCAGGCGCCTGGTGGTTTGTTGACGCGTTGATATTTTTAAAACCTGCCGAAGTAAACATTTCGGTTAGCTGCTCCACAAAATCCTTTTGCATCTTCATATCGTTATCATCATAATCAACAGAAATGTTGAGCAACGGCACACCCCACTTGTCTTTTTTGCCGGTGTCGAGTGTTACAAAATTTGTTTCTTTCGGGATGGTTTCGCCCATCAGGTGCGAGCCGATATACCAGGGGCTAATTTCGCCTTTTACCAGGTTTTCCTTCAAATTGGCGCCAACACCGTCATATTTATGCTGCTGGTAACGGTAAGCACTCAACCCACAGGCATATCCGCGCAGAAAATCTGTCTCCTGTTTATAAACGTTGCGGAAGCGCGGGATATAGCCGCCGCCGGCCGGGTTGCGGCCATCGGTGGTCCACTCGGTAAAGCCCTCCACTTCCGCACCGATGTGGGCAGAATAATTATGAAAGGCCACATATTTGCCCAGTACGCCGCTGTCGTTACCCAACCCGTTGGGAAAACGGCTTGATTTGGAGTTAAGCAATACCAAATTACTATTTAAGCAGGCAGCGTTTACAAAAATTACTTTTGCGTAATATTCAACGGCTTCTTTTGTATGCGAGTCGATAATGCGCACGCCGGTTGCTTTGCCCAGTTTATCATCATAGATAATGGATTCCACCACGGAAAAGGGCCTTAAAGTTGCATGACCGGACTTTAATGCCCAGGGGATTGTCGACGCATTTGCGCTAAAATAACCGCCAAAGGGGCAGCCCCGCTGGCAAAGATCGCGCTCCTGGCATTGGGAGCGGCCCTGGTCCAGGTGTATTTGATTTGGCTTTGACAAGTGCGCACAACGCGCGCTGATCACATACCTGTTTTTGTAATTTTTTTTTACATGGTCGCTGAAATACGATTCCACATCGTTGAGCGGCCAGGCGGGTAAAAACTCACCGTCAGGTAATTCGGGAATACCATCGCGGTTACCCGAGATGCCTGCAAATTTCTCGACATGGCTGTACCAGGGTGCAATATCTTTGTAACGGATCGGCCAATCGACGGCAAATCCGTCCCTTGCGGGGCCTTCATAGTCGAAATCGCTCCAGCGTTGGGTTTGCCGGGCCCAAAGCAGCGATTTACCCCCCACCTGGTAGCCGCGTATCCAATCGAAGGGTTTTACCTGTACGTAAGGATGTTCTGCGTCTTTCACAAAAAAATGGGCCGAATCTTCGCCAAATGCATAACAACGGTTGGCCACCGGGTTGGCTTCCTGAACATCCATGGGCAAAACGCCATGATGCGGAAATTCCCAGGGATATAAATTGGTAGTCGGGTAATCTTTTATATGCTTCACGTCCCGGCCGCGCTCCAATATCAGCGTTTTTAGCCCGTTATCCGTCAGTTCTTTAGCCGCCCAGCCCCCGCTCATCCCCGAGCCGATCACTATTGCATCAAAGGTGCGTTGTTTAACGCTATCGGTATTGAGGTTGGCCATCTTAAGCGGTCTTTAAATTTTTTACAGGGAAATGGGCGTTGTACCGGCCGGGAACAAGTTCGTACACGATCTCTTTGGTCATAAAAAACTGGGAGGTGGTGTATGCAAAAATGGTTTGCTGTTTCAAAGCCCAATAAAAGGCATCCAGCGGCGGTACTTGCAAATCCTTTTGCGGCCTGAAACGGCGGGCAGGTGGTTTGTTGCCGCCTGTCTTTGGTTTATTGCCATTTTCAATACCCGTTAATACCGCTTCCCGACCTTTTGCGTCGAGATCGCTGAATGATTTGCTATACTTTTTTTGAACCATGGCATTAAACTCATCCATACCTTTCATGATGGCTTGCTGGTCCTTCTTTTTATAGCAGTCATCCAGCATTTTCAGCACAAAAATGTGCAGGTTCAACTCGCGCGCCCCCGGCACATCGGTTTTGGGGATGATGGTTTCGCAAATGTCGCTCACCAACTTTTCCTGGTCGGCCGTGATATTAATGTGCTTTAGCGGGATATAGTTTCCGCTGCCTTTTAAACAGGACGGAAGCAAAGTTGCTCCACCTATTACCAAAGCGAGGTTTTTTATTACCGTGCGCCTGTCCATTATGAACTTGTTTTTTATTGTGAGATTAACATTTATTTGTCTTTCCGGCATTTTACCCGCAACTCAGCATCTTTCAATAAAGGGGTATATCGAATGAACGCTCAAGTTAGAACAATAACATCAGAATCCCCACTTTTTCATGGTTTGTAAGTCAATTTTTACACAATCAAATGGGTCCTTGCCCTGGTATGATTCCTGCTCGATGATGAACTGCGATGTGCCGCCCATTTTACGGGCCGCTTTTACAATATCGTGCACCGGCATTACGCCCTGGCCCAATATCGTGCTGTCATAACCGTCCATGCCCTGGCCGGTATCGCTCTTTATTTCATCCTTCACGTGCATCAGCTCAAAACGGCCGGGATATTTTTTTAACAGATCCAGGGCTATACCGCCGGCGCCCAGCATATTGCCGATATCCATCTGCTGAAGTACGAGGGTTGGATCGGTATTCGCTAAAATATAATCGTACAGGTTGCCGTCGCCGATCTTCGTTTTAAACTCGAAATTGTGGTTATGGTAACCGAACGACATGCCATGCGACTTACATAGCTCGCCGCACTTGTTAAACTGGTTCATAAACTTTTTAAGCTTATCCATGTCGGTCCTAAGCGCTTCGTCCAGCCAGGGGCTTATCACATAGCGCTGGCCAACCTCAGCAGCATCTTCAATGGTATATTTCCATTTGTCGGTGAAATCATTTTTTGCATCATCCCAATCCGATGCCTGCATAACCGTATGGCCGCTGGGCATTTGCAGGCCCATATCATCCAGCAACTTTTTAAAATCTTTAGCACTGTAGCCGTAAAATTTACGGTTTACATAATTAGCGTGCTCAACATGTACATAACCCATGTCGGCAAGTTTCTTCAGCGATCCTGAGGGGTCCTTGGACATAGCGTCGCGTACCGAATAAAGCTGCACACCCAGCCGTTCCAGTTTCTTTTCCTTTGCGAATAACATTTTTGGCAGCACGGCAGCGCCTACGGCTGCTACTGCGCTTGTTTTTATAAATTTCCGTCGTGAGGTGTTCATAATTTTTTTATTTACTGATTGGGAATATTGGAAATAATAGTGATGAATTGCTGATGAATGCCAGATGTTTGCTATCGGGCGACCAGGATGGGGTGTTGATGGTGCCCTGCCCGCCATACAGGTAGGCGATTACTTTTGAAGGGCCGCCGCCAACTGGCATCACCCTCAGGTAAACATGTTTATAAAATGGATGGTCGCCGGGTGCTACTTCGGTTTTGAGGAAGGTGATGTATTCGATCCATTTGCCGTCGGGCGATACATGCGGGAACCAATTGTCATAATCATCGCTGGTTAACTGGGTTTGCTCGCTGCCGTCGGCTTTCATCCGCCAAACCTGCATCAGGCCACTGCGGACAGAGTTAAAATAAATGTATTGCCCATCCGGAGCGTATTCCGGGCCGTCGTCCAAACCTTTTGCGGTTGTAAGCCGTTCTTCGGGGCCGCCCGCCGATGGGATGCGGTAAACATCATATTCATTATTCCGCGCGCCGCAAAATACGATCCATTTTCCATCGGGCGACCAGCCGTGCATGTATGAGGGACCAACCGGGGTCAGCCTGCGCGGCTCGCCCCCTGTTACCGGTAAAACCCAGCCCATGGACGCACCGCTTTTGTCGCTGCTGCTGACGGCCAGCCATTTGCCGTCGAACGAGATAACATGGTCATTATTATTATGAATAACTGAACCGGTGTTTAGCTGCGCCGGTTCGTTGGTTTTTAAATTGTAGGTATACAATAAGCCATCGCTGTTGTACAAAAGATGTTTGCCGTCTTTCATCCAGTTGGGCGCCTGTATTGATTTTGGCGACTGGTAAATAATGCGGCTATTGAGCGTTTCGAGGTCGAGAATCTCCAGGTCGCTGCCCAGGTACTGGCGGTAAGGCACCAGGTTTGCCGGCGCGGGCACAACGATTCGAACGTTGTTAAAAACAGCTTTTTCGACAACCTTCGGGTTATGGGAACAGATGAACAGCCCGACATACACGTCATCGCCTAAATCCACATCATTGAGTTCCTGGCTCACGAACATTTCTCCCTTATGCGCCACGGACATGGTATACACCTTGCCTTTTCTTTCCAGTTGGATAACATCCGGCAAGCTGATGTCGAATTTCTTCTCGTCCATCGCTCCGTCGGTTGCCTTGCGGAATTGCAAAGACGTTAAACCGGCGCCGTGAACTACGGCGCTGATATGTTTTGAACCTGTATCAAGCGAAGAGCGTACCATCCACCCTATTTTGCGGTGTTCCTCGACACCCTTGCCGATAAATTCAGCGTTGCAGCGCAGGATGAAATCGCCCTTCATTTTCTTCCATACAAAATGAAACTCATCATGGGTAGCCCAGATATTGGTACCGGAGCCCGAAACCTGGTAAGTCTGCATTTTTTCGTTGTAAGTGCCCGTGCCGGCGGTTTTAACCCGGCCGATATCGTCCTGTCCGTCAAAAATGCCGACCGGTGTTTGGGCAGAGGCTGTTTGGAAAAATAAAAGCGCAGTGCAGGCGCAAAAAAACAGGTGAGTTATTTTTTTACTCATTAGGGTAGCTGGTTTATAAATGTATAATCGGGTTGCTAAAGGTATAAATTACATTCGTAAATTGTAATAGTGTATTTGTAACAATTAGCTATCTTTTTAGCTTATTTTGCCGCATTTTAACGCCATAAAATAAAAAAGCCCGCTTCGGCGGGCTTTAAAATAAATTCGATATTAATTTTTATTTCGCATAGGTGACCTTTGTTTTGCTCTTCACCTCGTGGCCGTTTACTTCTTTGATTTTCTTTACCTTATAACCGTCATAATGCTTGTTTTTGCTAAAGACATTGTGCACTTTCTCTCCCAGGTTAGCGGTCTTTTTCACCTTCTCCGTTTTGTCGACTTCTTGTTGTGCAAAAACCAAAAAGCCAAACGAACAAAGTATTAATAACGCGATTACTTTTTTCATGGTAGTTTGTTTTTTTTAATTCAAACAAAAAAATCCGTGAAAAGTTTTACTATGAATGCAAACGTGATTGGTGAGCCGCCAGATTTTTCAATTTAAGCGTAAGCCTTAACCAACGGGAGATTAAAATAGAAAGTACTGCCCTTGCCCAATTTTGATTTTACGCGCAACTGGCCGCCGTTAAGCTCAACCAGTTCTTTACATAATAACAGGCCTATACCGGTACCTTTTTCGCCCGACGTGCCTGAGTGAGAGAAATGCGTATTTATAGAAAAGAGTTTCTTTACTTCGTCTTCGCTCATGCCTTGCCCGCTGTCCGTTACGCTGATGATGAGCTGGTTGTTTTCAATAGTCGTGCCCAGTGTGATGGTGCCATTTTCGGGTGTAAATTTTATCGCATTGCTGATCAGGTTGCGCAATATCACTTTTAAATGGTTTTCATCCGCCACTGCACCCCGGCCGGGATAGGCGCTATTTATAAACTCCAGGTTTTTTACCTGTAAAGCGGGTATAAACGTTTGTTCCATCTCCACACCCAGCAAAAATATATCAACGTTTGATGAATTTACATTGATGCCCTTTATCTGGCTCCCCGCCCATTCAACCAGGTTCGACAACGTTAGTTGAACGCCTTTTACCACCGGGTTTATATTTTTCATCAGTTCGTGCACCTCGCTGGAGGTAAGATAGCCGTCCTCGAACATTTCGATAATATTGCTCAGGTTGGCAACCGGCGAGCGCAGATCATGGCCTATCACCGCAAATAACTTGTCCTTAAGGTCGTTCACCTTTTGCAGGTTGGCCGTTTGCGCTTCAATCAGCTGTTTTTGATCCAGCAGGGCTTTATGCTGCTCCTGCAATTTTGAGCTGAGCAATTTCTTTTGCTTGTAAAAATAATAGGTAGCGGTGAGGATGATCATCACCACGATCAGCGAAACCAGTAATACCCTGATCATTACGTGCTGTGATTTGATCTTTGCCTTATTAAGACGATCGTTAACTTCCATTACCGTCACGCTGTTTATTTTTGCGTTCAGATCGTAATAATTTTGCACTAGTTTGATAGTTTTTAGCTTGGCCAGGTTGCCAAGGCTATCCCTTATATCGTTATATCTTTGCTGGTAATCAAGGGCCTTTGCATATTGGTGCTTGAGTTGGTAAGTGTTAATCAACGCATTAAACGCACGCGTTTCTGCATCCATCACGCCAATGCTGTCGGCCAGCGCAATGCTTTTTTGGGCAAAGGCTACAGCGTCTTCATACCGGTGCAAACCATTATAGATGAGCGCGTAATCCAGGTAAGTATAGGCCAGCAACCGGCGGTTATGCGTTTCGATGCTTTTTTCGTAAGTGACGCCATTAAATACCAATGCATTGGCATAGGATTTTTTATGCAGATAAATACTGGCGAGGCGGCCGTACAATACGGCAATGTGTTTTTCGGACTTAGCAATTCTATTTAGCTCGAGCGATTGGTTTACTTCGTCGATGGCTTTATCGTATCGGCCCAGAAAATTGTCGATGTAGGCGCGTTCGCTGTACACTTCGGCCTTATGGCCAGGGTCGTTTCCCGCAAAATATAACGCACTATCTAAATAGGTCTCCGCAACTTTATAGTTCTTCAAGTCGGCATAGGTACGGCCAAGCGCCCGGTAAGCCTCCGAAAGATAAAGCGGCTTGTTTTTTGGCAAATAAGTCAGGGCCGATTTAAGATAGAACAGGCTGATAGGGTAGTAGGATTGCGACCAATAAATAGAGCCGAGATTAAGACAACTCCTGCCCTTTCCAAATGGATAATTTAGTTTTTCAGCGATGAGCAGCGCATCACCGGCCGCTTTATGGGCGGAATCGGGGTATTGAAGAAAAATATTTGCCGCAATGTTGTTGAGCCGGTCAACATCGGCATAAGTTTCCCTTTTAGCATTTACCTGCCTGGTTTCAGGCCCGTCCTGTGCACAAAAGGCAGAAACGCTAATAATAAACAGGGAAAATATAAGGGTAAATCTCCTCATCAGCTTTAATACGACGAACGCCTTGCAAGTTGTTACATTTTTTTTATAAAACCGCTGATTTTGCGCCTTATATACAGAACTATAACCCTTGACAACCGCATAATTAATTTTATTACCGGAGAAGAAATAAATCTGTTTTGGATTCACCTGTTTGTCGAAAACCTGGTAAAGCTGCAACATTTATATGACATTGAGCGAAAACGGTAACAATTGTATAACAGCGGATCAAATTATTAAACTGCAGCTATATCTTCATATTTAAAACCCGGAAGTCCGGAAAGTCCGAAAGATGTTTGTCACCTGGTTAGGAAGAGGCCACGACACAAAATATAACCATTTTACCGCCAACTCAATTTAATTACCAACCGATGAAAAAAAAGTTAGCACTTCTTGTTTTGGCATTTACATCCGTTCATTTAACTGCACAGGAAATTAAGGTAAAAAGAATAGATTCCTTGATTCATGCGGCAAACGCGAATGGTGTTTTCAATGGGAACGCCCTGGTCGCACAGCACGGAAAGATCGTCTATCAATTTGCTATGGGTTATGCCGATGGCCGCAAGACGAAACCGCTGACACCAGACCTGCTTTTTTACGTCGGTTCCATATCCAAAGAGTTTAACAGCGCCGGCATTATGCTGTTGGCAGAGAAAGGCAAACTGAAACTGGACGATAAAGTTTCCCATTACCTGCCCGGTTTACCGGAGTGGGCGGATAAAATTCAGATCGTTCACCTGCTGCAATATACGAGTGGATTACCCCTTCTTAATTTGAATACGGATACAGGCAACTGGAACGCATTAGGAAATATTAAAAAGCTCGAATTTGAACCCGGCTCGGCCTATATCTACAGTAACGCCAATATTTACCTGCAACAGAAAATCATCGAGAAGATTTCCGGGATGTCTTATGCAGACTTTGTCAGCAAAGCCCTTCTCAGGCCGCTGCACATAGCGGGTGGTTTTACCGAACTCCCTTCGACAAATAATAAGATAGCCAAAGCCTTTGACAACACTTATGCAGAAACGGTTTACGACGGGAAAACAAATTCTTTGCTTTTATCGGCCGGCGACCTGTACCAATGGTGCAAGGCATTGCATTCGTATCAAATCCTTGGCAAAAAATCAGTTGACCAATTAGGAAAAAGCTTTGGAAACAATGAAGGCAGTTTAGGCAACGTAACCTTTGCAAACGGCCAGATCAGCGAACACACACACCAGGGATCCGGGTACAATTACGAATGTCTGCTGTACTACAACGTTACCGAAGACCTGGCTGTCATTTTAATGACCAATAACCAGAACTTTAAGGTCAACCAGATCAAGGATGCGATAGTCGCTATCCTTAACGATCAGCCGTTTATCGTTCCCAAACGGTCGATCTATATTGACCTCAGAACAAAGGTGCTGGACGACTTCGATAAAGGCATTGCCTTTTATGAGCAGATCAAATCAACCCAGCCCAATCAATATGATTTTTCAGACGAGGCGAATGACCTGTACAATACCGGCAAATACTTAATGCGGCGGAACCGATTCGACGATGCCGTCAAAATATTTGATCTGAGTACCCTGGTCGATATCAAAAACACAGGAGGCATGTCGTATGCTTTTTCACTGATGGGTGATTGTTATCTCAAAAAGGGCGAAAAGGATATGGCGGTTATTTATTATAAAAAAGCAGTTGAGTTGGACCCAACCAATAAAAACGCGGAGGGAATGCTCAGGGAAATATACAACAAAAAGTAACAAATGACCAAATGGAATTATGCAAAAAACAATACGTACTTGCCTGATTGCTTACCTGAAGTCGGAAAGATGACGGCCTTTTTTTTAGGGAAAGGATGGCGGGTATGCTCCTCTTTGTCTGTTCCCCGGGTTTTATTATTTTTTGACTCCGATATCCCTTTCTTTCGTCCTGTCTTTCCGGCTTTTCGGACTTTACCGACTAAATTATTTCCAAATAATGCGGTCAAGCCCTATATTGCCCCAAACCAATTCCAGTGAAATACCGCTTTCTGCTAATTTTCAGCCTTTTCTATACTGCTAATTGCGCCGGACAGGATACGTTGTCACAACGCGCCAGGCTATCTGACTCGGTTATAGCACATTATCATGTGTTAGGTTCCGCGCCGAACATAAAGGTAGGGCGGTACCTGGTCTATTTGAAACGCAGGACGTTGCTGGTTAGGGGCAATTATAATAATGGAAAAAAAAGCGGCGTATGGCAGTTTTTTGACGTTAAAGGCAACATGAACCAAAAGTACAATTATGATAAAAAGACGTTCACCTTTGAGGCGCCTTTGTACGCTTCGGGAGATTTCAGCTTTCTGTTTGACGACAGCCTGAAAAAAGGCGACCGGCTTACCCGGCCCCTAAAGATCGGGGGTATCTACTATGGTTTTATCCCTTACCTTAACATATTTAAGCTGCCCTTTGACACCTATAATATTGACACTTCATTATTTGAAGCTTATATAGAGTTGCTGATCAGCCCGATGGGGCGGCTGGCCGACTATAACATCAGGGTGGTTTCGGCCGACTATCACTATGACCATATATTTAACATGGACATCAATCTCTTTAGCGATGAAGACCGTACGTTTATTCCGGCAACAAAAAACCACGTACCGGTAATGTCGAGAATATTGATCAAATGTTTTGTGACGCCGCAGGGCGGGCTGGATTTTTATTGACTGTCTGAACACGATTTATAAGATTTGAAGGATTGACAGGATAAAAAAATCCATTTAATCCATTTAATCCTTCAAATCTTACAAATCGTGTTCAGACAACAAGCTTACCAGAACCTTACGTAAAGCATTGAGATAATCAGCAGTGTAATAACAATCATAGCCAGCACGCCTGGCGAAACCTTAAACATTGATTTATCCAGTACAAAGGCTTTGGGATTTATTTTAGGCCCGCCAAGGCTTATCAGGATCATAACCAGCATGGTGAAGCCAAACGCAAGGCCCATACAAACATGGAAAGGTATTTCCCATACCAGTTTGCCTTTGTCCATCGTTTGGTACGCAGTATATAAAAATGTGTTGTGGCCAAACCAATCAGGGGCATAAATATTGAACACTACCGATAGTGCAAATCCAGTAATAACGCCCACAACTGCCGCTGCGCCGGTTGTACGCCGCCAAAACATGCCCAATATAAACATGGCAAACACACCCGGGCTGATAAAGCCGGTATATTTTTGAATATAGGTAAAACCGCCCTGGCCGCCAATACCCAGCGTGTCGTTCCAGGTAAAAGCTATTGCTATTATTAAGGCTGCAATAATAGTTATCCGGCCTACCCAAACCATTCCCTTTTCGTCCGCATCTTTTTTAATGTATTTCTTATAAACATCCAGCGTAAATATCGTAGATATGCTGTTTGCTTTACCCGCCAGGGAAGCCACTATGGCTGCCGTAAGCGCCGCAAGCGATAAGCCTATCAAACCGTTTGGCAAGTAACCGAGTATAGCTGAATAGGCGTTATCAGACATCACTTCACCGTGTTTGCTGCCGATTGACATTTCAGCCTGCAGCATACCTTTTTGATGCAGTACGTAAGCAGCAATACCGGGCAGCATGACAATTAAAGGCATCAGCAGCTTCAGGAAGCCCGCAAACAAAATACCCTTACGGGCGGTTTGCAAGTTGGCGCCCAATGCACGTTGGGTAATATACTGGTTACAACCCCAGTAATTAAGGTTTATGATCCAGATACCAGCCACATAGGAAAGCAGACCGGGAATAGTAAGGTAATTATCCACCTGGTGCTGGGGCGTACCGGGTACAGGTTTGGCAAATATCATGTGAAAGTGGTCAGGGGCGTTTTTTATCAGCTGATTAAACCCTTCCAACGCATTTTCGCCAAAACCAAATGCTTTGCTAACCACCGTTAAGGCTACGTAAGTGGTTGCCAACCCGCCGATTATCAGGACGCTTACCTGTATAACATCGGTAAAACCGATAACCTTCATACCACCGAGGGTAATAATTACGGCAAATACCGATAGCGCTATCATTATTATTTCGAAGGACATCGGGCTGCCACCCATCAGATTATTAATGGCCAGCGAGCCGAGGAATAATATGGAGGTTAGGTTAACAAAAACATATAGGAATAACCAAAAAATGGCCATAATAAGTGCAACCGTCTCATTATACCGCGTTTTTAGGAATTGCGGCATGGTGAATATTTTATTTTTAAGATAAACCGGTATAAACCAAACCGCAACGATAATAAGCGCAATAGCCGCAATCCATTCATAAGCTGCTACGGCGATGCCAATGCTGAAACCGTTTCCGCTCATACCAATAAATTGCTCGGCGGAAATGTTGGAAGCGATGAGCGAAGCGCCGATAGCCCACCAGGTAAGTGAACCCTCGGCGAGAAAGAAATCGTGTGTATCGGTTACGGTTTTCTTTTTCTTGCGATAAATATAATAGCCATAGCCGGCTACGATAAAAAAATAAATGATGAAGATGATAATGTCAACGGATTTGAACTTGCTCATACAGCTGGTTTAATGGGTTATTAAGTTTTTGTTGCCCTAATGCGCTTTCTCCGGCACGGGACAGGTTTAAAATTGTTGGTTTGACAATTATATAAGATAAAAACCTGTTTTTCAAATTTTAAAATGCCATTTCAAAAAATAACCTCAATTGCTACGCGAATGGTGCAGGATTGCGGTCAAAATGTAAAACAGCGCTAAAGGTTGTTATAAAAATAACTGGTTTGGCTAAAGTAATTGTTTTCGGCGAAAAGAAAAGTAAAAGATTTGTGAAGGACAAAAGCCGGAAACGGCACGCCGGACCGAAAACTGCTGACAAGATTTTGTCACTGCCAAAATCTTGTAGCAGTTAAGTGTTTAATAATCAAAGCTGTAGCGCTTTGTAGCAGGGTGTAGCACGTGTAGCGCTACGCTACAAAAACGTCGTGCTGACATTTATTCACGAGAGAAACTTACAAAGTTTTAGAAACTTCGTAAGTTTGGGGAAGTCAATTTAGTGGTGGTGATGCCCATCGGGGCCGTGTGCGTGGCCGTGGGATAATTCTTCGGGGGTTGCCGGGCGAACATTTAAAATATTGCCTTTAAAATGCAGATCCTGCCCCGCCATGGGGTGGTTAAGGTCGACGAGCACGGCGTCTTCGGCAATCGAAACTACCAGTCCCTGGAAACGGTTGCCATGATTATCCTGCAAGGGAAGATAGGAGCCAATCTCGGGCATATCCTGGTCTTTAAACATATCCAGCGGCAGGTTGGCCACAGCCTCGTCGTCGTATTCGCCGTAGGCATCCCCGGCTGACAGATGGAAATCGTAGCTGTCGCCGGTAGACAGGCCGCTCAAATTTTCCTCAAATTTTGGCAGCATCTGGTCTGCGCCATACAAAAAGGTAAGCGGCTGCTCTTCGGTAGCGCTTTCTTCCAGCACTTCAGTGCCATCCTCGCCGTTAACGTACAGGTCGTAGGTTAATGACACTACGTGTTTGGGGTTGATCTCCATTGTATTATTTATGATTACACCGATTATTTTATGATTACACCGATTATTAGTAAATGGTTATTCACCAGTATTTGTTTTTTAGCGGTGTTCATGAGGCCGCTGCGCTCAGTTTCACCGATTTACTTTCAGGCATTCCATTAATTGACTGTATTTAACTGTCCTTAAGTTGTTTAATTGCATCGTCAATCGTTTTCGCAGGTAGTCCGCACGTTCTATCTTTACAAACAAAAATTTGTGTATCGGCGCCGAACTTGTCCCGCAGCAAAGGTAAACTTCCTTTTTTACCGCCCAAGATAATTTTGTTGGGAATATAATTTTTTTCAATACCGGCCCTCACCTGTTCATGATCGGGCCCTGTTATAGCGATTTCATAAGTTCCGAACACTTCCTCCTGCATCAGCATGATCCAATTAGAATAAGCCGATGGGTACCTTTCAATTTGCGGCAGGATATTACGCAGCAGTTGTGCCGAATTTTGATGATAAATGTCATCGTCGAAAAACAGCCCAAGTTTTTTCAATACCATTGCCATAACGGAATTGGATGCAGGTGTAACACCATCCATAATTTCCGATTTCCGGGCGATAAGTTGTTCGTCATCATCAGCGGTGTAAAAGAAAATACCGTTTTCTGTATCGTAATAATGGTCAATGGCAATGCCT
>DASRTD010000322.1:0-16670 GCA_035656115.1 Mucilaginibacter sp.
CAACGATGATTTTGAAAATTGATTTGATGCATCTTTTATTAATCCAAACCCGGTAATTGCAGTCGAGGAAATTGGGCTAACGCCAATATTACCAGTAATAGAAGTGACGCCTGTAGTTGAAATTCCCGTTTCAGTTAAAATCGTAAAATTTCCGGCCGTTCCTAAGTTTACTGCAGCGGCGTCAATATCTGCTTTTGCTGCATCTGATATAGTGTTTGACGATAATGAAGATGGTGGTACTGTACCCGAGGAACTATCCTTTTGACATCCGGCCATAAATACAGGAACGAATAAAACCAGCGCACAAAAAATATTGAATATTTTAGATTTCCTTTGTTTTTGATTGGCCTGGGTATTTTTGAATAACCCGATTTCTTTACTCATGATAAATTTTTTAATTAATATTTTAGCTGATCTCCCGATTTTTTAACCGGCCAGACAAACCATGTGATTCTTGCAAACCGGGTGCCGCTATGTGAAAGCACTTTTCCTTTAAGCCGCTGTGTAATCTTTTTTGTGATTGGAGTTAATCAGAATAGCTGCTCACAACCCTTTTGAGGGTGTTTTAAAATAAAATGGATGGAGTAAATGGAATGGAAAACTGATCAATATAAAACACCCCGCACAAATTGTGATTTGCGCGGGGAATGGATTATGCTTAGTTTAAAGGAATATAGTGTAGCTTATTAACTAATAACTAATTAGTGATATGAAAGCGGGAACATACTGGTATTGTTCCCCGCCCGTCATAAATCGATTTTCGGAGCTATCGTTTGATAACACCGCAAGAAGGCAGACGTCAGGGCCAGGCCGCATAAATATGCGCGTTTGAACCACTGCAACGTAAAGTAGTGGCCTGGCTTACTTAATAAAATAGTGGAACCCGGCGGTAATTACGATGCCATTGGTAATGGACTTAATGCCGGCGCTACTACTCGAATTGTGTACGATACCTGTCGCATCGATGGTTGTGGCGGTGCTATAGTCACCCGTGTAATGCTCATGCAGGTAATCGTATCCGAGAGATACATCAAGTCCTAAATTGCCCTCGACAAAGTGCGTGATACCTACCGCAAATGCGCCCCGATATAAAAAATAACCGCTCAGCTTTGCGGAGGACACATAACTGCTGGTACTATTGGAACCGGACCCGGATGACGACCCGCCGCCGGTGCCCAAAGCCGCGCCTGCCTGTAAATATAATACAGTGCTGGTTGGTTTGGTGTTGTAAAAATAATACCGTAAAAATGGGCCTATGCTAAACAAAGAAGAAACGACAGTATTGGTTGAATTAGAGACCGGCCCTTCAAAATTTGCGATGTCGGTTTTATCATGGTTGTAATCCAATTCGAACATTCCCCCGAGAATGAGGTGATCGGTCACGAAAACACCGTATGTAGGGGTTATATCAAGCGCATAATTATTTTGATTTTGCTGCCGGGTGCCGCCGCCTGTATAATCATAAGTATTGTCGATAGAAGTATAGCTGGCGTAGCCGAAAGAACTGCCGACAAATAAATTCCCCTTTGCAATTTGTGCATTAACAAGGGTTAAACCAAAAATACATGCTAATACGGTAGTTAATATTTTTTTCATTGTGTTGATTTTTTGTATGTAAGGTTGACGCGCCGTTTAACTCAAAGTTTAAAATGCGCTAATTAGATTTGGATTAGAATTGGCGCGCTCAAATTGTTGCTGAAAAGTAGCTGTCGCCACAAAATAACTTCGGCTAAGCGCAACCACATTTTAGCCTTTTTATCAAAGACCGCCTTTTGAGCTGTTCGCCTGCCTGCAGTCGCCGCAGGCATAAGCAATCACAAATCAGTATAGAAGAAAAAGAAAGCGTCCGCAGCACAGCCCAGGTTGACGGCCCGGTGGAAACAATCTCCGGAGTCGCTTTCAAGCCATAAAACATCGTTAACACATGGTGGCAACGCAGCGCTGTCTTTCATGAATTCCGCAATGCCTTTTTGATTCGGGCGTGCCGGATGTCGTTCATTTTACCAGCTTACCTTCAAGCGAAAGCAATTTGGTTTTTGGGTCGATATATTACTGGCTAACGCGATGAAAGCCAATGCGTAAATATGCTTTTTTTTACGGAAACGCCAAAGGAATTTTTAAAAGTTGACCCAATTCTGCAAAAAAAACGACGATGGGCCCGGTCGCCCATCGCAGGCAAACTAATGCAAGATTTGCCGTTCACGCGGTCTTAATATTGCTTTAATATTGACCTTTTTTATTACTTTAGTGGCATGAAAACAAAAATTGCCGACCTGGAGTTTGAACTGCTTTTATCCGCCGAGGCCATCGATGAACGCATCAAAGCTATCGGTATGCAGCTCAGTAGTGACTACAAGCATGTTGTGCCCGTGTTTATCGGCGTTTTAAACGGCAGTTTTCTATTCATCGCCGACCTGATCAAACAGATCGAGATCCCCTGCGAAATCACCTTTACAAAACTGGCATCCTACTACGGCGGCACTAAAAGCAGCTTAAAAATACGCGACGATATCGACTTCGCCATGGATATTAAGGGACGGGATGTGGTGGTAATAGAGGACATTGTAGACACCGGCAACACCGCCCACTATTTGCTGGAGAAATTGCGGGTAAAACAACCGGCATCCATTAAGCTTTGCTCCCTGCTGCTAAAACCGAAGGCCCTCCTCAAAAAAATAGACGAGCTGAAATATGTGGGCTTTGAGATCGAAAATGAATTTGTGGTTGGCTATGGCCTTGATTACAAGGAAATGGGCAGGAACTTAAAGGATATTTATAAAAGAGTGAAATGATTTCGGAAGTTCGATTTCGGAATTAATAGATTAAAGTCATCCTGAACTTGTTTCGGGACCGTACCTATAGGTAACCGCCGGAAAGGTAACCAGGCGATCAATCGTTAGATTACTTCGCCAATAAGCGTTTAAAAATCAGCGCCATATCACGCACTAATGCAAACAATCCCCGATTGCTATTGTTAAAAATATCACATGCGCACGTTGTTGAATGTGTGCTTTCGTGCAGACTACACATTAATAAAAACTCAATTACAACAATGAAAAACGCAGCCGGTATTGCGATCGTGGGCCTTGTTCTGGTCATCCTCGTAAACTTTTACCATGTATTGGTCGATTTTGATGCGATAAAGCCGATCAGCCACGGCGGCAAAATAATGACCGTATTGGCTTTCCTTGGCTACCTGGCCATGTTGCCGTTCTTCGTGAAATTCCGCAAGAGAAAACTTATCGGTTAGGTTTTCAGTCATCATCCCCGAAGGCTGTATCGTCACCTGATTCCCTAAGTCTGTGTCCCCACAGACTTTTCTTCAATTGTTTGTGAGGACTCAAAAAAAGGGGGCCGGTGGCTATTTCAAGCCCGCATAGGCTCTTACCGGGAATGTGCCCGCCCCTTCAAATTTTGGCGGCACTGCGCTGAACTTAAAGCTACTTTCAGGCAACTGATCCAGGCCACATAAATGCTCGCATATCAATATTTCCGCGCCCAGTAAGGTGGTATGAACAGGGCGCGTCCGCCCGGCAGTATTATCGATGTTATGGCTATCAATGCCCACCAGCTTTGCACCGGCGTCTCTTAAATAAACCGCCGCATCTTCGGTAAGGTAAGGATGGCCCTCAAAATATTCGGCGGTATTCCAATGCCTGGCCCAACCGGTATAAACCAGCACCGCTTTGCCTTTCACGTCTTTTCCAATAAAATATTCCCTGCCAACGGCAGTGGCGTCCTTCGCGTTAATGGTAATCGCATCCAGTTCCGCGCACTGCTCCAATCCAATTTGCGACAAATCCTTTCCATGCGCAAAGCGGTGAAACGGGCAGTCCAGGTAAGTGCCGGTATTGGTTACCATTTCAATTTTGCCTATCTGGAACTCGGTGCCGGGTTCATAAAACGCTTTTGAATTTTCGCGGCTCAGGTAATCGCAGATGATCGGCGCGGGCAGGCCTTTGTACGTGACTAAGCCATCGAAGATGGTGTGGGAGAGATCGATGAGGGTGGGCATGAGAATGTTGTTAATCCAGTGGAGAATCGACTATTTACAGGGAATTTATTTTATTTATAATTTCATCAGGATTATCAAGAAACCCATTCACGGCAAACCATATCGCTTTCACCTTATCATTGATAACCCAATAGGTTAATTTATACGTGCCGGTGTCACGAAATAGAGACATACTTCTTTTTTCAATGCTGATCCCCTGGTCCTTTTTAACCACCTCGACTTTATTGGAAAAAAGATTAAACAGGTACAATTCTGATTCTTTGTAATAAATGCGTTTCGATTGATAAACAATATAAGCCCAGAAAGACAATGGCAGCAACAAAAGCATGAAGTAGTAGGGGTTTGAGCCTGGGTCGTTCATTTGTATAGCTATTATTATGCCTATAATGCCTGCGGGGATAATAAAAGCTAGCAGGTATACGGAATAGGAAGATAGCCTGGTCATAACTATAATTTAAGTCTTAATGCAAATTACAATTAAGAACTGACAAATTTTAGCAATCGAAGCATTTTTAGCAAATTTCCTCACACCCCCACCGGCTCCCCAATCTCATTCAAAATCCTTACCGCCTGGTCAATACCATTAACCCCCTCAATGCTCAGCCGCAGTGAGTTTTTCACTTCCTTTAAATTGCACCTGCGCGGGTTGGCCTGCACAAAGGATAGCACCTGCCTAAAGGCTTCGGTTTCAAAATAAGGTGATTGCTGGTTGGTGATGAAATAGCCACGCAGCACATTTTTTTTAAGGGATATTTTTTCAAACCCGATGGTTTTGCCCATCCATTGCAGGCGCATGGTGTTCAGCAAGTCGGCTACCTGCGGTGGTACCGGGCCAAAACGGTCGTGCAGTTGCTGCTGGAAGGATTTCAGTTCGGTTTCGTTTTCTAGTTTGGATAGTTCGGTGTATAGGTTATAGCGCTCGGAAATATTGGTGACATATTCATCCGGGATTATGATCTCCTGGTCGGTATCGATCTGGGTGAACGAAATAAACGGCCGCGGCTTTTCATCGGTGAAAAGTCCGGAAAATTCATCGTCCTTCAATTCCTGTATGGCCTCGTCCAGTATCTTATGGTACATCTCAAAACCGATCTCGGCAATAAAACCGCTTTGCTCGGCGCCAAGCAGGTTACCGCTGCCGCGGATGTCCAAATCGCGCATGGCCACGTTAAAGCCGCTGCCCAGGTCGCTAAACTCTTCAATGGCGCTAAGGCGTTTGCGCGCTTCGCTGGTGAGGGTGGATAGTGGCGGACTCAGCAAATAGCAATAGGCCTTTTTGTTGCTTCGGCCTACCCGACCCCGCATCTGGTGCAGGTCGCTCAGGCCAAACATGTGGGCATAATTAATGATGATGGTATTGGCGTTGGGGATATCCAAACCGGCCTCGATTATGGTGGTGGCCACCAGTACATCGTACTCACCGTTCACAAATTTCAGCATAACATCTTCCAGCGCATCGCCTTCCAACTGCCCATGGGCTATGCCGATTCGTGCTTTTGGCACCAGCTTGTGGATCATGCCGCCAAGCTGTGGCAAATCCTGCACGCGGTTATGGATAAAAAATATCTGCCCGTTGCGTTCCATTTCGTGCTCAATGGCCTCTTTTATCAGCGTATCATTAAACACATGCAGCTCGGTCACCACCGGCTGCCGGTTAGGCGGCGGGGTGGAAATGATAGACAAGTCGCGCGCACCCATCAGCGAGAAATGCAGTGTACGCGGTATCGGCGTAGCGGTAAGCGTCAGCGTATCCACGTTGGCGCGCATAGTTTTTAGCTTTTCCTTGGTGGTTACGCCGAATTTCTGCTCTTCATCGATGATCATCAGCCCGAGGTCCTTAAACTTTACATCCTTGCTCACCAGCCGGTGCGTGCCGATAATAATATCTACCTTGCCTTCCTTTAAATTCTCCAGTGTGTCCTTGATCTGCTTCGCAGATTTAAAGCGGTTTACATAATCGATGTTCGCGGGAAACCCTTTCAAGCGGTCGCTGAAGGTTTTATAATGCTGTGCCGCCAGTATGGTTGTCGGCACTAAAATAGCAACTTGTTTGCTATCGGCTACCGCTTTAAACGCTGCCCGGATGGCAACTTCGGTCTTTCCAAAGCCCACATCACCGCATATCAGGCGGTCCATCGGGTGCGGCGATTCCATGTCTTTTTTAAAGTCGGCGGTGGCTTTTTCCTGGTCGGGGGTGTCTTCGTAAATAAAAGAAGCTTCCAGCTCAGTTTGCAGGTAGGTGTCCGGTGAAAAAGAATTCCCGGTTTGCGCTTTCCTGATGGCATATAGCTTTATCAGGTCGCGGGCTATGTCTTTAACTTTTTTTTTTGTGGTTTTCTTCAACCGCTCCCAGGTGTCGGTGCCCAGTTTGTTCAGTCTTGGTACCGTTCCTTCCTTCCCGCTGTATTTGGAGATGCGGTTTAGCGAGTTGATGTTCACATACAGCAGGTCATTATCCGCATAAGTCAGCCGGATCATCTCCTGCATTTTGCCGTTCACATCCACTTTCTCAAGCCCTGCATATTTGCCTATTCCGTGGTCGATATGGGTAATGTAGTCGCCGGGCTTCAGCTCGCGCAATTCTTTAAGCGTGATGGCCTGCGAGCGCTGGTAGCCCTTTTTAAGCTTGTATTTATAGAAGCGGTCGAATATCTGGTGGTCGGTATAACAGGCCAGCTTTTGTTCGCGGTCCACAAAACCTTCGCGGATAGAGATGCTGATGGGTGTGAACTTTACTGTTTTATCCAGGTCATCCAAAATGGCGTAAAGCCGCTCAACCTGTCTTGCCGAATCGGTAAGGATGAAGTTTTCGATCTTTTCCGCTTCGTTATTTTTAAAGTTGTGGATAAGCAGCGTAAAGTCCTTATTGAACGACGGCTGCGGCCGCATATCGAAACTGATGACATGGTTGGCCTGGTAAAAAACCTGCTTGCCAAATTCCACTACCGGGAAATCATGCAGCTGGTCGGCGATCAGTTTTTCATCCGTAAAACTAAATTTCGGGTCGATCCAATCGGAGTTTTTGTTTTTTTCTTCGGCAGAAAGAGCCTTCCACAACTGCACTGCCTTTTTATAGCCGGTTTGAATAATATCCAGCGTAAACTGAACGTCCTTTATCCAAACCTGGGTGCCAGGTTCTACATATTCCAGCAAAGAAATATTGTTTTCGGTCAGGAATTTGGATTGGACATTGGGGACGATGGTGATGCTTTTCACCTGCTCCACGGAAAGCTGGCTTTCTATCTCAAAAGTGCGTATCGACTCGATAACATCACCAAAAAATTCCACGCGGTATGGCAAATTGAGCGAAAAAGAGAATATATCGACGATCCCGCCGCGGATGGAGAACTGCCCCGGCTCGTAAACAAAATCCACCCTGTCAAAATCATATTCAACCAAAAACTCATTGATAAAATCGATGCTGAGTTTGTTGCCAACCGAAATTTCAAGCGTGTTTTTCTCGAGAGACGCCCGGTCGATCACCTTTTCGGCCAGCGCTTCGGGGTAGGTAACGATCAACTCGCCAAACTCGCCTGCGTGGTTCAGTTCGTTCAAAACTTCGGCGCGGGCCAGTACATTACTACTGTCGGGCTGGGTAAATTCAAATGCTTTACGATAGCTGGAGGGGAAGAGCAAAACTTCTTTGCCGGTAAGATTTTCCAGGTCGGCCTGGAAATAGCCGGCCTCTTCGCGGTCGGGCAGCACGAAGATCATGTGCTTGTGTTGTAAAAAATAACATGCGACTGCCACGGCCGCATCGCCCGATCCGACTAATCCACGTAACTGAAGTCTTGGGTTTTTAGCTGCGTTAAGGGCTTGCGCTACCGACTGTACCCGGTCATCAGTTTTATATCGCTCTAAAATATCACGAATGCTCAAAACTGGCGCAAATATACGTAAAAAACGGCTGCGGGTATGAAGCTATGGTTAACTGTGCATTTAGTTCAAACAATTCAGCCGCCAGAAAGCTTTTATGTGTAAATTATTTGGGATTTGCGATCGGATAGCTGTAAATTAGAGTTGTTTTATAGAAGAACCGCCAATCCAGGACCAAAATAACCATACAACCCCAATCAATTATTAACTATGAAAAATGCAATTGTTTCCGGCCTGATCATAGGCATTTTAAGCGGCTTATGGATGTTTATTATGCACGCAACCGGGCACCGTCCCGATGAAGGGCAGCTAACACCCATCGAGTTCGGATCAATATTTATTCCCCTGGTGGTACTTTATTTCGGCATCAAAAGCTACAGGAACAATGAGTGCAAGGGGCGCATGGGCTTTTTGCAGGCCCTGATGCAGTGCTTTAAGATCCTGATCGTGGGGGGCATTATTACCACCGCCGCGGCGATCATTTATATTGATGAATTTACTTCAGAGCATAATCTTGGTGATTTTTCGGGCAGGATATTCGGCGCTTTACTTGTAGGTGTGCTATTTTCGCTCGGTATAGCTGTATTGTTCACTACGAAGCCCAACAAAATTGATTAAAAAATTATTCGACCGGTATTTCGAGCTGGCCTTTTGGGTGGCCGGGCTCGCTTGCCTGGCTTTTACCAACCCAACTGGCCAGGCACATTTTAGTTTATGCCCCCTAAAACTGTTCGGGTTTAAATGGTGCCCGGGCTGCGGGCTGGGCCATTCCATCTCATTTTTATTTCATGGTGATATTCGCGGTTCATTCCATGCGCATTGGCTTGGCATACCGGCACTGATCATCATTTTATACCGCATTTGCGTTTTGGCGAAGCTGAGGTTGAATCCGCAATTGGTTTCACCGGCAGCACAGCGCCCCTCCTAAATCCTCCCCGGTAGGGAGGACTTTAAAAAACAAGCGCGATTGAAGCTAAAGTCTCCCCTACCCCGGGGGAGATTTAAAGGGGGCATATTACGGAGAGGGGTCGCCTTTCGCCGCCTAAACCCAGCCGTTCACCGAGTAATTTTATTTGCCTGCCAATTTTGAATTGCCGCGGCTTTTATACTATCTTAGTTTTACTGCATCAATCACAAAAAACTTAAAAAAATGGACTACCAAAACCCTTATATGGCGTTCCCGGGCATGACCCCGGAAGAATTCGGCTTTTTACAGCAAGGTACAGCTGAATTGACAGAGGCTCAAAAAGCTCGCTTCTTCATGATTTATGGCAGCAAACGCCGCAACCCAACCGACCTATTATTGGTATCGTTGCTCGGTTTTATGGGGTTTGCAGGCATACAACGCTTCATGGTGGGGCAGATTGGCATGGGGCTGCTGTATTTCTTTACCGCCGGCCTCTGCTTTATCGGTACAATTGTCGACCTGGTCAACCATAAATCCCTTGCCAACGACTATAACCGCCAAATGGCTTACGAAAGCTTCCAGATGGTGAAGATGGGATATTAGGAGAGGTAAAAAGGTAAAGGCGAAAGGCATTAAAAGAGGTGAAAGGTGAAAGGTAAAGGGTGAAAATACTCGTAAAAACCTTTTACCTCAAAAGAATGGATAGCCAAACGGGCAAATATATCATGATTATAGGCGGTGCGGTCTTACTGATCGGCGCCTTTATCTACTTTTTTGGCGGCAGCCTCAAGTGGATAGGCCACCTGCCCGGCGATATCCGCATCGAAAAGGGAAATTTCCGGTTCTATTTTCCCATAACCACGCTTATCCTGCTCAATTTGCTGATATTTTTATTGTTCAGGCTGTGGAAGTTCTTTAATTTGTGAAGCTATCACATTTGGCCAATTGGCAAAAATATCACCATGAAAAAAATATTCACCCTTTTGCTAACCATATCGCTTTTTGGTACAGCAAAAGCGCAGGACGGCTATGTCCTGCCGACCGATACGGCAGTTTTGCACAAGCTTGCAAAATGGCAGGACCTTAAATTCGGTTTGTTTATGCATTGGGGCCCGTACAGCGAGTGGGGCGTGGTGGAAAGCTGGAGCCTTTGCCCTGAAGACGAAGGGTGGACACAGCGCAAGGGGCCCTATGCCGCCGATTATTTTGGCTATAAAAAGGCTTATGAAAATTTGCAGTACACTTTTAACCCAACACATTTTAACCCGGAAAAATGGGTAACGGCGGCAAAAGATGCCGGGATGAAATACGTGGTTTTTACCACCAAACATCATGACGGTTTTTGCATGTTTGATACGAAGGAGACCGATTATAAGGTTACCGGCCCCAACACGCCATTTTCAAAGAATCCAAGGGCTAACGTCGCCGATGAAATTTTCAAAGCTTTTCGTAAAGAAAATTTTATGATCGGCGCCTACTTCTCCAAACCCGACTGGCACAGCCCTTATTACTGGTGGCCTTATTTCCCGCCAAAGGACCGCAATGTTAATTATGACCCGGCAAAATATCCTGACAGGTGGCAGCATTTTAAGGATTATACCTATAACCAGATCGGCGAACTGATGAGCAATTACGGCCGTATGGATATTTTATGGCTGGATGGCGGCTGGGTAAGGCCAAAAAATCACGCAGACTCGGCCATGGCACAGTCGATGGGCAGCAAATACAACCAGGATATTGATATGCCGAAGATAGCCGCAATGGCACGGAGCAAACAACCCGGTTTGATCGTGGTTGACCGCAGCGTTACCGGCCCCAATGAAAATTATACCACGCCGGAACAGGAAGTCCCAGCCGTGCCGCTTAACCATCCCTGGGAAACGTGTATGACAATGGGCAACTCCTGGAGTTATGTTCCCGGCGATCATTATAAACCATCAATGCAGATCGTTCAGCTGCTGATCAAAATCGTTTCTCGCGGCGGCAATTTTTTGATGAACATTGGCCCCGGCCCCGATGGCGACTGGGACCCGGAAGCCTATAAACGTCTTGCCAATATCGGCAAGTGGATAAAGATCAATGGCGAGGGGATCTACTCGTCACGGGCTGTTGCGCCGTATTCTTCGAACAATGTTTTCTTCACCCAATCGGCGGATGGCAAAAATCAATATGCTTTTTTATTGTCGAAGAATGACGATGTCGTATTACCATCCACGCTAACCATAAATACAGGCAATACAAATAAAGTTAAGGCTATTGCACTGCTCGGTAGTCAACAAAAGCTGAAGTGGAAGCAGGATGCCGGGACTATCGTTGTCACCATTCCGCAATCTTTGCAAAACCGTACAGGGCTTTTGTACGCTGCAACGTTCAAAATAACACGATAGTCTTATTTTATGGAAAATATTAAGATCGCAACCGCCCAGTTTGAGCACCACAGCGGTGACAAGGCGTACAATCTATCAGTAATCAGGGAGTTATCTGCAAAGGCCGCCGCAAAAGGTGCGCAGGTCGTTGCCTTCCACGAATGTTCCATAACCGGCTATAGCTTTGCTATCCATCATACAAAACAACTAATGCTCGACCTGGCCGAATTTATCCCCGGCGGCCCGAGTATTGTGAAACTTACTGCTTTTGCAAAGGAGTTTGGCATCACCATTTTAGCCGGGCTTTTTGAAAAGGACGAAGAAGACAAGGTATACAAGGCCCAGGTTTGTGTTGATGAAAACGGGATTGTCGCTAAATACCGTAAGCTGCATCCCTTTATCAACCCGCATGTTACGCCCGGCGATGAATATATCGTTTTTGACCTTTTCGGCTGGAAGTGCAGCATTTTGATCTGTTACGACAACAATATCATCGAAAACGTAAGGGCCGTAAAATTGCTGGGCGCAGATATAATTTTTATGCCACACGTAACCATGTGCACGCCTTCAACCCGGCCGGGCGCCGGTTTTGTCGACCCAAAGTTATGGGACAACCGTGAAGCCGACCCTACCACCCTCCGGCAGGAATTTGATGGCCTGAAGGGCCGCGCCTGGCTGATGAAATGGCTGCCTGCCCGGGCATATGACAATGCCATTTATGCCGTGTTCTCCAACCCCATCGGGATGGATGGAGAACAGTTGAAGAACGGTTGCTCTATGATCATCGACCCCTTTGGGGACATCATAACGGAATGCCGGAGCTTTGATGATGAAATTGTGATCGCCACGCTTACCTCCGAAAAGCTAACCGATGCCGGTGGCCACCGTTATATCAACGCCCGCCGCCCTGAACTTTATGGCGACATCATCGCAACTCCGCACAAATCGGAACAAAAAGTCGTTTGGATGAAAGGTGAATAATAACTTTGAAAAAATCGGTGCAATCGCCTCAAAAATCGGTGTAATCACAAAAAAATGAAATTATCTCAACTTACCGCCTATCTCGAGAGCCTGGCCCCCCTGGCTTACCAGGAAGATTATGATAACGCCGGCCTCATCGTGGGCCACCCCGACCAGGAAGTTTTCCAGGCGCTCATCTCGCTGGATTGTACGGAGGCTGTGGTGGATGAAGCCATCGCCAATAATTGCCAGGTCATCATCTCGCATCACCCCATTGTTTTCCGTGGTTTAAAAAAATTTAACGGCAAAACCTACGTAGAACGCGTCGTAGAAAAAGCCATCCGCAAAAACATTGCGCTTTATGCCATCCACACCAACCTTGATAATGTAATGACTGGGGTTAATGCCAAAATATGCGAGACCCTCGGCCTTAAAAATTGCCGCATACTGGCGCCAAAAGGGGGCGTATTAAAAAAGTTAGTCACATATGTCCCGGTTAGCCAGGCCGAAGCAGTAAGAGCAGCACTTTTTGAAGCGGGCGCAGGTAACATCGGCAATTACAGCGAATGCAGCTTTAATGCTGAAGGAGTCGGCACCTTTAAAGGCAATGACCAAACCGACCCCTACGTTGGTGAGCGCGGCAAACGCCATACCGAAAACGAAGTGCGCATTGAAACCATTTACCCGGCCGTGCTGGAAAGCAAGCTGCTGGTAGCGCTCATCATGGCCCACCCTTATGAAGAAGTGGCGTATGACTTGTACGATTTAACCAATCCAAACCAGCAGGTAGGCGCCGGGATGATCGGCGATCTGGACATGAACATGCAGGAAGAGGAGTTTTTATATCACCTGAAACAAAAAATGCGGGCGCATGTCATCCGGCATACAGCATACACCGGTCGGCACGTTAAAAGGGTAGCGGTATGCGGCGGCGCTGGCAGTTTTTTGCTGAAACAGGCCATTGCGGCCGGTGCGGACGTATTTGTGACCGCCGATTTTAAATATCACGAATTTTTTGATGCTGAAGGAAAGCTGGTAATCGCCGACATCGGCCACTTTGAAAGTGAGCATTTTACACAACAATTATTGTATGAAAATATCCGAAAAAAATTTAGTAACTTTGCCGTCCGTTTAACAGAAGTAAATACAAACCCCGTCAAATATTTTATTTAATGGAACAAACCGTAGAAGAAAAGCTAAAAGCCTTATACGAACTACAAACTATCCACACCAAAATTGACAGGATCCGCCAGGTAAGGGGCGAATTGCCGATGGAAGTTGCCGACCTTGAAGATGATGTGGCAGGCCTTGAAACCCGTATACAAAAAATTAAAAATGAGCTGGACGACCTGGAAGATGATATTGTTACCCGCAAAAACCTGATAAAGGATGCGCAGGCCAACATCAAAAAATACGAAACCCAGCTGAATGAGGTTAAAAATAACCGCGAGTACGACGCGATTTCGAAAGAAATTGAGATACAGGGATTAGACATACAGGTGAGTGAGAAGAAGATCCGCGAGTTTGGTTACGAAATAACCACCAAAACCCAGGTTTACGAAAAAGCGCTTGGCGAGCTCGACGCCCGCAAAGCCGACCTTGAAGCCAAAAGGGACGAGTTGGACACGATCAGTTCTGAAACTGAAAAAGAAGAACACGAACTTTCGGTACAGGCCGACAAAGCCAGCAAAAATATCGAAGAGCGGTTATTGATTGCCTACAACCGTTTGCGCAAAAATGCCAAAAATGGCCTGGCCGTTGTGACCATCCAGCGCGACAGCTGCTCGGGCTGCTTTAACCAGATCCCGCCGCAGCGTCAGTCGGACATCCGCCAGCGCAAAAAGATCATCGTTTGCGAACATTGCGGACGGATACTGATCGACGAGATGATGGCCATGGAAGCGGAGGCGGTTTAATCCCCCGTCCCCTGAAGGAGGAGAAAAAATTTATAAGGCATCTATTGGGCGCCTTTTTTGTTGGGGATATTTTATCGGCCTTAGTCTTCAGCCTTGTAATTTTCAATCATAAAATCCAATATCAAATCTTTTATTTCGTCAATTTTACGCTTCTCCGGTTCGCTGAGGTTTATGTCTTTCGCTAGCACTTGATTAAAGTAATCATTGTTAATCGACAGTAGAATATGATGCCCGTTTGCATATAATTCAAATATGTCTTTAGGAATGTTATCTGCTGCCGGAATCACCATCATCTGGTCTACTCCTGAACTGGCACTGCCCGTGAATGTATGGGAATTGTCTAACTTAATTATTTCAACCACGTCATTTGCGATAATAGTCCGGGTACTATCATCCATTGGCGTAAACTTATGGGCGCCGCATTTATTAATGCTGCAGGCAAAGTTGCGACCTTTTTTGCGCCAAAAAAGATATCTTTCGTCATATATCGAACAAGGATTCTTTGGTTTTTTATTATCACAGTCGACGCATTCGATGTGATAACAAAGAATCGTGTCAATGTGCTGACTCTCTAGCGACTGAACTTTGAGTCTGGTCCAGTGTATTACGGAGGAAATACTGTCCGCCTGGGCAAAACAATATCCTGAATATTGCATGCAACTCACTACCACAAACAATGCGGCCCAATATTTTCGACCAGTGCGCCCTTTCATTTATCCGAATCCTCAACAATAATGATCCGCTGTGTAGTGACATTATAAATGACAGTGACTATTTTATTGCCTTTATCAATCGCTTTGCTCAGTATACTGTCACCATCTGCAACTACCCTATCGTCGCCGGCCTTTATGTCCAGGTAGCGGCGCGGGTTGCCGCCTGTAAAATCATTCGCTTTGTCAGTAAAATACGCGTTGACTTTCTTTTGCCAGGAATCGTCATATTGAACCACCGTTACCTCGCGCCCGTTGTTTACAGATATGTTAACACCGTTCAGTTTAATATTTAAGCCGGGGCAATATTCCCCCAGCTTTTTTCCGGCGGCTGCGAAAAATGCGCAGCCCGATAATAACAGGCAAATCAGAATGCCTGCAGAAGATCTTTTGATGAGGTTCATTTTGGGGTTGGTTTAATGATTTGAATATACAAATCTTTTCAACAACTCAATCAACTTCCCCCCGCATCTCCGTAAAATATCCTATGACGCTATACACCAGCCCGATAAGCAGCACGTTAAAAACAAAATTGATCATCGTGTCGCTCACTGAATGGGAACAGCTGTCGATATCTACAAAAGTATAAACGGCATAAGCCGCCGCCAAAACCAGGATGACCCAGCCGACGATGGACGCCGGCCAGTAGATGATCCCCTTACGTGTAAACCAGTTTAATTTCATTTTACTAAATCGTTTATATTTAATTCAATCGCTTTCCGCCTTAGACTTTCAGCTTTTAGCTCCTCACCGAAATATTTTCCGCCATTGTATAGGCAATGAAGATCAAAACAATAGCAACGCTCACCAGTATGAGCAAGATATTCCATGTCTTTATTTTTATTGCGATCACAAATTCTTTCGCACCGGGCTTGTTGGATATGCCTTTTTCGTAATGAACATGTGTAATCGCCAGTGCATTAATGATAATGCAGACAATGGGCAAAACCACCAGCACGATCGGGGCCATAAAATCAATGCCCGGGGTTTTATCCAGCCCTTCGGCCAGCTTAAACATCGCCCCGAACCAGCTTACCTGCCGGTTAAAAAAATAGTACATAAACACGCAGGCCAAAAAGTAACAGGGCACAGCCACCAGCCATACACCCAGCGCTGCCGAGCGTTCGGCGTTCATGATGGCCATTTTTACCATTTTAGGATGGCCTGTCGGGTTAACTTCAGGTACGTTTAAGTTTTCCATTTTCTTTAAAAATTCGTCGTCCTCTTTCATGTTAATTACTCCTATAATGCAAAGCCGTGTTATGGTTGCAGCGTTAAAGCATGTTTCTTAATTTTTCCAGCCCGCGCGAAAGAAGGGATTTTAGCGTCCCCTCATTTTTGTCCAATATCAGGCTGATCTCGCTGTTTGTTTTTTGCTCAAAATAGCGCAGGGCGATCACCTCCTGGTATTTAATATCAAGTAACTGAAGATTCTGCCTAATTAAATTGTAATCGCTATGGGCTTTTAGTTCTTTTTCAAGCATGTCACGTTCTTCCTCCGCTTCCTGGCGCAGCAATTTTTCCATTTGCGGGTTTTCAAGCAGTTGCTGCAGCGAAGCCGGCTGGTATTTGCTGCTGCGGTAATACATGTTCAGTTCGTTGGTGGCAATGCGGTACAACCAGGCCGAAAGGCTGATGCCCCGCCATTTAAAGCCGCCGATCTTTAAAAAGGCTTTCAGAAATGTTTCGGCGGCAATATCTTTGGACAGGTCATAATCCGCTGTGCGGCGCATGATGTAACCAAAAATGGGCTTGTACCACAGATCAAACACCTCGCCAAAAGCGGAGGGGTCGCGGTGGCATTTTTGTATAAGCTGCGCTTCCTGTTCAGCGGTCATTTCTGGCAGTATAATGCAAAAGGGCTGAGTTCGTTGCGTTGTCTGAACACGATTTATAGGATTTGAAAGATTTTCAGGATTA
>DASRTD010000323.1:0-3466 GCA_035656115.1 Mucilaginibacter sp.
AGATAAAAGACGAAGCAGTTAAAGCTTCGTTGATCGGCCTGAAAAAAGGCGACGAGGTAACGCTGGATATTCAGAAAGCTTTTAACAACGATGCAGCAAGAGTTGCGGGGTTGTTAAAAATTGAAGAAGACTTAGCGGCAGATCTGAAATCGAACTTCCGTTTAACTGTTAAAAACGTTAACCGGCTGGAAGAAAGTGATCTGAACCAGGAGTTCTTTGATAAATTATTTGGTGAAGGTGAAGTGACTACCGAAGAAGAGTTCAGGCAGCGCATCACCGGCGAAATTGAGGCCATGATGGCGCAGGATGCTGAACGCAGGCTGCAGGAAGATATTTACAAATACACGTTGAACAAAGTTCAGTTCAGCCTGCCTGACGACTTTTTGAAGCGCTGGTTGCAATCAAACGACGAGAAAATGACCGCCGAGGATTTGGAAGGCGGTTACAGCGAATTTGCGCAGAACCTGAAGTGGACGTTGATCGTGAGCAAGATCATCACGGAGCATAAAATCGAAGTAAAATACGAAGATGTCTTCGAAACCGCAAAGTTCCGCCTTGGTCAGCAATTCAGGATGTACAGCCAGTTGCCTTTAAGCGAAGAGCAGCTTGGTCAATACACCGTGCAATACCTGCAAAATAAGGAAAACGCCAACAAGATATTTGACGAAGTAAAGGCGCTTAAAGTGTTTAACTACATCAAAGGCGTTGTTACTTTGGAACCGAAGGAAATCTCGAATACCGATTTCCAGAAGTTGTTCTAAGAAGTCCGAAAGTCGGGAAGTCCGGAAGTACGAAAGAAAAAGAGTTAGATAGTTTGACTGCTTTTCTTTTGTTTTTTGCAGGATAAGTTTTTGGTTTTTCGTGCCTTATGCTGGAACTTTGAGAATACGTTTCTTGCGGACTTCCGGACTTTTTCGACTTCCTCTCTTTCACCGAATAAATTTACTTTATCCAAACTTTCTGGTACAAAATAGTATTTAAGTAACAACTATATTTATCGCGGTGATATACCGCACCTTAACAAAAATACCATGAGCACTATTGATAAAAACGAATTCAGAAAGTATGCAGTTAAACACCACCGTATTAACAGCATTTACGTAGATAAATTTATTTCAGGAGTTGATAAAAGTACGCTTCCAACCGGTATGACGCCTTATATCATCGAAGAGCGCCAGTTGAATGTAGCGCAAATGGACGTGTTTTCGCGCCTGATGATGGATAGAATTATTTTCCTCGGCGATGCCATTTACGAAAATATTGCAAACATTATCCAGGCACAATTGCTCTTCCTGCAATCGGCTGATAACAAACGCGATATACAGATATACATCAATTCTCCGGGTGGATCGGTTTATGCCGGTTTGGGAATTTATGATACTATGCAGTTCATTTCAAATGATGTGGCAACTATTTGTACAGGTATGGCGGCATCAATGGCAGCCGTATTATTATGTGCCGGCACTGCCGGTAAACGGGCCGCTTTACCGCACGCCAGGGTTATGATCCATCAACCATCGGGCGGTGCACAGGGTCAGCAGTCGGATATCGAGATTACCTATCACGAAATCACCAAGCTGAAAAAGGAACTGTACCAGATCATTGCTGATCATAGTGGCGCGCCGTTTGACAAAGTGTGGGATGCTTCTGATCGTGACCATTGGATGATCGCAGAAGAGGCCAAAGAATTTGGCATGGTAGACGAGATATTACGCGGAACGAAGGGAAAAAAATAAGGGGGCAGGAGCGTTAAAAAACCCGGATCAATATTTTTATGCCGCATTGAAACAAAAGCCCGAGAAGGCTCGTATTATAAAGATTAATGGGGTGATTTTTTGGTCCGGTTTTTTCCGCCTTATCAGATTTTCTGACTTTAGGAAAATTTAGTATTTTTGA
Source organism: Mucilaginibacter sp. (assembly GCA_035656115.1). Classification (GTDB taxonomy): domain Bacteria; phylum Bacteroidota; class Bacteroidia; order Sphingobacteriales; family Sphingobacteriaceae; genus Mucilaginibacter. The sequence goes on from DASRTD010000323.1 coordinate 1,897, forward strand.
TTAACAATTAATAAACAATGAATAAAAACAGCAAGGAGATCAGGTGTTCGTTCTGCGGGGCTGGTAAACAGGATTCCCTGATGCTGATAGCCGGGTTGGATGCGCATATCTGCGACAAGTGCGTTAACCAGGCTAACGAGATTTTGGCGGAGGAGTTAAAGGTACGCAAGGTGAAAACTTCGCCCCAGGTGCCTGCCATATTAAAGCCCGTTGAAATTAAAGGTCATCTTGACCAGTACGTTATTGGCCAGGATGATGCAAAGAAAATATTGTCCGTTGCTGTTTATAACCACTACAAACGCCTTAACCAGCGTATTGATAAGGATGAGGTGGAGATCGAGAAGTCGAATATCATCATGGTGGGCGAAACCGGTACCGGCAAAACCCTCCTTGCTAAAACACTTGCCAAAATATTAAATGTGCCATTTTGTATTTGCGATGCCACGGTATTAACGGAAGCCGGTTATGTGGGCGAGGATGTGGAAAGCATACTTACCAGGTTATTGCAATCGGCTGATTACGACGTGGCTACTGCCGAGCGTGGTATTGTTTACATTGACGAAGTGGATAAGATCGCCCGCAAAAGCGATAATGCATCCATCACTCGTGACGTTTCAGGCGAAGGCGTTCAGCAAGCATTACTGAAGATATTAGAGGGTACATTGGTAAATGTTCCGCCCCAGGGAGGCCGTAAGCATCCTGATCAGAAGATGATCACCGTGAATACCAACAACATTCTGTTTATATGCGGCGGCGCATTTGATGGTATTGAGCGAAAGATTGCCAACCGCCTGCGCACCCAAACGGTAGGTTATAAACTGAAGCGTGATGACGGCGAGGTTGACCTGAAAAACCTTTACAAATATATTACGCCGCAGGACCTGAAGTCGTTTGGGCTTATTCCTGAATTGATTGGACGTTTGCCCATTCTTACTTACCTGAACCCATTGGACAGGGAAGCCTTGCACAATATATTAACCGAGCCCAAAAATTCGTTGCTTAAACAGTACAAAAAACTGTTTGAATATGAAGGTGTGAAATTGGATTTTGATGACGATGTGCTTGATTTTATTGTAGACAAAGCTGTCGAATTTAAACTGGGCGCGCGTGGTTTGCGTTCGATCTGCGAAGCGATCATGATCGACGCTATGTTCGAGTTTCCATCCAAAAAGGACATTAAGCGTTTAACAGTTACCCTTGATTATGCTCACGAGAAATTCGAGAAATCCGATCTAAAAAAATTAAAGGTGGCTTAACCGAAAGCAGACCGCTAAATTTTTATATTTGTACGCAAGCCCTGGTTAAAGCCGGGGTTTGTTGTATAATCACATTACCTTTGCGGTAAAATTATGGTATGATATGAACGAACAATTGGATGTCAAAAAAGATGATCAGCCAGCAAAAAGCAACAGTGAGTTGAAGGAAACCAATTCAGCAGTAACATCCGGCCTGAAAACAAAGGAAGCTATCGTAACTAACTGGTTGCCACGCTACACCGGGCGTAACCTTGAAGCGTTTGGCAAATATATTATTCTCACCAATTTTTCGAAATATATCCAGTTGTTTTCCG
>DASRTD010000324.1:0-6133 GCA_035656115.1 Mucilaginibacter sp.
CAACCTCGTACATTTTTTTGTAACTATCCAACTGCGATTTAAAGCTTTCCACATTGCCGCCGCCCTGGTCGTCAACATAAATGAGGTATTGGCAGTCAAAATCGTCGGGAGCCCAAAGGGTAAAGCTGCTGTTTAGTGAAATGACGTCCGGGAAACCATATTGCTGGTGGTAGTGGTGCAGCGCGCCCGCCTCACCGTAGTTATCGGCGTAAACTTCGGTGTGTTTTTGCTGCTCTGGGGTCAGGCTATTCCAAACTTTGGCCACATCAGCAGCCATTTCATCCCAACCCAGCATATCGGCATAATCCTGGGTGGTGGCGTGCATTTTATGATCTTCCCAGGTAACGGCAGATCTGAGGACTGTTGTGTGATCGTTCATATACCTGAAAAGGGCGACGGTGGTGTTTAACGGCAAAACAGGTAGTACAATCGGAAACAAGATAAGATTTGGCAACGTGAAAATGGCAATTGTCAGCCCTCTCAACGTATAGCCGCCTGTTTTTAACCAGCGTTCAAAGCCGAAGCCACCGGCAGCAAAGAGCATCGGAAAAGCGCCAAAAAGATAATAGGATTTTCCGTGCATCAGCAGTAAAAAGGCGAAGATCAGCACAAAGGCAATAGCCAGGAACTGGAATTTATGCAGCCTGAATGAGAATAGCAGGAAAATGAACCCCGTTATCCAAAGAAAAACCGCGATCCCATTGACCACCAATTCCTGCATTACAAAGTCGGAAGGTTTAAGGTAATCCAGTTGTTCTTTCTGAAGCGTGCTCATATGGGTAATAACCGGCAAGTGATGCTGCAACTGCCAGATAATATTGGGCAGCCAAATAAGAATAGCAAGCAATGCCGCCCCGATAATATGTTTGCTGAACAGCATTTTCCGCTGCTTACTGATCAATATCCCAAAAAATAGTGAAAATGTAAAAAATGCCATTGAATACTTGGTGAGCATTCCTACGCCCACCACTGCCCCAAAAAAATAAAGGTATTTTACGGAGGATGTATTACTGTACTTCACCAGCAGCCAAACGGCCAGGACCCACCATAGCTGGTCGAAAACAACCGGCTGGAACAGGTAATCGCTGGCTGCGAAACCAGGAGAGAAGATAAGCGCAAGACAGGCTAGCGCAATGGCGAAAAGTTTGCCCCCCAGTTCAACAGTGATCAGCCCCGTGAGCCAAATGATCAGCCCGCCGGCAATGGTTGGAAATATCCTGGCGGCAAAAACTGAATTCCCAAAAACCGTAATGGATATCTTTGCCAGCAGGGCGATAAAAGGAGGGACTTCCTTATAGCCCCAGTCCATATGATCGGCCAAAACAAGGTGCAGAAATTCGTCCCGGTGAAAGCCGAAATGAGAAATGGCCAGTAAATTCAAGCCAATTTTTATAAAAACAAAGATCAGGATAAAGCTTAAATAAGTTGGCCTCCGGTTTTTATAAAGCATTTATAATGGCGTTTGCGATAAAGGTAGTTATTTGAGGTGAAAGGCAAAAGGCGAAAGGTAAAAGGTTGGATTAGATGAGCCGGTGGATTCGTTTGTTGGAAAGATCTTTTTTATACAATTGATTCAACGTTATTTTCGGGTGCACCAGCAGGAAAATTGCGGTTCCATTTTCAATAGCCAGTGGATTTTGAATACTATCGACCTTAATGCTGCTTTCAAGCTGAGGCTGCAGCTTTTCAACGTTACCGCCTTTTTGCTCATCAACATATATGATGTAATTTCCATCCAGGTTGGCGGGGGCCCATAACCCGAAGCTGCTGTCCAACGAAATTACTGCCGGCAGGTGATACTGTTTGCCGTAATGGTTCAATGCACTTGCTTCGCCATAATTATCTGCAAATATCTGCGTATGCCCGCGCTGCTCCGGCGTCAGGTGTTGCCATTCCTTTGCTACTTTGGCGGTTAATTCATCCCATCCCAGCATATCGCCATAGTTTTGGGTTATCGGGTGTACCTGGTGATCATCCCATAAAACGACGAAATTAAAAAACGGAAATTTTTTTTCACCAGCCTGAACTACAGCCATCGTTTGATGCAGAGATAATACGGGCAGCGCTATAGGGAAAATAAAAAAATTTGGTATTGTAAACAGCGCAATTGCCGCGATTTTAAGTTTTTCATTCCACGAACTCAGCCATCGCTCAAAAAAAACTCCGCCCGCAGCAAACATCATCGGATATGCGCCAAATAGATAGTAGTTTTTGCCATTCATGGCAACAAGGAAAGCGAATATTAAAATGAACGCGAGGGCTATAAACCTATATTTTTGGAACGCAGGGGAGATGAGCAGCAATATAAAGCCCGGCAGCCAAAGCAAAATCGCTGTACCATTATCAACCAGTTGCTGAAGAACAAAACCGGAAGGTTTTAGCTGATCCAGCTGCTCTTTTTTCAGGGTTGCCATCTGGTTGAAAACCGGAAAGTTGTGGCTCATTTGCCAGACCAGGTTTGGAAGAAAAATGATGAAGGCCAAAAAGGCGGCTGCGATAACATGCCGGTTAAAAAACAGCTTTCGCTGGCTGCTTCCTAAAATCCCTAAAACCAGGGCAATGGCGAAAAAGCCCATGGTATATTTGGTAAGCAACCCAACCCCAATGACTACTCCGAAATAATAGATGTACTTTACTGATTTTGTATTAAAATATTTTAGCAGGAGCCAAACAGACAATATCCACCAAAGTTGATCAAAAACTACAGGTTCAAAAAGATAATCGCTTGCGGCGAAGGCAGGGGAAAAAATAAGGGCGAGGCACACCAGCGCGACGGCGAATTTTTTACCTCCTAATTCCACCGTTATCAAGCCAGCAAGCCAAATAATAATGCCGCCGCAAATAGTAGGAAAAAGACGGCAGGCGAAAACCGAATTGCCAAATAGGAGCATAGATGTTTTTGCCAGTAGCGCCATCAAGGGCGGTACCTCAACATAACCCCAGGCCATATGATCGGCTAATGCAAGATGCAGCAATTCATCGCGCTGAAAGCCGAATTTCGATATAGCAAGCAAGTTTAATGTTATCTTGATCAGTACGAAAATCAGGATGAAGGCCGAATACGATTGTTGTCTGCCTTCACTTAAACGATTATCTCCTTCGTGCATGAAGAAGTAACCTGACGGCACCTGAAAGGTTTCGCCACTTCTAAATTTAAACTTGAGTTATTGTGAATTTAATCTGAAAAGCCTTTCAAACCCGCTTTATATTTGCGCCCAGCGCGATAAGCCGCTTGTCGATATATTGGTACCCCCGCTCGATCTGTTCAATATTATAAATTGTCGATTTTCCTTTGGCCGACAATGCTGCGATCAATAACGCAACGCCGGCCCGGATATCGGGCGAGGTCATAGAGATACCCCTTAGCTGCATCTGTTTATCCAACCCAATAACAGTAGCGCGATGCGGATCGCACAAAATGATTTGGGCGCCCATATCCAGCAGCTTGTCTACAAAAAACAGCCGGCTTTCAAACATTTTTTGATGAATAAGCACAGAGCCCTTTGCCTGCGTAGCAACAACCAGGCAAATGCTGAGCAGGTCGGGTGTAAAGCCTGGCCAGGGCGCATCGGCGATGGTCATGATTGAGCCATCAATAAAGGTCTCAATTTCGTAGTGCTTTTGCGCCGGGATATAAATATCATCGCCGCGCAATTCCATTTTTATGCCTAATCGTTTAAAAACGTCGGGTATCATCCCGAGCTCTTTGTATTGCACATCTTTGATGGTGATCTCTGATTCCGTCATCGCCGCCAGGCCGATAAAGGAACCGATCTCTATCATATCGGGCAGTAACCGGTGTTCAGTGCCGGCGAGCTTTTCAACACCTTCAATAGTCAGCAGGTTTGAGCCGATGCCGGTAATTTTTGCGCCCATACGGTTTAACATTTTACATAATTGCTGCAAATAGGGCTCGCATGCCGCATTGTAAATAGTCGTCGTGCCTTTTGCAAGCACCGCCGCCATTACCACATTGGCTGTCCCGGTTACCGATGCTTCGTCTAATAAAATATAGGTGCCCCTTAGGTTCGAGGCATCAACATTAAAAAATCCATCTGTTGGGTCGTAATTGAACTGTGCGCCAAGCTTCTCGAAGCCAAGAAAGTGGGTATCCAACCGGCGCCGGCCTATCTTGTCGCCACCCGGTTTAGGGATGGACGCTTTACCAAAACGTGCCAGCAATGGCCCCACGATCATAATAGAGCCCCTCAGCCCGCCACCTTTTTCTTTGAAGACGTCGGACTTAAAATAATCAAGATTGATGGTTTTTGCATGGAACGAATAGGTATGCTGATCGCGTTTTTCTACTACAACGCCCAGGTCGCCAAGCAATTCAATTAGTTTATTAACATCCTTTATATCCGGAATATTACTGATCGTAACTTTTTCATCGGTTAAAAGTACTGCCGAAAGTACCTGTAAAGCTTCGTTTTTTGCCCCCTGGGGTACAATCTCGCCTTTTAACGGCGTTCCGCCTATAATTTCGAATGCGTTCATTGGTTAGTTGATGGTTAATAGTTCATGGTTCATAGCAGAAGGCAAATGGCTAATAGCAAATAGCAAATATGCTCCGCGCTATGAACCATAAACCATGAACTATGAACCATAGGCCAATTAATATTTCTTCGCCCCGCCGTTATTGCGGTTGCGGTTTTGGTTGTTATTGTTGTTGCGGTTGCGGTTCTGGTTATTGTTGTTGCGCGGGTTGTTGTTGTTATTGTTTCGGCTGCGGTTTTGGTTGCTCGGAGCAGCGCGGAACTCTACCTTATTCAGGTTTATATTTTCTTCCAGTTTTAGCTGACCGCCCGACATCGCGTACAAATCCGACAAAATAATTTCGTCAGCAACCGAATCTTTATTCCATTGCACATAGGCCATCTTCATAAAGTTGGCTATCGATTGCACCATGTATCGTTTACGTTCCGGCTCTTCAATACTTTTCGCCTTTTCAATCATAAGCTCAATGGTTTTGCCATAGTGCTTGTACCTGATCCTTTGATGCGGGTACCTTAATGGTTCCGGCTTGAAATGAATAGCCTCCGGGGATGGCTTTGGGTATGGCGAGTCGACGTCGATCTCAAAATTGGAGATGATATGCAGGTGGTCCCACAGTTTATGTTTAAAGTCGGCGACATCGCGCAGGTGCGGGTTTAAAAACCCCATCAGGTCTATCACCACTTGTGCATAGCGGTTTCGTTCTTCTTTGGTTGGTAACGCAGTAATATATTTTACCATATTTTGTACGTTACGGCCATACTCGCTCAGGATCAGTTTGTTCCTGGTGGAGTTATAATCGAATTGTTCGGGCATAATGCGTTATGCTATTAATTAATTTTTTTGTGAAATTTTAAAATTAGCGCAGACTATTATCCCGGGATTTGTTGGGAAACAGAGGCTAAAGTTGAGTTTACCTTTGTAATGAAGTAACGCAAATATAGGTTAATTGTGTTAAAGTACAAATTGTTTTTTGAGTCCAAAAGTCGGGAAGTCCGAAAGTCCGAAAGAAAGGAGAGTCGGAGCCCGCGAACCTTGGTAATCGAACGACGATCATCTTCCGAACTTCCCGACTTTCGGACTAAAATATCTATTTTCGCCACATGCTTCGAATAACAAAAATCGACATTTACCGGTTCAGCATACCGATGGCGCCATTTACTATAGCAACCGGTACGATGGATCACGCGCAAAATGTTTTTATCCGGGTACATACCAATGACGGATTTTACGGGGTGGGAGAGTGCTCGGCGTTCCCGATGATCGTGGGTGAAACGCAGGATACCTGTTTGATCATGGCGCGTGAATTTGCTAAACTGTGGATAGGCCAGGATGCATCGGACATTCCCGGACGCCTGCAACAATTGCACGAATTTGCCGCCGGAAATACTACTATAAAAAGTGCATTTGATATGGCATTGTATGACATTGCAGCGAAAAATGCGGGCTTGCCGTTATACTTATTTTTAGGTGGAGAAAAAAGAGTTATCGAATCGGATATTACCATAGGAATCAGTAAGCCGGAAGAAATGGCAGCGAAGGCCCTTGCGTTTAAGCTATCCGGCGCTGGTATTTTAAAGGTAAAATTAGGAAAAAACGCCGTGGATGACGTTGGGCGAATCAGGCAGATCAGGGAGGC
>DASRTD010000325.1:0-13089 GCA_035656115.1 Mucilaginibacter sp.
TAATCCTTACCTGCATACATGCCGGCTGCCTTAATATTTTTATCGCCAACGGTAAGCGTATTCTTCGGGAACCAATCCGGCGGGGCCACCGATGCCGCATACTGCACCATGCTGCTTTGCACCTTTAAAGCGTAGCTCACCATACCCGACGACTCATCGGTAAGCCCCTGGCTGCCGCTGTTTTTCCGGTGCTCCATCACCTGGTAAATACGATTGTCGTTGTCGAAGAACTTATCGTAGCTCAATTCATCATGTACCCACAGGTAAATTAATAAGGTACAAGCAATCCCTGCGGACAGGCCGAGCACATTCAAAAAGGTAAACTGTTTATCCTTTTTGAGGTTGCGAAATGCGATTTTTAAATAGTTCCTTATCATGGTTGGTTCATTAGTTCACTGGTTCATTAGTTCATTGGTGCCTGTATATAGGTCGGTATTAACTGCCAACTGCTACTGCCACTGCTACTCATTCCTTAGGCTCGTCACCGGGTTAGCCATGGCGGCTTTTATCGTTTGAATGCTTACGGTCAGCAATGCAATAATTACTACCGCCAGGCCCGCCGCGATGAATATCCACGCGGTAACTTCGGCCCGGTAGGCAAATCCCTGCAGCCATTTATCCGTCAACCACCAGGCAAGTGGTGACGAAATGATGATTGAAACAAGCACCAGCTTTACAAAATCACCCGAAAGCGTTGTGACAATATTGCCCACCTTTGCGCCTAATACCTTCCTTATCCCGATCTCCTTAACCCGCTGTTTTGCAGAGTAAGCCGACAGGCCAAACAACCCTAAACAGGCCAAAACAATTGCAACGGACGAGAATATATCAAGCACGGTACCAAGCCTCAGCTCCGAGTTGTAAAGGTTATTGAAATCCTCATCCAGGAAACGGTATTCAAACGGCCGGTATGGCACCAGTTCTTTCCATTTGTTGCCGATAAATGAAATTGTTTGCTGGATATTATTGCCGCTTAGTTTGATCAGCAGCGACCTGCCCCGAATTGCAGGGAACAGCACAAGCGGCCGTATTGGTTCGTGGACGGATTGAAAGTTAAAATCCTTCACCACCGCCTTCACAAAGCCTGGGCGTGAGTCGTCCAAAAACATGCGCTGGCCGATGGCGGTTTCGGCTGTCCAGCCTAATTCTTTTGCTGCCGCCTCGTTTAAAATAAAATGATAGACATCCTGTTTATCGTCCTTGTTGGAAACGTCTTTCATATCCTGTTGGTTCAGGTCGGCCCCCGTAACGATCTTTAACCCGGTAGTTTTTACAAAGTCTTCGTCAATCGGGTCGGCAGTAACGGCTATTTGCTGGTTTTCAGGCATGATGGACGAGCGCATGTTGTAGCCACCGCCAATTTCGACGGGAGTGCTCACACAGGCCGAAACGCACCGAACGTTGTTATTCGATTTTAATTCCGTCTTGATGGTTTGCAGGTTGCTTAGCATCCGTTTGTCCATGGGTAATACCAGTACATGGTCGCGGTTGTAACCCATGTCCTTATTTTGGATAAAGCTGAGCTGTTTTTGCATAATGACGGTGCAAACGATCAGCAGCACCGAAATAGAAAACTGGAAAACAATGAGCGCCTTGCGCACCAACTGGCCGCTGCCCGTATTTTTAAACGCCCCTTTCAGCACCTTTACCGGCTGAAAGTTGGACAGGATGAGTGCCGGGTAGCTTCCTGCAGCTAAACTAACCAGTAAGGTGATCAATACCAGCCCGCCAATAAATTGTGCTGAAAATATAGATTGAACGGTTAGTTGCCGTTCGGTGAGCTGGTTAAACTCAGGCAGTAATATTACCGCTAATCCAAGACTAAGGACAACCGCTGCCGAACACAGTATGGCCGACTCGCCGATAAACTGCCAGAAAAGCTGTGATTTCCGGGCGCCGATCACCTTCCTTACCCCCACTTCGCGGGCCCTTTCGATGGAACGGGCGGTATTGAGGTTGATATAGGTAAAACAGGCGATGACCAGGATCAGCAGCGCCGCTGCTTCCAGAATATAGACGTATTTGATATTGTTGCTGGGCTCAAACCCGTCGAATTCGGAATGCAGGTGGATGCTCATAAATGGCTCCAGTGTAAAATCGACGGTCGCGCCCTGACCCTTCATCTCTTTTTGCATAAAGGGTGTAATCTTTGCCTGAAGCGTTGAAACATCCGAAGGTTGTTTTAGCAGGAAATAGGTGGTGTAGTTGGCGTCCCAATAAGTCGCTTCCTGGTCCTCGGTATGCAGGGACGAAAATGAAGCCAGGAAATCAAATTTGATCTGCGAGTCGGACGGTGAATCCTGTATCACGCCGGTTACCTGGTAGTTGGTGCTGTCGGTTCCTACTTTGAGGGCTTTGCCCACCGGATTCTCATCGCCAAAATATTTTTTTGACGTGGCTTGGGTTAGCACCAATTTGTCTGGGGCGTCAAGTACAGTTTTTGGGTCGCCCCGGAGCAACTTGAACGAAAAAATATTAAAAAACGAAGGATCGGCAAACATGAACTTCTTTTCGTTGATCAGTTTATCGTTATAGCGCACTACCTGGCTGGTTTGTGTCATCCGTACCGCGTTCTCAATCTCCGGGAAGGTTTGTTTAAAAACTTTGGCCACGCGAACGCTTGTAAAGTTGCCCTTTTTCATCTCGTCGCCGCCATCGAACTTATACGCCATGATCACCCGCGCGATGCGGTCGCCCTTCTGCTCAAACTTGTCGTAATTCAGCTCATGCTGAATGTAGATACCGATAAGCAGGCAGCTGGTTAAACCAATGGTTAACCCAAATACGTTAATAAACGAAGCCGTCTTATTCCTCCACAAGTTGCGGAATGTGATTTTAAAATAGTTTTTGATCATGATTTCATCGATTTTGGAATGATTTCACCGATTAAATATTTTCAAAAGCCAACTGCTACTGCCACTGCTACTCACTCCTCAAACTGAGCACCGGGTTCGTGAGCGCTGCTTTTATCGATTGAAAACTTATAGTTATAAAAGCAATTATTATAGCTGCAAAACCGGCCACGGCTATTACCCACCATTGTATATTTTGCCGGTAGGCGAATGACTGCAGCCATTTTTGCATGGCCCACCAGGCTATTGGCGTTGCAATTATGATCGACATCAGCACCAGCTTTATAAAATCTTTCGAGATCATGGTTACTATAGTGGATACGCTGGCTCCTAATACTTTGCGTACGCCGATCTCCTTTGTGCGTTGCTCGGCGGCATAGGCAGCCAGTCCAAATAAACCTAAACAGGCTATGATAATGGCTAACGACGTAAATGCAATAGCAATGGTCCCCATGCGCTGCTCCGACCGATATATTGCATCAAACTCCTGGTCCATAAATGAATAGCTAAACTGCTGGTTGGGCGACACGGCCTGCCATTCATTTTTAACCTGCGCCACCAAACCAGCGATATTCTCGGTTTTAATGCGGATGCTCATAACGCCCATATTGGGTTGAAAATTGAGCACCAGGGGAGGCACGTTGTCCTTTAATGATTTGAAATTGAAATCCTTTACAACGCCAACGATATGGAGTTTATTCAATTTTGTAAGCTGGCTATTCGCCGGCGTATAAATAAAATGATCTAAGGGGTTTTTATAGCCGAGGAGCTTTTCAAAAGCTTCGTTAATAATTACTGCCGAAGAATCAGTAGCCATATCCTTTGAAAAATTTCTGCCCGCTAGTATTTGCATATGGAGGGTTGGGATATAGTCTTCATCAACATACCATTGATGGGATAACACCGCCTCTTTTTGATCGATCACCTGGTTTTTGAAAGATGATGAGGTATAATCGCCGCCATTATCAGTAGGCAGCGAATTGCTAAGCGTGGCGTTTTGCACCCCGGCTAGTTGTTTAACCTCCTGTTTAAATGCATTTGTTCCCTTGCCAAGCGCCCATAAGTCTTTCACTATCAATATGTGCTCGCGGTTGTAGCCTAGATCCTTGTTCCGGATATATTTTAACTGGGTATAAATAACCAGGGTGCCAATGATCAGAAATATGGAAATAGAAAACTGGAATACAACCAATACGCTGCGTAGCGCGCCGCCTTTAAAACCGGCAGAAAGCTTACCCTTAAGCACATTTATCGGCTGAAAGCCAGAAAGAAATAAAGCAGGATACGAGCCCGCCAGGCAGCCGATCACCACGATAATGATCAGCAAGGCGGGTATCAGCCATGCTAAAATCTGTGGCGTTACGGTTAATTGTTTCCCCGATACCTGGTTAAAAAGCGGCAAAAGTGCCCACGCTGCAAATACGGCGATGATAGCGCCAACCAGCGTCACCACCATCGATTCGGTTAGAAACTGGGCAACGAGATATTTGCGCGGCGAGCCCAGCACTTTACGCACACCCACCTCACGCGCCCGGTTTGCTGACCGCGCTGTAGAAAGGTTCATAAAGTTAACGCAGGCAATCAGCAGGATAAAAACAGCGATTGCCGAAAAAATATACACATAGGTAATATCGCCATTTGGTTCAAACTCATCCAGCATAGCGGATTTAAGATGGATATCCGTGAGCGGCGTGAGCGTAAACTTTAAAGAGTTACCGCTTTTTTCGAAAGCCGCAAAATCCATATGAAGCGTGCTTTGCAATTGGGCGCCCGCGTGCCTGTGCAGAAAATCGGGGAGCTTTGCGGCAAGATCTTTGTAGTTAACACCTGGCCTGAGCAAAATATAAGTGTTAAAACTATTGTATAGCCATGAATTGTCTCTGCCTTTGGCGATTGTGGGCATAGACATAATAAAATCAAAGTGAAAATGCGACTGCTGTGGGATGTTTTTAATTACCGCCGTCACTTTAAACAGCGAAGTATCATTAAAAGTAAGTACTTGCCCAACTACATCGGTTTTACCAAAATATTTTTTCGCAATATCTTCTGTCACAACTACAGTATGCGGTTCTGTTAAAGCATGCGTTGCACTGCCGGCGATAACCGGCAAGGAAAATAGATCAAATATGGAATTATCGGCATAAACCATCCGGTCTTCCTGTATATTTTGCGCTCCCTTTTTTACTTTATTGCCGCCATCGTTCAAGAACCTTACCGTGGCTTCAACCTCCGCAAAATCGGCTTTTAATGCAGCTGCCGCCACGGGCGGTGTAATAGCATAAGGGTTTTGGACTCCGCCGAATTTAATATCGTAATTCAAACGATATATTCGGTCGGCATTTACATTATAACGGTCGTAGCTTAATTCGTCAAATACATAAAAAACGATAAGCAGGCAGGTAGCCAGTCCTAAAGCAAGGCCCAATACATTAATAAAAGTGAACCCTTTATTTTTCAGCAGGCTGCGAAATGCGGTTTTAATGTAGTTACGTATCATTTGCCGACTATGAGTTGTTATTAATTCAAAAAACAGGGCAATAACAATCCCTCCCCAAGCCGCCCCCTCCCTTTCGGGAGAGGGTTAGCGGAGGCACTTAACAAATTAACTTAGCTATAAACTTTCTTTTGTTAGTTCATTGGTTCACTTGTTCATTAGTTCATTGGTACCGCCTGGTTGAGTTTTTGTCAATAACTCCTGCCATGGACTATGGACTATGGTCTATCGACCATGAACTATCCAACCATGAACCAACTATATCATTATATTCTCCACCACAGTCTGTCCGTCAAGCAGGCGGATGATGCGGTGGGCGTAGCGGGCATCGTGTTCGGAGTGTGTTACCATTATAATGGTTGTTCCCTGTTCGTTCAAATCGGTAAGTAATTCCATTACATCGTTACCGTTGCTGCTGTCGAGGTTACCGGTGGGCTCATCCGCAAGGATCAGCTTTGGTTTGTTAACAACCGCCCTGGCAATAGCCACACGTTGCTGCTGACCACCCGACAATTGCTGCGGATAGTGGTTGCGGCGGTGCATGATTTGCATTTTGTCCAGCACTTCTTCAACCCTTTTTACACGCTCTGCCGATGGCACGCCGGTATAGATCAATGGCAGCTCCACGTTTTCAAAAACGGTAAGTTCGTCGATCAGGTTAAAGCTCTGGAACACAAAGCCGATATTATGCTTGCGCAGGTCGGCGCGTTTGCGCTCGGTAAAATGTGCGACTTCTACGCCGTTAAAAATGTAGCTGCCTTCGTCCGGATCGTCCAGCATGCCCAGGATGTTCAGCAGGGTTGATTTACCACAGCCCGACGGGCCCATTATGGCAACAAACTCGCCCTTTTTAACTTCAATCGACAGCTTGTTCAGCGCAATCGTTTCTACCTCTTCTGTGCGGTAAAATTTTTCTAGATCTGTAATTTTTATCATTTTGGCCTCCTAAACCCTCTCCGCTGAATTGCGGCGGATTTGATTTTTTAAGTTTATCCTTAATTAATTATTGAATTATTGAGTTATTGAGTTATTCATTTCTTGATTCTTGTTTCTTGACTCTTGTTTCTAACAGCTATTTCTTCAGCACAAGTATTTCGTTATTCCCATAAGTTTCATAGCTGGATGTGATCACTTTGTCGCCCACTTGCAAGCCCGACGTCAACTCATAGTAGTCAGGGCTGTTCCGGTTAATCTGTATGTTCGTTTTGTAAGCTGTTTTGCCATCCTCACTCAGCTTAAATATCCAGTTACCCCCGGTTTGCTGGAAAAATCCGCCTTTTGGCAGCAGCAGCGCGGTTGTGGGGTCGCTCAGGTTCAGGGTGATCTGCAGGGTTTGCCCTTTCCTTATGCCCTGCGGCGCGGGTCCAACAAAGTACATATCGGCTGAGAACTGGGCGTTCACTATTTCCTGGAATATCTTTTTTACCACCAGGTTGTAAGTTTTGCCCGCAAATTCAACGGTCCCCTTTTGGCCGTTGAATACCCTCGGTACATAATGCTCTTCAATACTCGCCCTGACTTTAAAGCCGGTTAGCACATCGATCTGGCCTAATTGGTCGCCGGCCTTTTTATCCTGGCCGATTTCCGAATCAAACGCAGTAAGCTGACCGGCAACAGGGGCGCGCACGGTCAGGTCGCTTATTTTTTTCTTCAGCAGTTCAAGCGTAGCCCTCATTGCCGTTAGTTGCTCCTGGTTTTGCAGTTTTTGGTCTTTTACCGTAACACTGTCCTGCGAAAGGAACTGATGGGCAAGTTTTTCGCGCTCCACCTGGTAATTATAGGTATTAACCGCGGTTTGATATTCCTGCAAACCGATTGCTTTTTTGGCATAGAGGTCTTTATCCAGCTTATATACCCGTTCGGCTTCATTAAAGGCCAGGTCCACGTCTGCTTTGTTTTGCTTTTTGGTGATGGTATTCTGTTCGGCGTTATTATTGGAGATGTTCATTTGGATTTCAGCGTTATAAACATTTGTCTGCGCTGTAGCCAACTGAAGCTCAAGGTCGGTACTGGAAAGCTTTACTATCGGGTCGCCGGCTTTTAATACGGCACCGTCTTCGGTGTATTTTTCTTCAACACGGCCTCCATCGGTCGCATCAACATTAATGGTGATAAGCGGCATTACCACGCCGTTCACCGGGATATTTTCCTGGAACTGGCCTTTTGTAATGGTGCTGATGGTAATCCGGTCCAGATCAACATCCAGTTTGCTCTTGCCCGATGTAGAGTAAATGGCGCCGCCAATAAGTACGACAAGGGCTGTAATGCCCAGGATGGTCAATATTCGTTTTCTGTTCCAGGTCTTTTGTTCAATTTTTCTGTCCACGAGTATATTTGTTATATTTTTAGTATTTGCTATTGCTTATAAAAACACATGCCACAAATTAAACCATTGTTTTTCAATATATTAAACCCAAAATCACAAATCAGGGCGTACGCTTCTGTTACAGCGAGTGTACGGTAATGATACAATGGATTTTTTGGTTCATAGTTGATAGTTCATGGTTCATGGTCAATAGCTGATGGTTCGTCCTTAGTATTTAGCGGTTTATAAATAAACGTAATTCTTTATTGGTATTTAGCATAATAATTGTTTACCTGCTTTATGGTTGATTGACTTCAATTTTTGCAAAAAGGTTACAGAAAATCAAGGACAACCGACTATTAAATAAAATTATTGAATATTTGTACAATAGATAGTGATTATTGAAAAATGTTGCACTCCCGATGCAACATTCACCATGAACCATGAACTATGAACCATCAACTAAAGAATGATACTTAAAAAATCTAACGTTTTAATTGTTGACGATGACCCGGACGTGCTGACCGCCGTTAAACTGCTGCTAAAAACGGAAGCACAGGAAGTGATCACCGAAAAGAACCCTGAAAATTTAAACTGGCTGCTTCAACGTAACCAGGTCGACCTGGTATTGCTGGATATGAATTTTAACAGCGCCATCAATACCGGTAATGAAGGCCTGTACTGGCTGCGCAAGATAAAAGAATGGAAGCCCAACGTGTGTGTGATCATGATCACCGCTTATGGCGATATTGACCTGGCCGTACGCAGTTTAAAGGAAGGGGCCAATGATTTCATCGTTAAGCCCTGGCACAACGAAAAGCTGATCGATACCATAAAAGAACTTCTGGATAAAAAGGAAGGTATAAAACCCGTTAAGGCGGCAAAGAGCGGCAGCGGCGCCACGGCAATCCTGGGCGAGTCGGATGCGATGCAGGATATTTTCTTTAAAGTGGGCAAGATAGCCCCTACCGATGCCAATATTTTGATTTTGGGCGAGAACGGTACCGGCAAGGATTTGATGGCCAAAGCCATACACGAACGCTCGCTGCGCGCCGATAAGCCTTTTATTAAGGTAGACGTGGGCGCGCTGACTGATTCCTTATTTGAAAGTGAACTGTTCGGCCATAAAAAGGGTGCTTATACCGATGCCAGGGAAGACCGTGTGGGGCGTTTTGAAGAGGCTGAGGGTGGCACTTTGTTTTTGGACGAAATTGGCAATATATCATTACAGCAACAAGCCAAGCTGCTTACGGTATTGCAAAACCGGCAGGTAACCCGCCTGGGTACTAACAAAGCAATTGATATTGACATCAGGCTCATTTGTGCTACGAATGTTGCGCTGACCGAACTGGCAAATGAAAACCGTTTTCGTAAGGATTTGATCTACCGCATCAATACCGTCGAGATAAATATGCCGCCGCTGCGAAGGCGCAATGAAGATATTGTGATTTTGGCGCGCCATTTTGCCAAATTGTACGCAAGCAAATACTTGAAGCCCTCGGTGGATTTTGACGCCGCAGCGATTCAGAAGCTGAAAAGCTATGGCTACCCGGGCAATGTGCGCGAACTGCAATACACCATCGAGCGCGCCGTTATTATGGCAGACGACCATACGCTACGGCCTGATGACCTGATCTTCTCCTTACTGGAGACACAGCCGGAGCCCATTGTTGATGATGACAATATTCCGCTGAGCGCACTGGAGAAAAACGCAATTTTAAGGGTGATAGAAAAACATAACGGCAATATTACCCGTGCCGCCAAAGAACTCGGGCTAACGCGCACAGCCCTTTACCGCAGATTGAGCAAATATGATATTTAAGCGATATGAATGGCGGCTGGTGCTGCGGGTATTGTTGTTATTTATTATACTGACAGCGTGTTCGGTACTGGTTGTAAGCGGCAATACGCTGTTTTTAGTAATTACCGTGCCTTTGGTGGTTTATTCGGTGGTGGATTTGATCCGCTTCCAGAAGAAGGCGCAGGACGAGGTGAGCCAGTTTGTAGAATCTATCCACTACCGCGACTTTTCACGTCATTTTGATGTACGTAAAGCGCCGAACGAACTGAAACCGCTGCGCAAAGGCTTTAACGAGATCAATACCACTTTTAAGCTCATCAGCCGGGAACGTGAAACGCAATACCATTATTTACAGAAGATTCTGGAACTGGTGGATACAGGCATCCTGTCGTACGAACAGGAAACCGGAGAAACCGGCTGGCTTAACGAGGCATTTAAAAACCTGATGGGTATCCCCTACCTTAAGACCATCCACTCGCTGGAAAAGCGGGAGGAGGTTTTATATAAGGAACTGGTTAAAATAAAAGCAGGCGACGCCAAAATATTAACCATTAACCGCAACGGGCAACTGGTAAAAATACTGGTAACGGCCAGCATGCTCCGCAGCGACGACAAGCTTTATAAGCTGATCGCCTTTCAGAATGTGAGCGAAGCGCTTGATGAAACCGAGTCAAAAGCCTGGCAAAAGCTGTTGAGCGTAATGACGCATGAGATCATGAATTCGGTTGCGCCCATCTCTTCCCTGGCCGATACCATGAAAAATCGGCTTCAAAGCCTAAAGATCGCCAATAGCGACCTGGGCGGGCAACTGGAGGACCTGGAACTGGGTATCGATACCATCAAACGCCGCAGCGAGGGCCTGCTTAAATTTACCGAAAGCTACCGCAGCCTGAACAAGATCACCAAACTGGATCAGACCAAAATATTAGTGCGCAACCTGTTCGAAAGTCTTAACCAGCTGATGCGGCCCTCCCTTGAAAAAAAACAAATTGAGCTGGAGATCATCCTCCGCGACCCTACCCTGGCCATCGAGGCTGATCATAACCTCATCGAGCAGGTAATGATCAACCTGCTGGTAAACGCGGTAGAAGCGGTAAAGGAACGTGAACACCCGCGTATTACCCTATCCGCCGAAATTACCAGCAATAACAAAACGCTGGTTAGGGTTGCCGACAACGGCATGGGCATGCCGCCTGAGCTGCAGGACAAAATATTCATCCCCTTTTTCAGCACCCGCAAAAATGGCAGCGGTATCGGCCTCAGCCTTTGTAAACAGATCATGCTGCTGCATAAAGGCAATATTTTGGTGCAATCCACCGAAGGGATGGGGTCGGCGTTTATTTTGCAATTTAGTACTTGAGCGTGCGGTGGATTTAGATATGATATTTGGATGCTTGATCATGCTCATTCCTACTGTATCAGCTTTATTTTTTCCGTGCTTAAGTTCATGCTGTCCAACGGCAATGGTTTTAACAAGACCCGGATATTTAATCCTTTCCATTTCCCGGTGAGTTGTAACTGGTCTTTAGAAGGCTTTATGTAATTGAATATTTTCCAGGTTTTTTTGTCGGGATTATCATGTAAAGTGAGGGTTTTTTTAACACTGTCCACATCACAATCATACCAATCGAGTTTATCCTTCATGTTCGATATCACAAAAGAGGTACCGTATATATTCATCAGCACGTGTTTCCATCGCAGGGCATCCGGAACTGGTGCTTTTATTGTGTCTTTCACTTCGAAAGCCGTAACATCATAAGGCTTTTCGTTGCGGGCATCCTTTTTCTGCTTGACGTATCTTTTATACGTGGCCGCTGTGCTAAAGGCCATCAGTGCTATGGGCACAAATATCAGAGCTCCCCTAATTAAAATTTTTTTTGGGGGGATTTCAAATGCAAAACTCCGCTGCGAAAAAGCCGCGGTACCGTCCATAAAAAAAACCTGGAAAATATTTTTTAGGTATGGAGCAAGTAAAAACAAAGCATAAAGCAGCAATTGCGCTGAAAATAGTTTTACCGGCACGTTGTAAAACCAGTTTAGAGCGACAACGTTTGCCATAATGCCGGCTGTTAAAATATAGCCGGCCACCGCAGTGCGGCGGGAAAGCAGCAGCAACGCGGCGATTATTTCCATGCTCCCGGTAAAGATCATATAGCCCGGCGATACCCCCATGAAATTCCACAATACGTCGAACCTGCTGAAATTCCCATAAGGAAGAGTCATGTTAACCGCACTCGGAAAAGGCATTTGAACAGGGATCACTTTGTCAATTCCATAACCAAAAATTATAATGGCCAGCAAATAGCGAAGGTATAGGCTGAACCAATAATATAATTTGCTGTAATTGCTTCTTTTTCTATCGAAAATGCTCCACATAATAGCAGCTATTACAGCAGACAGAACAACAGTAAGGTACCATACAACACCAAAATGATTATCGCCCAACTCGAAATTACGTGTATGAGCACCCAACCCGGTGTGGTAAATATGTTTATCCAGCCAATAAAATACCCCCAATAGGGGTTTGAAAAGGTTGCTGAGGCCAACATCGCCATTAACGAAAACCGAACGAATGAAAAAGATTATAAGGTCCCAGCATACATAGGACAAGAGAGTCATCAAAATGAAGAAAAACCTAAAGCTGATCTTCTGCCATGGCTTCCATGGGGTATCCGGAACTTGCATGGTAAATTGTTTAAGGTAAATAATTGTAAATAAAGGTAATAACAAATTATTCAGACTGCCAAAAAATTGATTGTCAAGTTGTGCAAATCAAACCTGCAGGATACGGAAGAAAGCAGGATGGCCCTTTAGTTTGATTATCCATCCCCTGCCAATTTGTCAACCTAACATCATTTGGAACGGGCATTGATGAGGGTGGTTATCACAAAAACAATAATTAAAATTTACAGATAAGATTATGCAAGAAAAAGGCACAATTTCGATCCATACCGAGAACATTTTCCCGATCATTAAAAAATTCCTTTACTCGGATCATGAGATTTTTTTACGCGAATTGGTTTCAAATGCGGTGGACGCCACGCAAAAGATCAAACGTTTGGCCTCATTGGGCCAGTACAACGGCGAGCTGGGCGACCTGAAAATTGAGGTTTCTTTTGATGAAAAGGCTAAAACCATCACCATCAGCGACCGCGGCCTGGGCATGACTGCCGAGGAGATCAAAAAATATATCAACCAGATCGCTTTTTCGGGCGCTACCGAGTTTATGGAGAAGTTTAAGGAAGCCAAGGATGCCAACGAGATCATCGGGCGTTTTGGTTTAGGCTTTTATTCATCGTTTATGGTGGCCGACCAGGTTGAAATTCAAACCCTTAGCTACCAGGACGGCGCGGAACCAGCACACTGGACCTGCGACGGCAGCACCGAGTTTGAAATAAACGAAGGCAGCCTGGCCGAGCGCGGTACCGAAATCACCCTGCACATCAACAAAGACAATGAGGAGTTTTTGAGCAAATACCGCCTGCAGGAGATATTGGATAAATATTGCAAGTTTTTGCCGGTACCCATCAAATTTGGCACCAATACGCAGGAAGAAGAAGATGGCGTTGACGAAGAAGGCAAAACCAAATACAAATCTGTTGAGACAGATAACATCATCAACGATACCAACCCGATC
>DASRTD010000326.1:0-13317 GCA_035656115.1 Mucilaginibacter sp.
GGCTAACCTACCTTTGAGAGTATCGTTTCAACATCCCGATTTAATGTAACATCTAAAACTTTGATATACTACTTAGATAATTAATCGTACTTTATGGAAAACCCGAAGTCAATGCATCGTTAGGATATAATTTTGACATATCATGAGAAATTTGATCAGTTTGATTTTCATAATAATTTCAACGGCAGCGTATGGACAAGTCACCAATGATAGAAATTCTAAATCAATAATTAACAGTACAAATGATAGAACCAGCAGCGACTCCGTTTTTTATTTGGATAAATATCAAATAGATACAAAAAAAAAGCAAATAAGTATAAGGGGCATTGGCGGGAAAGGGGAGATTGGCGAAGTGGTCATTTTTACCCCAGATACCGGGATAAGATATGATACCACCACCTTAGTTATATTAGGGCAGCAAATTCTTTTCAGGGAATATTTACCGCCGGAGTGTGACCCGGATAGCATAAGCGTTCTTTCCTCAAACGAACGTGCTACAATATTTGCGTGCAAAAACAATTTATATGTTTATAGTGATCGGCATACCAGTCAAAAAACAGATATTTCGGGCTATAAGATCATTGACAATTTTTTCTTTTTGAATAAACAGGGCGAATTATTCTATTTTAATAACAGGCTGGAAAAAATAACCGGTTTACCATCCCTGGATATTAAGACACTTAAGTTTGCTACCGGTCATTACTTTACTGATAAAAATGGGTTATATTTTTTAGGCTGGCATTATGATTATAAAAACCAAGTCCCGGTTACTCAATCGGTTAAAGTTGACAGCAGTTTTGGCAAAACTATTGAACCCATCATTACCAGAAACGTTATTATTTACAATAACAGCGTTTATTCCTTGAGCGAAGAAATATATAAATTGGATATCGATGTGGCCACAATGCATCAACTGGGAGAGCAGGAGGGGTATCGTGACATTATTTACGATGATAAAATCAGGTACGAAAAACAATATTATCCCTACTCGGCCATAGATAAGACGGTAAATAATCTTGGGGTTGACTTCTTTTCGAAAAGAAATATCAAGCTGGAGAATGTTCTTCCAGGATATTTAAATTTTATTACCAGGGATGATAGCAGCGTATTATACCTGCCGTTGGGTGAGCGTAAGTATATAAGAGGCTCTGAAGTATATAAGAAAGGAACGGTAGTTAAAACTTCGGATGGATATTATTTTTTAAAACCGGGAATGCCGGCCTCTGAACCCCAAAGAATAAAGCAAGTATTAGTCTTTAATGTAGATAAAAAACGATACCAAAAATTTGATTTCAGTCAGTTTAAATCCATCACAAATAATGTCTTTGTATATAAAGACCATGTTTTTTTTGATTATTTACCACTCAAATATTCCCTTGATACTAAACAACTTTCTTGCCTGACTAAAAATGGCATTAAAGCAAATTATATAACGGACGGTAAAACCATGATAAATTTGGGCTCTCTTATTGGATATAGCTCCGTCAAAGTGTCTGATATAGACCGGGTAATATTTCCGCATAGGGTAGTAACAGGATTTGATGAATCAAAAATACAGGTAGTCAATAAAGACGTTTTAATTGATGACCACTATATATATAATTTTGGTGAAAGGATACCTATAGATCAATTAAGGATGAAATTGAAAATCTGCCCCCAGGTCCGCTAACAGCCCCCTCAAAGATTAAACATCACCTTCAGCAAAATAATCCTCCCCGGCAGGGTGTACGAGCTTGCTGTAAGTGTATTTGCGGATAAATAAAGCGCATTATATGTTTTTACATTCAAAAAATTGTTGGCGTCAAGCTCCAGGTCTGTTTTCCATTTTTTGATGTGGAAACGGGCCGAGGCATCGGCAAAAAAGTATTTCAGGTCGGGGTTGCCTTGCTGACGGGTGAAGTAATGTTCGCCGGACAATTTGAATTGTACATCGTCCGTAGGGATATAGTTGACCTCGGCCTGCTGCAGCAACTGGTCGATGTGAAAGGCGGATGCTTCCACCGCGGAATGACTGTCTGTTTGGGTAAGGGTAGCTTTATAGCTAAAGTTTACCTGGTCGCTCATTTTGGTATTGGCGCTTACATTGGCAGCCTCGGTAGTGGTGTTGAACGGCAGCAGCGCGTTGTTTTGTATTTGCACCGAGCTGTTGTTCTGCCATTGAAGACCGCCGCTGAAAGTGGTTTTTAAGGCAAAGGAATATTTGCTGACCGTGCCGTTCACCGTCCACGAATTGGTGCTGTTTGGGTAGGGCAGCATCACGCGCTGCTGGAGCGAGTTGGTGATCACCTCCGAAGCAATATTATTGGAGGCGATATGGTTGTAAAGCACATTTATGCTGGCAAAAAACAGGGTAAGCGCCTTGCGGTAGTTAAATCCAACTGCGGCGGTTTGGTTCGCGCTTTCCGTCAGGTTGGCATTATTGGCCTGGAGTGTGCGGTAATCGGTCAGGATATAGCCGCGGTACAGATCTTCTATCGTGCCCGTTTGGTTGCGGTAATTATAGAGGAGCGTCAGATAATTCTCGAGGCTGGTTTGGTATTTTACCCTTAGCTGCGGGTTAAAATATAGTCGGGTTAAATGCTTGTTCAACGCATAGAGGCTGTCTGAATAATTGATCTGCTGCAAACTGACCGGCAGGGTGAGGTTTGCTTTAAGGATGGTGCCAGGCAGATCGTAAGCCGCTTCCGCGTACAGTTTTTTCCGGGTCCAGTTCAAATGGTTCATGGAACTGTCCGATTCCGGGCTGACGCTGTTATTGTTCTGCAAAACATCCAGGTTGGACGTCAGCGTCTGCGATTGTACGCTAAAACCCGATCTATAACTTTGGGTGATGAGGTTTGCCGGTATTTTAAATGACAGGTAGTTGTTGGTATACCAGGCCGGCACATTTACATTTTGCAGCAATTGTGAGTAGGGTACACTTTTATTAAATATGGTGTCCAGGTAGTTGGACCCGATTGTCCGATTTTCGGGCTCCGCCGAATGACTGACATAGGAATACGCCTGGATGATATTGTTCGATTTCAGCGATTTGATCAGGTTAAATTCATTAGAGAAATTCAATGCGTTATCTGTAAAAACCTGGTTCACCAGGGCGCCGTTGGCCTGCCTGCCGGACAGGCTGGTATTCAGGCTGGAATAACTGGTCGACCGGTTATCATCCATCAGCAGCGCATCATTCAGGTAATATTTATCCCGGTTAACGTTTAGCGTAAATTGGGTATGCAGTATATCCGGCACGGTGCGGTTGTGCTGGGTTTCGTTATAGCGCACGGTATCGCCAGGCAAAAAAATGGTGCTGAGCTGGCTGTAATCCTGCCGCCGGGTATCATGAAAATACCAGGCGTTGATCTTCAGCTGCACATTCTTTTTCAGGTTGACCAGGTTATTAAGATTGAGCAGAGCAGACTGATTGAACAAATACCGGTCGCGGGATAAGGCCGGGTCATTCACCGAACCAAGGGAAAGCACGGTAGCCGGCGCTTCATTATCGATGCGCTGCTCGTAATCGGTAAAATTATGCGCCACCAGCTCCTGTTGCAGGTCGTCCCCGGTATTGTTGCCTTTAAGGTAATTGATGGCTTTATAGTTATCCTTAAACATCATGGCGTTCAGGTCTTCGTCATAATTTCCGGGCAAACCCGCGCCGAGGCTTTCCTGGCCTAACAACTGCAGTTTGGCGCCTTTCTTAATGGTCAGGTTTAGCGCCACATCGTCGCTCATTACTTTATTCTGCAGCACTTTAACCGGCTGGTCATTTTGAATTACCTGCACCTTTTCCACCACGCCCTGCGGGATGGTATTGGTGGCGATGTTGTATTTATCATCCAGCAGGTTATCGCCGCCGATGTACAGGTTAGAGATGGGTTTGTTATTATACAGGATGGTGCCGTCCGTCGCCACCGTTATACCCGGCAGTTTTTTGATCACATCACCGATCGTTCTGTCCTGTGCGCTGGCGAAATCGGATACATTATAATTCAGCGTGTCGCCGTTTATCCGCAATACAGGCCGGCTGCTTTTGACGACTACCGACTGTAACTGATTAACGGAAACCTGCAGCACAAAGTCCACCGGCGCTTTGCCGGCAATGGCTTTGGTGGCTATCTTATAGCCGATGCAGCGAACTTCCACCAGCAGGCTATCCGGGATTTCTCCGGCCGGCACTACCAGCGTGTAGGCACCCTTACCATCAGTTATACTGTATGACACAATGCCGTTGGTTGCCTTTTTTTTCAGGCTGACGGTGGCGAACCAAACGGGTTTTCCCGTGCTGTCTTTAACTGTACCCCTGATATTTTGAGCAAAGCCGTATGCCGAAAACAATAGCTCGATAACCAGTAAGCCAATGTATTTTAGCATGAGCAGAGTTGTAATTTGTTTAATGTTGATTTAGTATGCCTTAAGTGAGTTACATCTTGCCGCGTATTCGCCTCACCCCAACCCCTCTCCAAAGGAGAGGGGCTTTAAGAGCCGATATCTATTCCAGTTTGCATCGAAGTCCTCTCCTTTGGAGAGGATTTAGGTGAGGCGAACGAAATGTTAGAGATGAAGAACTAGGTCAAATATGATCGTACATCCCCCCGCTCACTATTTTTCGGGCAACTCAATCGGGTTATTGATCACGGGCGGTGGCCCGATTTTGATCTTGAGTTGCGGCCTTGGGCCGTTACCCGGCTGATTCATACCTGACGAGGCCATCATCGACTGTACAAAGGCGTCCGGGTCCTTCCGCATGGCATCCTGCAATTTGGTAAATTCTTTGTCCGTGGTTTTTATCGAGCGCGAAGGCAGCGCGATAATGGCCGGATCGGTATCGGAATCATCCCCGCCGATCATAATCATCTTCGGCCCATCGCCCGGCTGCGCATCATTGGCGACGGCGGCAAGTTGAGGCGGGGCTACTTTCTCAATGCCGTCAAACTTAAAAACCACCTCTTTTTTGGCATCATACGCCTCCAGGATCACACCAGGCAAACCATTCAATTTCCATGGCCCGGCGTGAAAAGGCATATCCGCGCAAAACCATGCGGTGTAATCCCTGCCCTTAAAATGGGTAGTCGCTTTTTGGCAATGCATGCCGCCAAAGCTGGCGGTATCGCTGCTTACTTTCCAGTCGATAACAGGTAATGCGTCTTCTATCAGGTAGCTGTTGATGACGAGCGATTCCTTTCTAAACAATTTCTGCTGTGCCGGGAATTGAAAATATTGAAGAGGCGAACCCGAGTTTTCCCTGTGTATTTTAATGTTTCCATAAGGTGAGTTTGCCATTGCTTCTTTCACTTGTTTTTTGAATAAGGCGTCCTGGAGCTGCTTATCATAGCTTTTGTACACGCTTGAGTTTTTGCCCAGGAACAGCGCCATGTTTTCGGTGTAGGGGGTTGCCCGGTTGTTGGTGTCTCTTACATGCGAAAACTTATAATGCACCATGTACGCTGCGGTGTCGGTTTGCTGCGCCCCGGCCATACTGGCGGCGGTTAAAAAAGAGGCGCATAGTAATAAAGCTTTTTTCATTGTTTTAATTGTTTTTTCGTCTTATAATTTTTTTTCATTGGCACTCAAGAAGGCTTCGCCGTTTTTTATGGTAATCCGCCAGCTGGCGGATGAGCGAGTGTAGTTTTTTGTAGCCCATGATGGTTTCATGTTTTGGATATTTTTATGCAATGGTACTTTGCCTGTTCAACCTGCCGAAAACTTTGTTACGAACGCGGCCCTGATACAGGTAAAAAATGGATATTTGTTATTTGAGGAGTTTAATGTTTTTATTTAAAGGGCCCCGGCTCATTCGTTTTCCGGCAACTCTATCGG
Source organism: Mucilaginibacter sp. (assembly GCA_035656115.1). Lineage (GTDB taxonomy): Bacteria > Bacteroidota > Bacteroidia > Sphingobacteriales > Sphingobacteriaceae > Mucilaginibacter. Next base: position 5,809 of record DASRTD010000326.1, read on the forward strand.
GTTGTTGATCACGGGGCCACGGGGACCAGGACCTTTCATAACCCTGATATTATCCATTTTTTCGCCGCCGGCCTGGGCACTCGCATGATTGCCGGCATTAACAGCTTGTGCAAATGCCTCGGGGTCTTTCTGCATGGTCGCCTTCAGTTTGTCGAATTCCTTTTGTGTGGTTTTGATCGTTCGGGGCGGTGTTCCTATCAAATTCATGTCATCATCCAGGTCGCGCAATATCGGGGGTTGATCAGCAGGGGCAGGCTCCGTTTTAGGTGGCGTAGGGACAGCTTTTTCTACCCCGTCAAATTTGAATACAACTTCGTTTTTTGCATCATGAGCATCTACGATCACGCCGGGCAGCCCGTTTAATTTCCAGGGGCCAATATGCACCGGCAGGTCGGGGCAAAACCACGCGGTATAATCCCTGCCTTTAAAATGGCAGGTAGCTTCCTGGCAATGCAAGCCGCCAAACGTTGCCGTATCACCGCTGATCTTCCAGTCGATCGCCGGCATTGGGCCGTCGATAAAGTAGCTATTGAACAGCTCATCTTTCGTGTATAATTTTTGTTCGTTTGGGTACTGGTAATATTCTACCGGTGTACCTACGCCTCTTCTGTTTATCCTGACATTTCCGTCCGGGCTGGCGGCTGCCGCTTCGGCAAACGCTTTCTTAAATTGCGCTTTGTATACTATCCCGTCGTAACTCCTGTAAGCCCCCGCTATTTTGCCCACATATAATACCATATTTTCGGTATAGGGGTGCGCCCGGTTAGTAGTGTCCCTTACGTGGGTAAACTTGTAATGCACCAGCACGCGGGCCGTATCTGTTTTTTGGGCTTCTGCGGTGACAAATGCCCCCAGTAAAATGACGGCCATCAGTAATTGCTTCTTCATAAAATAATAATTTTAAGCAATACTATATTTCCACAATGACTTCGTATAAACTTTGGTACGAATAGTAGTTTACCACTCCCCAAAAACGAATATTTGGTATCCTGCAATAACAAAAAGGAACGGTTTAGCCAACAATTGGCCTTATTAGTAACATAATTTAGCGATGCTGTTAACAGGATTTTACCTTTGCTTTATATGATTTCCATAAAGAAAAAGGACTGGATAGAGATCGTGCTCCATATCGCGTTTTGGGTTGGCGTTTTTTATACGCTGCTGTCATTTACCGAGCCGCACATCAAAGTGCGTTTCAATCATAACGGCACCATCCTTGAAAGGGACATCAGGCGTACCTTGTCGCCCCATATTTTTCTTACGCTTGGTTTCCTGGCCGTGTTATTTTACAGTAATATATTCTGGTTGTTTAAAAAGACACTTCGCTACAAGAATGTACTGATCAGGGTAGTTTTGCCCATCGCCTGGTTTAGCGTCATCTTTTTGGCAAATAACTACCTGTATACCTTTTTGCCGGCGCCGAAAAAGGCCGATCCGATTTTTGATACGTCGCCGCCGCCGCGGCAAACTAAGATGCAGATCAGGCTAGATACTGACCTTCATCGCCCATTTGGTCCCCCGGCTAATGCCATAAGAACGATGGCGCGTGTGCAATCCGACTCCTTTTTATTTGCTACGGATGGGTTCTCAGATATATTGTTGTTTATTTTCATTATCATATTCGGCCTCTCGATCGCTTATTTCTTCTTAAAGGAATGGACCCGGGCAGAAGGATTTCGGATCCGGCTGGAGGCGGTTCAACTGGACACGGAGATCAAATTCCTGAAGTCGCAGGTGAACCCGCACTTCCTGTTCAACACGCTCAATAATTTGTTTTCGATGGCGCAGGGAAAAGGTAATGATGACCTTGCCGACGGTATCTCAAAACTATCGGGCATGATGCGCTACATGATTTATGACAGTAATGCCGAAAGCGTGCCGCTGAGCAAAGAAATAGCTTACCTGGAGGATTGCATCACCCTGAATAAGCTGCGCTATGCTGATGATGAGGCAAGGGTAACATTTGATTACCCGGAACAAACTGCGGGTGTTTTTATTGCGCCCATGCTGTTTATCCCCTTTGTGGAGAATGCCTTTAAATACGGGGTTATGATCGGGCAATCGTCCGAAATTAATATTTCCATTTCGATAGTGAATAAGCAACTGGCCTTCAGCTGCCAAAATAAGATTTACAGTGTCAAAAAAATGGAAGACGAGAAGGGCGGCATCGGCCTGCAGAATGTAAAGCGGCGCCTCGCCCTGTTGTACCCCGGCAAACATCAGTTGCAAATAAGCGAGAATGACGCGAAATATTTTGTTAAGCTTGTAATTGAAACGGAATGATTACCTGCATAGCGATTGATGATGAACCGAAGGCGCTTGAAGTGATAGAGCGCTATTGCCGCAAAACCAGCCTGGTTGACTTGCGCGCCAGCTTCCGCGAACCGGTGAAGGCGATCGAATTTATGAACCGCGAAAAGGTTGACCTCATCTTCCTCGATATTAATATGCCCGACATCAGCGGGATGCAGCTGGTGCAAACTTTATCGCCCCGGCCGATGATCATTTTTACAACCGCCTATAGCAACTACGCTGTCGAAAGTTATGACCTGAATGCGCTGGATTACCTGTTGAAGCCCATCACCTTTGAACGCTTCCTTACGGCGATAAACAAAGCCGCCGGGACATCGCCCTCATCGTCAAAAAGTGTGGTGAGCAGTGATGATGACCCCACAGTGTTTATCAAAAGCGGGCCGCAAACTTACCAGGTTAAGGTGGGCGACATTTTGTATTTGGAAAAGGATGGAAATTATATCACCGTATATTTAAAAGAAAAAAAAATATTGATCCGCGAAAACATGGGCGATATTTTCGATTTGGTGCCACAAGCTGATTTCGTAAGGGTGCACAAATCATACGTCGTGGCTGTAAGGCATATCAGCATGATTGAAGTGCATCAACTCGTAATCAACGGCGAAAAGATCCCCATAGGCAGCACCTACCGGGAGCCGTTGCGCAGCAGGTTGGGATTGAAATGACAGGCAAAACCGTGAGCTGCTGTGCAGGACAAATCAGCAATTAGTAGCGTATATTTGCTGCTTAATGATAAAGCCGGTATTAATCCAGGATCTTCTTCGATGGAACGATGATATCGCGCTGTTTGACGTGCGTACGCCCGCTGAATTTGAGCACGGCCATATTCCCGGCGCGGTTAACCTGCCTTTGTTCAGCAACGAAGAAAGGGTGAAGGTGGGCACCACCTACAAACAGTCCGGCCGCGAGGAGGCAATATTGTTGGGTTTCGATCTTACAGGCGCCAAATGGTCGGGTTTTATAAAAGAGGCGCTGGCGATAGCGCCCGGTAAAAAGATCGCCGTGCATTGCTGGCGTGGCGGCATGCGCAGCGGGGCCATGGCCTGGGCACTTGACCTGTATGGCTTCGAGGTTTATGTCATCGTCGGTGGGTACAAGAAATACCGGGCCTGGGTACACCGGCAATTTGAAATACCTTACCGGCTGCGGATATTAGGGGGGATGACGGGCTCGGGGAAAACCCTGATATTGCACCAGCTTAGAAAAATGGGCCAGCAGGTGATCGACCTGGAGGACCTGGCACAGCACCAGGGTTCGTCCTATGGCAGCCTGAATAAAATGGTGCAGCCCAGCCAGGAGCAGTTTGAAAACAACCTGGCCAAACAATTAAAAGACCTTGATGCGGGCCGTGATGTTTGGGTGGAAGATGAAAGCCTCAGCATCGGCAGCCGAACTATTCCCAACCCTTTCTGGTACCAGATGCGCGACGCTGCGATGATCAACATTAGCATCGACTTGCAAACACGTGTCGATTTTTTAACTGCCGAATATGGCGGTTTGGACAAAGATTTCCTGGTCGCCTCCACGGAACGCATTGGCAAACGCCTGGGGCCCGAACAAACGAAAAACGCCGTCGCTGCCATCCGGGAAAACCGGATGGCCGATTTTATACACATCGCTTTGGTTTATTATGATAAAACTTACCGCACAGGCTTATCCAAACGCCAGGCTGACAAGGTCTTTTCGCTTGATCTCTCCGGCAACGATGGGGCCCGTCATGCCAAACAAATTTTAGATTTCAGTAAAACAATATCGACTCCCTTACAGGAGCAAACCTGATGGAAGCTTCAGCAATCAAACTTACCCAATATTCGCACGGCGCCGGTTGCGGCTGCAAGATCAGCCCGGCTATCCTCGACAAAATTTTACATAGCCCCGTCACACACAGCCCGGATGCCCGGTTACTGGTTGGCAACGACAAGCGCGACGATGCGGCGGTATTGGACCTGGGTAACGGAACGGCCCTTATCTCCACCACCGATTTTTTTATGCCGATCGTGGATGACGCTTACGATTTTGGCCGGATTGCTTCGGCAAACGCCATCAGCGATGTGTATGCCATGGGCGGCACACCCGTACTGGCCATCGCCATTTTGGGTTGGCCGGTTGACAAGTTGCCACCAGAAACGGCGCAAAAGGTATTGGAAGGCTCCCGTGCCATCTGCGCGGAAGCCGGCATCATCTTAGCCGGCGGTCATAGTATCGATTGCCCCGAACCGGTATTTGGTTTGGCGGTTAACGGCCTGGTAGATGTTAAAAACCTCAAGAAAAACTCCACGGCGACCGCCGGCTGCCGCCTATATCTTACAAAATCCCTGGGCGTGGGCATTTTATCAACCGCGCAAAAACGGGATGTTTTATTGCCCGAAGATGCCGCCATTGCCCTAAAAAGCATGACCACCCTGAACAAACCGGGCGAAGTGTTTGGCAAAATGCCCTATGTAAAAGCCATGACCGATGTAACCGGCTTTGGTTTGCTGGGCCATCTGGCCGAAATGTGCGAAGGCAGCGGCTTATCCGCAACCATTGAATTTGATAAAGTGCCGGTGATACCCTCGCTGCAATATTACCTCGATCAAAGCTGTTTCCCCGGCGGCACCCAGCGCAACTGGAACAGCTACGGGCATAAGATAGGCCCGGTTACCGAAACACAAAAATACATCCTGGCCGACCCGCAAACCAGCGGCGGGCTATTGGTTGCGGTGGCGGAAGAGGGGGTAAGCGATTTTGAGAAAGAACTGAATAAATTGGGTTTTGATTTTGAGGCGATTGGGTGGCTGGAGGAGAAAAGTGGGGAGATGTTGATAACGGTATTATAGATTCAATCTGCAAGCATATTGATTCGAAGCCGCAAATCGAACACCGAGTGACCAATACTTAAAAAAGTAATTTATCGGTAGCCTCGATTATTTTGCGATGCTGATCAGCATATGTTGACCAAACGGATCTGCACCACTCCATGATCTTCATGTTGCGTTTGGTCCCGGCGGGTTCGTCTAAAACATTTTTAACCGATACTTGCCCCCGGTCCTCCGGCAGGTTTAGTGTTATAAAAATCTTCGTCTTTGAAGCCATGGTTTGATGCGCCTTTTGAACCTGCCTTCCGGTATAGTTTCTTTCGACGAGTAAATAAAGGCCAGCCAATGAAAAAAATAGTGCGATAGGCTTTGTTTTATCATTCGCGTTTTGTGCGCCATAAGCATCAACAATGTGCTGATGAATAAATTCCTTATCCCGAAGGGAAAGTGTATAAAAAGCAAGTTCGTGGTATTGGGCTAAATCATCCATCCGTGTAGTTTTTCCCGCTCGTTAAAGGTTCGGGTGTTGATTTTGCAAAACCCGGCGCCTGGCATGCTTGCCGCATAAACGTCAACCAAAAATAACTAAAGCTTTCGACTTAATTGGGTGGGATAAAACGTCATGCCGAAAGTCTCACGGCGGTCCGAGCGATGAACCAGCTATAGCCAATGATTTTCTTCCAGGGATCCAGTCCGGTTAAGCGTGCTCGCTTCACCACAAAATAATTTTGGGCTAAACCGCACACTTTTTGTGGCTTGTTTGCGATATTTGCTTGTGCCCTTTTTAACGCGGAGTAATCACTTTTATCCAAATCAACGGATCAAAACCCTTAACACTTATGGGAAACCTATCCAACATCGGCCGCATTTTCTATGGCATGGCCGTAGCCGAAATGGGGGCGCAAACAATTTATTATCATGATTTTCCTTACATGTTACTGCCGCCAAACCATTCCTCGGTTCCCGGTTTTATGATCCTCGCCTATATTTCCGGAATCCTGTTTGTTTTGGCCGCGGCTTGTATTGTTTCTCGAAAAAAAGCCAGGCCAATTGCCCTACTGTTAGCGGGAATGCTGCTATCGATATTTTGTTTTTATTATGTCCCGTATGAATTTATTGCTGCCTCAAACTATATGCATTTTGGGGAATGGGAGAATGCTGCGAAAGAGTTGGCGTTAGCCGGCGGCGCGTTTGTTATTACCGGCTGTTTTCAGGAAAAAAATGAAAATCCTGGTACCAGGTTTTTGGGGAAGCTGATACCTTACGGGACTATTATCTTTTCTATAACGATAATTAGTTTTGGCATTAATCATTTTTTGTATGCAAAAGGCGTAGCAGACTATATGCCATCGTGGATACCGGACCATATGTTCTGGATTTATTTGGCGGGCGCGGCATTGCTTGCCTCCGGGATTGGTATTTCCTTGAACATATGGCGTGGAACAGCAGCAACCCTTTTGGGGGTAATGATTCTTATTTGGTTTCTAATCCTGCACATCCCAAAGGTGATTACTGCTCCCGCCGCTGATAGGAAAGATGAGATTACCAGCGCAATTTTAGCGCTTGCCTATAGCGGAATTGCTTTTGTTATTGCGGGGGCTGCTAAAAGGAATAGCTTAAATGCTGTTTAGCTATCAAATTCCCTCCCCCGGTTTTAGCGTCAGCACTCAGTTGAACATTGGAGAAATTATAAAATTCCGGCTAGCAATAAGCCTCAAATCTTTCGACCTGAGGCATTTAGCTTAAAACGCAAACTACACGCCCTCCAAACCGTATTGCTTCAAAACACGTTCCGGCACACCCCCCCTTTGCCAGGTGTATTGCCTTCATAGCCCCAGATCAGCAATGCCGATCTTACTGGTGAAAAACGCTATTGCCGTCGAATCGCGCATCTTATAAAAAAGGCCGCCACAGGGTTCGGCTTTGCCTGGCCGGGCCAGGCAATATCGCCCAATAGGGTTTTCCCAACGATGACTACGATATCTGCGCTACAACCTTTTCGATCAGTTTCTTAGTCGCGGCGGTGCCGGCGTAATCGTCCAGGTACTTTTCGTCTTTGGTGTACATCTTAAACAGGCCGCCCTCGTATTCTATACTTACCCAGCCTGTAAAGCCGGACTGTTTGATGATCTTGAACATCCGCGAAAAGTCAGTTTCAGTATCATTGCCTGACGCATCAAATACATGGGTTTTTGCATGCACGCCTTTTGCATAAGGCATTAGTTCGGTTATGCCTTTGTAACGGTCATACTCTTCCACGCATTTGGTTTTCATATAACCGGCAATGTCGTTTGTTTCAGGTTTGGTGCGGTTGATGCAGAAGTTGCCAAAATCGGCAAGGGTACCAGCATGGCTGTTGTTTACCTGTTTCATCACCCCGGCAAGCCAGGCGGCATTG
>DASRTD010000327.1:0-3417 GCA_035656115.1 Mucilaginibacter sp.
ATTGGCAATCTTTGCAAAATTACCCGGCTTATTCATGTCGAACACGATTATCGGAAGCTTGTTTTCCTGGCAGAGGGTAATGGCGGTCATATCCATTACGTTAAGGCCTTTGTCATACACTTCCTGGAAAGTTATTTCATCATAGCGGGTTGCGGTGAGGTCCTTTTCCGGGTCGGCGGTGTAGATGCCGTCCACACGGGTGCCTTTTAATACCACGTCGGCTTTTATTTCAATAGCGCGCAGGGAAGCGGCCGTGTCTGTTGTAAAATAAGGATTGCCGGTACCGGCGCCGAAGATCACGATCTTTTTCTCTTCCAAATGGTGCATCGCCCGGCGGCGAATATAAGGCTCGCATATCTGCTCCATCTTTATGGCCGACTGCAGGCGGGTTTCAACCCCGATGCTTTCCAACGCGTTTTGCAGCGCCATGCAGTTGATCACGGTGGCCAGCATGCCCATATAATCAGCCTGGGCGCGGTCCATACCCGATTTTTCGGCGCTCAAGCCGCGGAAGATGTTGCCGCCGCCCACTACTACCGCAATTTCAACGCCTTTATCGTAAACACTTTTAATATCGTTGGCGTATTGTAATACCTGTTTGTTATCAATTCCGTACTGCTTGTCGCCCATCAGCGACTCCCCGCTCAACTTTAATAAGATCCTTTTATATACCATGAAGTAGTGTTTGCCAAAAGTATCAATTTTAAATTAGTGTTAAATAACCCGCACCAATTTTATTGTAACAATGTTTTTAATTCGGGATCGGTCTTAGACGCTTCCCGTAAATATTCAAGCGTGCTTGAGTATAGTAAGCTTTTATCCATACCAGCTTTAAGCAATAATTTAGCGCAGGCTAATTGATGCAGAAGATTACCGGTCTCCCCCGATTCCAACACGTGTATAGCCCATCCGCAAGGTGTACTGTGATAAGAAGTGTCCAACTGATTAATATTTGCTCCCTTTTCGATCAGTTTCTCAACCAATTGATCCCTGCCACAATACGATGCCCAGTGCAGCGCAGTGCCACCGTCACTTGAAGGCGCATAAAAAATATTTGCCCCTTTTTCGATATAAAACAAGCCGAGTTGCTCTGCATGTAAGCTGGCGGCAGCTATTAAAGGGGTGTTATTATCGCCTCGTGCCATAAAGCCGTCTATGTTCGCGCCATGCTCCAGCAAAATTTTTGCTATTTCAATAGCCTGTATGTCCGATATTTTACGGGCAAAAACAGCGTCGCATATCCTGTGCAGCGGGTGCCCTTTGCGTGGGTTTATTTTCCCATCGATATTTAACGCAACGCCCTCATTGGCCAATTCAGGGTTTGCCGTCAAGGCTGCCCTTAGCCCTTCAAGGTCTTTATTCACGATAAGATCAAACAGATCTGCTTGCATAGCGCTAGTTTTTAATTTATCCGTTTTCCCGCCAGGAAAGTACCCTTCAATTGGAAGTTATCATCGAACGCGGTAAAGTCTGCATCGAAACCTGCGGCTATCCTGCCTTTTTTTAATTTAGCCAACTGAGCCGGATATAAAGTGGCCATATTAACGGATTCGCCCAAATCAAGCCCGAAATGGTTTACCCCATTTTCCACACATTTCAGCATGGTGAGACATGAGCCTGACAAGGTACCGTCGGGCAGCACATAACGGTCGCCGGTAAATTTGTGCTGATAGGGTCCGTGATCCGTTTCCGTAACCGAATCGGTGATAAAGAACAGCTTGTCGCCCAGTTCGCGCTTAGCCAGGCGGGCCATAACAAAATCAACGTGGATACCATCGGGCACAATGCTGGTATAAGGCCGCTCTTCAAAAATGGCCGGGATATACCCCGGATCGCGGTGATGCATTTGCGGCATGGCATTGTACAGGTGCGTCACTGCCGGTATGGGGTTGTTTAAAAACCCTTTCCCTTGCTGGTAGGTCGCATTGCTGTGTCCCGAGGAGAGGATTACGCCATGATCATTCAGGTATTCGATCACCTCCCGGTCCTGCAGTTCCGGCGCAATGGTCATCATCGTAATCACCCCATCCGCCATGGCGAGCCATTTCTCCACCAGCGGAAGCGTTGCTTTTTTTATAAAATCAGCATTATGCGCCCCGCGGCGAATTGGATTCAAAAACGGCCCCTCCAAATGAAGGCCCAAAAAGTTCCCCCTTGCTTTTTTACGATAATCTCTGCACACCCTGATGGTTTCTTCAATAACTGCATCCGTATTTGTCGAAATGGTAGGGAAAAAGCCAGTGGTGCCCTGGTCCAGCAAGTCATTCTCCATTTGCAGCAAAGTGGCCTCATCGGTATCGATACTGAGCAGACGGCCCCCGCTGCCATAAAGCTGCAGGTCTATAAAACCCGGTGCAAGAAATGCACCTTCCAGGTCAATTTTCTCCGCGCTTTCGGGAATGGCATGTTCATCAATAATATCGCCGATCTGGCTATCGCTTATCAAAACGGCTTTGCCTCGGGTGATGATGCCATCACTGACGATCTTTAGGTTGTGGAGGGCGGTTATCATGGTTAATTTGTTTGCCTCACCTAAATCCTCTCCAAAGGAGAGGACTTTAAGAAATTTATCCTTGCCTCTTGGAACCCTCTCCCTTGGAGAGGGCAGGGTGAGGCCAAAAAAAATCCCCCTCGTTTTCGCGAGGGGGATAATATATTTAAGCTCCTAAGGCAACCCGCTTAAAGGCGGTTACTGTGAGTCCTTTTTCAACCCCGTTTAAAAACTGGGCTACGCTTTTCGATGGGTCCTTCACAAATTCCTGGTTCAGCAGGGTGCTGTCCTTGTAAAATTTGTTCAGCCTGCCAACGGCGATCTTCTCAACCATTGCTTCCGGTTTACCTTCGGCGCGGGTTTGCTCTTTAGCAATTTCCAGCTCGCGGGTTATGGTAGTAGCGTCAACGCCGTCTTTATCAATAGCAACAGGGCTCATGGCGGCAATTTGCATGGCCACATCCTTGCCTGTTTCATCAGCACCGGCAAAGTTTGCACTTAAAGCAACCAATACACCCAAACGGAAATTACCGTGGATATAAGCGATCACTTTTTCACCTTCAACAACTTCGTATTTAGATACGCCGATCTTCTCGCCGATCTTACCGGTTTTGTCGATAACAGCATCAGCAATCTTTTGTCCGTCAACGCTCAAGCTGTTCAGTTCGTCAAGATTTGCAGGGTTGCTTTCAACAGCCACACCTGCAATCGCGTTAGCAAATGCAACAAACTCCGCATTCTTCGCCACGAAATCAGTTTCGCAGTTCAGCTCGATAATCACGCCGCGTTTGCCGTCAGCGCTGGTGCGCGCAATAACAACACCCTCGTTGCTTTCGCGGTCCTGGCGGCTGGCTGCTACCTTAGCGCCTTTTTTCCTTAAATAATCAATTGCAGCTTCAAAATCACCGTTGGTTTCGGTTAAAGCT
>DASRTD010000328.1:0-13109 GCA_035656115.1 Mucilaginibacter sp.
CTTGGCAAATAATCAAAATTCACGAGACAACCGAATCGGTACGGGACTACTTTAAAAAATGATTAATACGCATGTCTACAAAGTAATTAATTGGGTATTTGCCGGTTTATTTTCGTTGATTTTTGTTTACTCCGGTATTTACGCCCCCAATCAAAATTTTCCGGTGAAATGCTATTACGAAATACATTACCATAGACCCTGCCCCTCCTGCGGCTTGTCAAGGGGATTTTCAGCGATCATGAGAGGCGATTTTGAAGCTGCAAAAAAGTTCAATCAAAACTCGATCCCTGTTTTCTGCTTTTTTAGCGTTCAGCTTTTTTTGCGCCTCCTGATCAGCTTTTTCCTTATCAAAATGATGAAGCGCCGATCATTTAAACTGGCGTCGGCCATGGACGTTGCACTATCATCCTTAATGTTTTTGTGGGCATTTCATAGCATCATGCTGACCATTGTATCAGCAGATATCCGCTAAATAGAAACGCTAACAGGTAAATTTTGACAAGACTGCCGCCATGGAAAAGGCCCGGTCAAATAAACACGATGTCATCTTTTCCGAAGTTTAAACAAACCTGAGTTTCTCAATAAATTCAGGCCGGTAGGATTTGCTGATCGGTAATTCCAACCCGTTCACCCAAAGCCTGTTTTCATGTACCCTTTCAATAAAATTCGCGTTAACAATGTAAGACCTGTGAATGCGAACGAGTTCTTTAACAAAAGCCAGTTTCTCTCCATAATAGCTGAGGTTCTCACTAAATAACTGCGGCTTTTCCTTACCCTCCCTGAAAGTAAATTCGCAATAACTGCCGCTTGCTTTTAAAAACAAAATATCCGCGATCATGATTTTTTTATGGCCGAGTCCATTCTTTAAAAAAATGCTGTCTTTCAGCAGGTATGCCTCCTCGTTCGGCTTTATGCCGGCAAAATCATAGGACCTTAGCGATTTCAGGGCAAAATCAATAGCGGTACAGACACCAGGCCGGTTGAATGGCTTTGCCAGGTAGTGCACGGCGTTGGTTTCCTGTATGGCCTTTTTACGCAAATACTCGTCCTGGCTGCTGGTGAGATAAATAATGGGGATGTTGCTGATCTTTTTTAGCTCCATAGCGACATCGATGCCGCTGGTCTTGTCAGCCAGGTGGATATCCATGAACACCATATCGGCCATGCCAGGCCTGAAACATTTCATAGTTTCAGCGCCGGAAGTGAATATGGCGGCAACTTCGTAACCCATGCCGGCAAGCAGGCTTTTAAGTCCTTCGGCAATCAGCAACTCGTCCTCTACAATCAGTACTTTAACCGTATCCATATTATTTGAGCACAAGTTAAATTCTTTTTGAAACATCTGCAACGCAATTGTTTATCAGCATTTTGCCGGATTTTTATTCACAAGCTGAAATCAACCGCCCGCAAAGAAAAAAAGGTCGCTGGCACACATTCTAATGGCCGGGATTTTTATGAGGCTAACTTTATGATAGTAAAAAACCGATTTGCTGAATTTGAAGGGAATTCAATAAGCAGCAGTTCTTTAGTCGAATCTAAAATAATCATACCCTAAAAAATGAAAAAGCTCATTATCCTTTGCCTGTTCTTTTTGAATCTGCAGGCATTGTTCGCCCAAAAGAAAGTGGCAGTTTCTTTTGACGCCGTGAAAGAAGAATGTAAAGACCTGCCCGCCGAAAAAAGGGTTCGCATAACAGTTGCCAGGTTTTCGGTTACAACGGACGCGCCGCATGAACTGGGCGGCAATATGGCTTCAATGCTGACGAATGCGCTGCAGGGCGTCAACTGTTACCGGGTTTTAGAAAGCCTTAAAGATAGCAGTGATATGAATGACGAGATCAAATATGGTCAGTCGTCTTATGTCAACAAAGCCAGCTCCGCTAAAAAGGGTAAGCAATTGGGCGCACAGGTGATCGTCACAGGCGAAATAACAGAGTACAATGTAAAACATTCGGGAATTGGAATTAGCCTGGTTAGTGTTGGTTCCAATAAAGTACACCTCGGATTTGTATTGAAAATGATTAACCCGGAAACGCGGGAGGTTATTTTTTCCAAAGCCATAAATGTAGACGGTAAAGCGAGCGGCGGAACATCTATACATCCGTTTGGCCTCAATATGGTGAGTACCCAAAATAGCGACCCCGCTTTAGCCAATGCGCTCGAACAAGGTATTATCCAGGCGGTTGAATTTCTCGCCTCAAAAAAAGACGAGCTGCAGCTGCCTGACCCCAATAATGGCCTGGCGAACGCAAACGGAGTAAACGATACGCAAATAACGCTTGATAATGCCAATTATACCTCATTCAACACCATGACCGCGATCCTCAATAGTATCTCAATTTTCAAATCGATGGAAAAATCCCTGTCATCAGGCACGGCAAGTTTTACGGTATCACATACCGGAAATGATGATGACCTGCTGAATGAAATCAATAAAAAGATAGGCGGCAAATTCGAGGTGATCGGTTTCGGTCAGGGGAAAATAGAGCTAAAAGTCAAATAAATAACAAAAATCAATCATCATTTAAAATAAAACATCATGAAAAAAACCTTACTCTTCATTATACCATTGGTTTTCGCGCTTTCGACGTGCATGGCGCAATCTTCCTCCGTGGCCTATAACAGTGGTGTGAACCTCGTTAATATTGGCATCGGCGTTGGTACACCTTTCTTTGGAAGCGGGTATTCTGCATCGCTGCCGGTAAATCCCACGGTATCATACGAAAGAGGCATTACCGACGCAATCAGCGTCGGCGGGCAATTATCATATGCCAGCTATAAATATTCATTCTCTGACGGGTATATCGCAAATAATTATTCGATTAAATACAGCGCCACCTACATTGGTGCAAGAGCATCGTACCACTTGAGTCAACTTTTATCTATACCGGATAAATTCGATTTGTATGGCGGCGCCAGCGTAGGCTATGTAGTGGTGGGCGCGAGCGATAACCAGGGCAACGCTGCAATATTGGGGAGCGCTTTCGGAGTGGGCGGCTTTGCCGGCGGTAAATATTACTTTTCATCTTCAACCGCGGTTTACGCCGAACTGGGTTATCAAAGCCTGTCCTATCTGAATATTGGAATTGCATTTAAATTTTAGATACACAAACATTAAATTAAGATATGAAAACATTAGCCAAACTTGCAATTGTAATCGTGATGGTTTCAATTGCTTTTACATCCTGCAAAAAGAGCAAAAAAACCAGCCCCGTGGGTGCTCTTGGGCCGAATTTCCCTTATGTACTAAATACAATCGTTACGCCCGCTATACTTGATAGCCTGGAAAATCATGGATTGGAGATCAACGGTGGTTTAACACCGGCATTAGTAAATGGAATTTATCTTTTCAGCCCCAATGAAGTTAGTTATGACAGTTCGGATGGTTACTACGCAGGGCAAATAATCGATGATTATAAGTATCAATTCAGTGAGCAGAACAATGATGCCTTTACAATTAACATGAAATATAAGGATATTACCGCAGTAGGAACTAACACAGGATCGGCAAACGGAGCGACAATCATATCAGGGAATGGAAATTCATTTACCGTTTATGCGCAGGCGCAGGACACGACACAAGGCGTATATTCAGTTATCATACAAGTTATCAGTGGTCAATTGGCGTCGGGCGGTATTAAAAATATGCAATTGGCTTATTACGAAAAATCTAAGGGAAGTGATCCAAATAACCTGGTGGTGCCGGTCGGAACCATCAGGATATTTAAAGATGAAGATGGGTTTTCACAAACGCAATCTACTTTTTCTGTTGACCCGAACAAGGTTCAAAACATTTATGGCAATTACCTTAAATCGAATTTGGCTGCGGCCAGGCAATCTAAATAGCTGGTTTGTGATCATTATTTAAATCCCTAAACCTCAGTACGGGCAAGCCAAGGAACTTGCCCGTGCTGTTAATTAAAGATTGATTTCATAAAACGCCGCGTAACGAATTTACAGGAAGAAAATTGATCGCCTGAAATCAAGCAAATTCCAGGATATTCACTGTGCATTTTGACTTTGCCGATATGCAACGCCGGGTTTGCTCAAGCCTGCGCAGTGATCAATTCCATCCATGTAACGCCGCAGGTTTCCGGATGCATGACCATTATCGGGTAACGACCCTTAATCGGCACTATCGGCCTCGCCTGCCGAATAATTCTGAAAGGTAAAAGCCGGCATAAATCCCCCATGCAGATTCAAAAACAGCGATCAAAACGTAAAAGTTGTTGTCTTCAATAACGGTATCATCAAAGGCTTTCCAGGTGATAAAGCCGGCCTCCGCAAGTGTTAAGATGAGCAAGGCAAAATAGCCGACGCTCACAAACGCCGGCCCCAGGTAATTACCCGGTTTCTGATAGCGGTTTTGTATGATAAATTTTATAAATAACGTAAAAAACAAGCAGGTCAACGGCAACAATATGCAGGTTAAGGTTTCGAACTGGTCTGGACGAAAGCCTGGCACCGGCGGTGCCTTGTAAAGCACAATTGGCAGGAAAAGAATGAGCAGCCGGAAAATGATCCCCGATGCGACAATTCTGCGTTTAACAAAGGCTTCTTTACTTTCCATCGAGCGCTGCTTTTAACTGATCTTCTAAATTGTCGCGGAAAGAAAGCCATTTTTGCGGAAAATCAAGCGCCACTTCCCGGTAGAAGTCGGATTCCGGGTCTGGCGTTTTGGAAATACCGGCCGCATAAGCTGCATCAACCGTATAACATATTTCATCGTTTTCAAGGCTGATGTCAAGGTTGATCAGCTCATGATAGTTTCGCCCTGTCACCTCGCCAAAAATATGGTATATTCTTAGCCTCAGTTCTTTCTTATCATGCGAAACGATGGAGTCTAATTTTATACCGCCGGGATCATGTTTGTACCGCTTAAAAAACAACTCAAGCCGATGGCGAACAGCGTCCATTTGATTTGGCCTATACGTATTAAAACAACTTTCGTGCATGGAGGCCAGGGCGCCGCCAAAATTAAAGGTAAGCCCCTGGTTGGCGCCTTTCCCTAAAATAATGTTTTCTTCGTGCTTCAATTGCCCGTCGAAATAAATATGAAGTGAAAAGATATCGGCATTGTCCGTCCGGATTTCGACAGTTGCGGCGTCAAGCTGTAAAAAAGCATAGTCGGCTAATTTGTTTAACAGCAGGCTGTAAATATCAATGCCCCTGGCCTCCAATTCGCCGCGGGCCTCGTTCCAGGCAGCAGCGAATTTTTCGGGATCTTTATAAGATGGAACGGGCGTTAAAACCAAAACGACATTTTCTTTTGAAGAACGAGCCCTTGCCGAATCGTTTTTATCAACTTTTTGCTCCTTGTAGTCCGCCGCCAGTAATAGTCCGCCAAGACGGGCAGTCTGCAGCCAGTTGTTATAATGGGTCACCAATGCCTCCTTGTTCCGCGATAAAATACTTTGCGGAAAAGCCGCGGGCAGGAATAAAATATTGAGGAGGAAAAGTAAATTTAGGCATCTGAATTTCATGCAACAAAGTACCGAAAAAATGGACAACCACGAATATAATATATATGTTGAAATCGCATACCAGATTTTTCAAAAATGTTTTGAGATAGAAAATATTAAAGAAGAACGTGGTTGGACGGCCGAACTCAGCGAAGCCCTTGAGGCTGCGTTTCCGGGAAACCACATGGATAAAAAAAAACTCGGTGATCTGTATGGAAGGATTAACAGGTTTCGAAATGAAAATGACACCTTCCTGGAAATAAGCATTTCAGAAAAAACACTGGATCTTTTGGCTCGATTTGCATTGATAGATGACTATAAAGTATTTAACAGGAGCTTCAGGGGAATAACCGTACTTTATGCTCCAAAGCCCTTCAAACTTTTCGATGTATTGCGCATTCCGCTTGATGGCGCGCTATACAAAAGCGATGGAGAATGGATTTTCAAGTCGGGCGCCGAAGTTATTGTTAAAAATAAAAAGGTTGTCAACGCAGTAACGTATTGCATGCCAGGTGACCATTTGCCATTTTGGGTTAAAATCACCTATAAAAGTGAAAATAATGAGGACACGATGGCCTATTTTAGCCAGGTAGCTCCCGGGGATGAAAACATTAATTTCCTTAAACCCGAAAAATTGCTTGCTTTTTTTAAAAAACTGGTTTAAAGAACGAAACGGCTCATTCGGATATCATCAAATACCCCCTGGCAATTCAACCAAAATTACGTCATGGCGATCCTCACGCCCATTTTGTTATAAAAAATCAGGAAACATCCGCACGCGGTCTCTGAAGGTGCTGCGGTAATTAATTATCTTATAATAAGATAGTTAACTAATAAAAGCCCAACTTTTCATTTGCGTATAACATTGCGTATAAGTTTTCTCCTATGCGTAAATCTATCAGCATGCTCATTTAAAACCCACCGTATCATTGTTCCCATAATCGGCGGGGTCATGACCGCTGTAAAGGATATCCAGATTGTTCTTAATGCTTTTCCGGGATGCTTGCGGTTTGAGCAGCGCCTGCAGTGCCGGAAAACAACTGCTCTTTAATTAACAGATTTTTTAACTATTAATTAAAGAAAGCAATGAAAAGGCTATTTTTAATGAGCATGATCGCTTGTGTTGCCATCTTTTACACAAGCTGCAAAAAGGACGGTATTGCGCCGGCAAAAACTGCCAACAGTTACCAAAGCACGAAGCTTGCGACATCGTCAGACTCGACAGGGGTTTCTGGCGGGCAGGATGGCCCGACACTTCCCCCTAATTAAAAGGGGCGAGGTTTTTACCCGGCCGTGAGCTCCGGCCGGGTTTTTAAAAGAAAATTAATAATCAATATCTTGCAGGAGATAAATCATTAAAAGTGTTTGCTAATAATAGCGGGTATATCGGGGTTTTTAAAAGAATTCCAAATATTTTATTGGTTCTTCTTTTGCTTTCCAACGGTGCCTCTTACGCTCAAAACCACAATACAACAGGCGATTCTTTGCTGGCTAAAGCAAAGCGAGTATACAAAACCAATCCCAAATCGGGTCTTGATTTGGCTGATCGGGCCCGTTCAAACGCACGAAAGGCCGGCAATAAAATTGGCGAGGTCAAAAGCCTGAACTTAATTGTTACTATTTTTTGGACAATGCGCGATTACGCCAAAGCAGGCGATTTTGCACACCAAAGTTCAAGTATCGCCCGGCAAACTGGCGTTGACTCACTGATCGGAGACAGCTGGGTTCTGATCGGAGCGATCGACTATGCCAAAAACAACTATGGATCTGCTATAGTAAATTACCAAAGGGCAATAGGAAGCTTTACCAAAGCTAAAATGACTCACCGCTTAGCAATCACTTACCGAAACCTTGGACTGTGTGAAAATAAGTTGGCCAGGTTTGAAATAGCTAACGATTTTTACTTTAAAGCTGCTGAAATATTTTCCAGATCGGGCATGTCAAAAGAGCTCGCCGATACCTATAATTCAATCGGGCTTTGTTTTCAGGCATTAGCTAATTTAAAGCAGGCGATTTACTATAACAAGCAAGCTTTAAATATTCGGCAAAAACTAAAAATCAGCCTGTCAATTGCTCAGTCGTACAATAATATCGGATTTGCCTTTAAAGAACTTGATCAACCCGATTCAGCAATTGTCTATCTTTCCAATAGTGTGGCTCTCTACCAAATCGGGCGGGACTCTGATTTGTTGGTTTTGCCCTTGCAGAACCTGGGCTCTTCATGGAAAAAGAAGGGCGATTTAAAAAAAGCCGGAAGCTATGTCTTACGCTCCCTGGGCATCGCGACAAAATATGCGATGAAGGAAGAACTGGCGCGCGGGAATTTGGACCTTGCTGAAATCTATATTGTTCAAAAAAAATACCCACAGGCGCTGGCAGCAATAAGGTTAACAGAAAGCACGGCGAAAAAAATGCACCTTCCGGAATTACTAATGGATACTTACGCTGATGAATTCAGTTTATATGAGGAAGAGGGAGATTATAAACGTGCCATTCTGTACGACAATGACCGGAACAAAATTAAAGACAGTCTTTTTACAGCGGCTAAAAACAGGGCCATCGATGAACTCGAAATAAAATACCAGGCAAGTCAGAAGGAAAAGGATATTACCGCTTTGCATTTGCAAAACAGCCTGCAGAACAAAATAGTAAAACAACAAACGCAATCCATTTTTATATTAATTGTCGCGGCCATTTTGCTGATGCTGCTTTTGGTAATTGCCTATTACAACTACAGGTCAAAAAACATAGCTAACCAAAGGATAAAAACACTGATGCAGGATCTGCATCATCGCGTCAAAAACAATTTATCCATCCTGTCGGGTTTATTGGCCATGCAGCTCACAGACATAAGCGATGTGCAAATGCGGGGCAAATTACTGGATAACGAAGCCCGGCTTAACGCCATGAACCTGGTACACAATAAACTCTATTTAAATGATAAAGACACAAGAGTAGAAATAAAGGGATATTTAACAGAGCTGATTAATCAGGTAAAGATCTCTTTTGGGGGAGATGAAAGAAACATAGTTATTCGGGCGGATATGGATGAACTATGGTTGCAGGCTGACCAGGCGGTGGCAATAGGGCTGCTTATTAATGAACTGGCAACTAATGCTTTTAAGTATGCCTTTGGGGCGAAGGGCGGCGAGCTTTTTATTGGCTTAAAGACCGACGGGAAAAAGCTCCATTTGATACTAGGCGACAACGGAAAGGGTTTTAAAGGCAAAAGTACTGCACGGGGGGCATCTTTTGGGCTAAAGCTTGTGCGTTTGCTGGCGCAGCAGCTAGGTGCCGAATTACTGGTCAGTGAAGATAACGGGATTCAATATCAAATGGAAATTAACATCTAAATTTCGGCGAAAAAATCATATTTTGCATATAAGTTGCAGGAAGTTTAAATGCAGAAAAAAATATTTCTCCTCGTATTTTTATTTCTTGAAATCCTTAACCTGCGCATCGATGCGCAAGTAGGAAAAGTCATTACGCCTTCTAACGCCGGCAAAACCTGGGCGGTCATCATCGGGATATCAAAATACGAAAATATACGGGGTTTAAATTATGCTGACAAGGATGCACAGGCTTTTTATGACTATTTGGTAAACACCGCCGGCGGCCCGCAGCTGAACCGCGCACAAGTAAAACTAATGCTAAATGAAAATGCTAAATCATTTGACATATATGGCGCACTGGATTGGCTGAAAGAAAGCGTAAAAGAAAGCGACCGCGTAATTTTCTACTTCTCCGGTCACGGTGATGTGGAGAAAAAAACTGCAGATCAAAACGCGTTTCTGCTGGCTTATAATTCCCCAAAAGCTGCGTACATCACCAGCGGTACCGTCGCTGTCAATTATTTGCAGCGGTATTTGAAGCAATACATTGACTTGAATAAAGCCAAAGATGTTATAATTATTGTTGATGCATGCCGGTCGGGCGCGCTGGCCGGTGGTACCGAGGGCGTGCAACTGACTAGCCAGGCTTTAGGGCAAAATCGGGATATGCATATCATAAAGATATTATCTGCCCAGGAGAACGAACTTTCTATCGAAGGGACAAAATGGGGTGGCGGCAGGGGAGTATTCTCCTATTATTTGATCAAAGGCCTGGAGGGGCAGGCAAACCTCAATAACGATAACCAAATCACGGTGGCAGAATTGGCGGCGTACTTACCCGTCGCAGTGGCCGATGCTACGGGTAATTTGCAGCATCCTGAAATTGATGGTAAAGCAGAGCAGGTGCTTTTTCCATTCGATTTAAAAAGGTACAATTCTGCCAATTTGAATGAACATGAACCGTCAAAAATACAGGGGTCTTTAGGTACCGGGATTGCGAATGAACTTGCCCCTGATTTGCAGGCCAAGTACCAATTGTATCTTGACTATTTAAGACAAGGCTCGGTAATAACGGATCAAAATGGGAAGGACACATCAAAGTGCGCATTGCAGATATACCGGCAGTTGATCGATAACCCATCAGCTGTAATGATAAAGTCTTCACTCAGATCGTCATTCAAAGCTGCCTTGCAGCAAAAGACCCAAGCTGACCTGAATAGTTACCTGAGGAATCAAACAGAAAAGTTTAACAGTTGGGCGGCATATAAAGAAATCTCTTATGCAAAAAGGCTCGTGGATTCGGGTGATATATTATATAATTATATTAATGCCCGGACTTGCTTTATGGAGAATGTTTTTAGCGATAATAGAAGAACTAAAATAAAATGGCTTTTAGAGGCCCTCAAATTTGAAAATGACGCGCCTTATGCATTAAATGATTTGGGAAACCTGTACTCGGATTTAAATAAACTGGATTCCGCGGTTTATTACCTTCAAAAAGCAATCGACGCCGCCCCCAAATGGAGCATTCCATACATGAACATCGGGCTTCAGTACGAAAATCTTAAAGATTTTCCAAATGCTATAGGCTTCTATCAAAAATCTATTCAGCTCGATTCCACTAATGCAGATGTTTATGATGATCTGGGTGTATATTATCAAGTAGCCAATGATTATGAAAACGCACTGCTCAACCATAAAAAGGCACTGCATTTTCTTACTTCAAAAACCAATTTCAATGGTATGGAAGCGCTGCCCATAACATATTACGATCTGGGTTATGATTATCAGAAATTAAAACAAAATGACCGTGCGGTAGCCTCATATCAAAAAGCAATTGATATTGACAGTAATTATGCAGCTGCTCACAACGGGCTCGGAAGCATTTACCAGGCTGCTGGCGATTACGATCGGGCATTGGCCTGCTACAAAAAAACGATAAAGTTGGACTCCGCTTATAGCACCGCGTATTTTAATATTGGCGCAATTTACCTGGGAAGGCAGAGTTTTGAAGCAGCAGTGCGGTACTATAGCAAGGGTTTATCATTGGATACCACGCATGCCGGACCTTATTATTATATTGCCCTGACCTATCAAAGTATCGGTGATAACGACAAGGCTTTTGTCAACATGCGAAAATCGTTCGCGCTCGACTCAACCAATATTAACTGTCGTATTCTGTTGGGTTATTTCTATGTAGTTGAGAAAGACATAAAAAAAGGGGTTTCTGTTTTGCATAGTGCGATGCAGCTAAACCCGCAGGACCCGGTGAGCAACTATAACTTGGCCTGCGGTTGGTCGCTTGCAAATGAAATCAGTAACGGACTATATTGTCTAAGGCTGGCCCTTGATGAAGGCTTTCATAGTTATGACCAATTGAAGCAGGATGGCGATATTGGCAACTTACGAAAAACGGCTGAGTTTAATTTATTGATAAAAAAGTATTTTCCGGATAAAATAAAATAAAGATTTTCAAATTTTCTTCCCGATATGTCTCGGGATACCGGAGACTGCCGAGTCATGATATTGCACAGCTTATTCTTTTCATTTGGAGATCGGCTGTTTTTTGAGTGATTAACTTCTGTCTTAGCCTGGTTTAACCCCTCCTTTTTTGATGAATGCCCCCGGCTGGTGTTGAGTAATCAATAATTGAACGTTGATGATCAATCAATTAAGATGGTCAGAACGTTTCGTAACGAATGATCCTAATTTCCGAAATGCGGTAGTAAGTAGCCCCCTTTTCATGCAAAACAAAACAAACATTCCGGCACAAAATCCACTCGCCTCTTATTATTTTCCGTCAACCAAACGATTCCCTAATTATTTAAAGCGCCCCGGTATTTAATTTTAAGGACAAACAGGGAATTATAGGAAACTTATTTTCGCGGTGGCTCTTATTAATATTCTTACAATTAATAATTTCAAATCGATTGATAATGAGCTTGCTAAATAAAAACTTCAACTAAAAAAAGGTTGTTTTACAAATTATTTGTTTATAATTTTATTGAAAAAAGGCCACAAATTTTTAATGTAGAACCTAAGCTTGATTAAAATGAGAGTCTCTTTTTCACCTGCCCTTTGGCATAAATTTTTTTTCGTTTCAGCGCTATTGTTTATATCAACTACCGCTTTTTGTCAACTGATGTCGATATCATTAGACCAGCGGATAGACAATGCAACGGTAATTTTTGAAGGCAAAGTAACAAGTAAAACTTCATTTTGGAACCAGTCGCATACCCGGATTTATACCTCGAATGTTGTTGATGTTTATAAAGTATTTAAAGGCTCACTGGTTTCAGCACAGGTAGAAATTATAACAGATGGCGGGATCGTTGGAAAAAATATGCAGATAGTTACTAACACGCTACAACTCGACGTGGGGAACGTCGGGATATTCACTGCAATTCCGGGTGACCCTAAACTTTCCCAAAGGCCTAGCCTCTTACAATTAAAAACGTATGCAGGCATACAGGGATTTATCAGGTATAATTTAAGAGATCACTCGGCCAGTGATCCGTTTACAAAATACAAAAGCATAACCAATGACGTCTACCCCGCAATTACCGGACGAACAAAATCCAGGACGATAACCATCAAAGAAGCCGACTACAAGATCAATTAATCATGATAAAAAGGTTACTAAAATCTCTTTTTACAGCTGTTTTAATTACATTAGTGAACCTGGCAAGTCCAAACAAAGTTAATGCCCAAATCCACGGGGCGGGGGCTGGAGAGACGCTAACACTTGTCAGATCGGCCGGCGGGTTTGGAGCATTCGGACCCACGGCTTCAAACTATGTATTATTTACCGGCACAGATGGGTCAAATACACCTGATGTCCTGCCATTGCTGTCACAATATATTTCCTGGTCCGACACAGAAGTCACCGTCGTGGTTCCATCGGGGGCGGGCACGGGTGTAGTGGAGGTTATTAATGGCAGCCAGACTTTTACATTTGCGCCGATAACGGTGAACTTCAACGTTACAAATGGTTTTTTTAATGAGGGTGCATCTAATGAATATGCATATATTCCTAATCTTGTTAATGCGAATAATGCCGGGGGGTACACTTTGCAGATGTCGGATGGCCTTAATTCAAATACTGCCGCCAATCAATCTTTTATGCGTGCAATGAAAACCTGGATATGTGCAACCCAGGTTAACTGGACTATCGGCACTCCAACCAACGTGGGCCCGGTAATGAATGATAATATAAACAGTATATCGTTCGAAAGCCTTCCTGTTGGAACATTAGGGGAAACACTCTATTCGTCTTTTAGCCAGGAAACAATCACCGTTAATGGCCAAACAGTTA
>DASRTD010000329.1:0-2839 GCA_035656115.1 Mucilaginibacter sp.
GCATCGATTTTGCTTTCTGGTACTGTTCAGCATCGATTGCTTTTTTTGCATCGTCCAGGCTTTGCGCAAAAACTGATGTGCCGGTGAATATTAACCCTAACCCCGCTGCGGCAATTTTATTGATCATTTTCATTGCAGTAAACCCAAAATCGGCTTTGAATTTTGCCGGGCTTGGCGCCGTTGCCCACGTGGAAAAAGACAATTCAACCGCCACTACCGACTTTAGCAGCGCCACAGCGCTGGCCGGTAAAAAGAATGCCACGCCTTTCCAGTACGTGGGCTTAGCTTACCTGTTGCCGGTTAGCGGCAGCGCCGTAGGGCCCAATGGGTCGGCGGTTACGCCAGCCGATGCAAACTCGGCCATCGCCGTATTAAACCAGGGTAAGGCAGCCGATCCGCGCAATATCGGCGTATTGATTGCCTTAGGAGATGCGAACCGCTCGCAATTAAAAAGCAATGACGCTTATGAAGCGTACTCATCTGCGCTCGCGGTAGACCCCAACTCACCCGCTGCTAACGTAGCCGAAGGCGTTTTGTGGGAATATGCCGATAACCTGGACGGCGCTGTACAGCAATTTCAGAAAGCATTGGCGGCCAATCCAAACTATGGCCCTGCTTACCGCGAATGGGCTGAAACCGATCTGCGTGCAGCAAAGAACGACCCTTCGCAATACGATGCAAAAGTTAAGGAGGCTGCCGATAATTATAAAAAATTTATCAGCCTGACCGACTACTCACCGGAAACGCAAATGCGCTATGCGGACTTTTTGATCAGGACAAAGGACTATGTTACGCTGCAAAAAGTGGCTCAGGACCTTTCCGCGGCAAAGTCGAATTTAAGGGTGTACCGTTATTTGGGCTATGCAGCATTCGAAAACAAAGATTATCAAACCGCAGTAACATCCTTAACTAAGTGGACAACAGAAGCTGACCCTAAACGATTGCTTCCTTTAGACTTTTTATATCTCGGCCGCGCTCAAATAGAACTTAAGAATGATTCTGTAGCTGTACTGAATCTGAGAAAAGCGCTGTCACTTGATACAAACCAGGTAGATGCATATGGTTTAATTGCAGACGCGCTATATAAAGCTAAAAAGTTTAAAGAGGCCGGCGATGCATATCATATATATGCCAAAGGTTCAAAACAGGCAAAATTGCTTGACCATTATCACGAAGGGTATTCATACTATGAAGCTTACCTGGCTGACTATACGAAAGCCAATAACGACAAAACTAAAGCGTTCAAACCGGATTCTACATTATTGACCAAGGCTGACACGGCACTTAGCTACGTTGAGCACAAATTGCCGAAACCAAATATCGGTATCCTTTACATTCATGCCCAGATTAAGGATTTCGAAGATTCAGGTGATCGTAACAATATCAAAGGTTACGCTAAACCCCTGTACGAACAACTGGTACAATTGCTCACCGCCCTGCCAACCCCAACTGCTGACCAGAAAAGTCAATTACTTGATGCATACGTTTATTTAGGGAACTATGCCGAGTTTAAGGACAAAGACCACGCCAAGGCGCTCGACTACTTTAATAAAGCGAAAGAAATTGACCCCACAGAAGCAAGGGTGGTCTATTATTTCCAAACATCAGGAAAACCAAGTAAATAAAATTCGAGACATCCATCATAGAAAAGCCTCCTGAGATAAATTCCGGGAGGCTTTTTTATTTTGCAGGGCTTTGTATATTTGCACCATGGAAACACAAAGTTTGCCCGTTAATTACCTGCCTATCATCTTCCAGATGCTGGTGGCTCTGGGTTTTGTGGTTACAACCATGTTTGTAACCCACAAAATTGGCCCTAAACGCAAAACCAAGGATAAGTTAACGCCGTTTGAATCGGGCATCGAGGTGATCGGTAACGCCCGCACGCCTATATCCATCAAATACTTCCTGGTAGCCATCCTTTTTGTGCTGTTTGACGTGGAAGTGATCTTTATGTACCCCTGGGCGGTAAACTTTAAAGAGCTGGGCAAAACCGGCATGATCGAGATGTTCATTTTTATGGGCACCCTGCTGCTGGGCTTTATCTATGTGATCAAGAAAAACGCTTTGGATTGGGACTGATACCTTGCATTTTGCGGCAGAACAGGCATTTTTGTCTGCACTAAATTTCTGTTTAGATCGTTTCTAAATAGAATTGCCTTATTGCATGACGTTTCAGTTACATTACTAAATTGTTGTAAATTTGCCCTGAGCTGAACGAATTAGAAGGGCTTTGTATTAAATACATTATGAGCGACATTAAATTAGTTGATGCCCCGGCTGGCGTAGAGGGTTCTGGCTTTTTTGCCACGGCGGCGGATAAAGTACTCGGGCTGGCGCGCGCAAATTCATTGTGGCCCTTGCCGTTTGCAACATCGTGCTGCGGTATCGAATTTATGGCCACTGCGGCTTCGCATTATGATATAGCCCGGTTTGGCGCCGAGCGCATGAGCTTTTCGCCGCGCCAGGCCGACCTTTTGATGGTAATGGGCACCATCTCTAAAAAAATGGGGCCGGTTTTACGGCAGGTATACATCCAAATGGCCGAACCCCGATGGGTGCTTTCAATGGGCGCCTGCGCATCCAGCGGCGGCATATTCGACACTTATTCGGTTTTGCAGGGAATTGACGAAATAATCCCGGTTGATGTTTATATTCCCGGCTGTCCGCCAAGGCCGGAGGCCGTATTGGACGGATTTATGCTGATACAGGAACTGGTAAAAACCGAGTCGTTGCGGCGGCGTCATCAACCGAAATATCAAGAACTTTTAGCTTCATACGGAATTCAATAATGGGCAAAATAGCAAACGACGAGGTACTGGCTAAAATCTCTGCAAAG
>DASRTD010000330.1:0-9968 GCA_035656115.1 Mucilaginibacter sp.
CTGCCTGTCCAGCGTTAGCATTAACTGGTAGGTGTCATCTTTAGAGCCATCCGCGCACAAAAACGAATTGTATTCATTGGCGGCCAGCCTTTGCAGATCGTTTTCTGTAAGCGCGATAGTTACCGGACTACCCAACGTGCCCGACGTGGAAGTATATTCAGCAACCCCGCTTTGCGGCACACACAGAAAATCGTTGTTCCCCTGCTGCAGGTCATCCTTGGTTGTGGTAGGCAGCTTTCTTAGATCGGCGACGGTTTTTATGTCATCGATATCAATATTGTTTTTCAACAACAGCTCCCTATAAAAAGGCGAATATTGCGAAACGTAAACCAGTAAGTCCTTTAGCTCCCTCTCTTGTTCGGCAGCGTGTGTGCCTGCATAAATAGAGCCTCTTTCTTTCAAAAGCGTCATGGTATATTTTAAGCCTTATTTGAGCATTCAAATTTAATAAATTTAACAAGTTCGGTCAGGCTGTCTGTAACAAACCGGATTTAATCTTGCCAGCCAAACAACTGCATAACCCGATTGTATCGTATATTTAGTCATGATGCTTAAAAATCCGCTTATTTTCAGCCTTATCTTCTTTTTTTACTCAAACATGCAGGCACAAACCCATTATCGATATAAAAACCTTGTTTTTCAGGACGTACGCATCGATAAAGACCTAAGTTATAATGTCCGCGCTACTGAAAAGAAAAATAAAGCTTATTTGTTTGACCTGTTTCAGCCTGAAAATGATAACGAGACCCGCCGGCCACTGATTATCTGGATGCATGGCGGCGGCTTTAAGTATGGTTCCAAATCAGCAAAAAACATACAGTTATGGTGTAAAACCTTTGCGCAGCGGGGTTACGTGTGCGTTGCAGTAAATTACCACCTTAGTAAAAATAACCCGGTTTTTAATTTTGATGAGTTTTTAAAGGCAAGCTATTATGCCGTGCAGGACCTTAGGATGGCGGTGGAATATTTTAAAAAGAACGCGGGGGCCTATCATATTGATCCCGACAAGATCATCCTGGCGGGGAACTCGGCCGGAGGGATCATCGCGCTGCAGGCTGCTTACAGCAGCGATGAAGAGCTGGTCAGACTTGCGAAACTGCCGCCGGATTCTGCTTCAAAAAACAAAGCGCCCGTAAACGCTGTCGCTATTATCAACTTCTGGGGCGCCATTTACAACCTCGACTGGCTGAAAAATGAAAGAATACCCATAGTAAGTGCGCTGGGCAGCAATGATAACATCGTCCCGCCGACACATAAAAGCGCGCCATTATTTGGCGGTAAGGATATTAATGAAAGGGCCGATGAATTGCATATACCTAACGATCTCGATATATTCGAGGGCTATTCGCACGAACTGCAAAAACATTTTAACCCGTTTTTCTCGGGTGGAAAGGACACTCAGCTCCGCTGGCTTGAAGCAGGCCAATTTGCCGCAGATTTTCTTTTTAAAACGATTATTAAATAAACGTGTTATACTATCAGAATTGTTTACACGTTTTTTAAATTAGCAGTTCAATTTTGAATCGCAAATACAAATAAATGAAGCTCTTAAAATTAACAGGTATCTCCTTAATAATAGCGCTGAGTGTACAAATCAGCAGCGCTGCCGCCGCAAGGGCAATAGCCGCGACGCCATTTTTGCAGGTAAAGCCACCGCCGCCGCCACCACCACCACACAGGCCGCCGTTTCACAAGCATCTTAGATGGCACCACCGGAGGCTGCATGTAAAATTGCCTTCGCCGCCGCCACCGCCGCCGCCACCTCCAGGTCATCCATAATTATTGTCTAAGACGTTTTTGGAGTATATGCGGGTAGAGTGTTGACCGATGTTTGATAATTATTTCGGCTGCCAGCAGATTGGGCACCCAGCACAACCATGAAATGATACGGTAGGAGGTAAGGAAATCAGCATGTAAAACAGCCTGTGATAACGGCAAATATATGCGCAGGGTTACCGCTGCAAAGGCCAGTGAATAGCAGCGGATCATCCAGTTTTGGTGCTGCCTGACATCTTTTTTGAGGATGCTGGTATAAGCTTTCAACACTGTTAGGAGCCTGTAAGTAATGCAATGCCGCCAAAAGTTATATGCACACAAAATATCGGGATATAAAATGATGTTGACAGAAGCTCTTTCGGCTTTGAATGCAACAAACCTGCGCTGCGTATGTCTACAAGGTAATAGGATATGGGGTATATACCTGCCGCTATGGCAAAGAAGGCAAAGCCCACCCATGATAAATTTTTCAGCTTCATAAGTTCATTTTAACTGCTGATTGAACTTCCATCCTTTGGCTGTCATTATAATTACCCGGTTACAAAAATGAAATATTATTTTTTGAAAGGGTAATATCATTTAGTATGCCCGGATTAAAATAATGCCGGTAATTATTTTTTTTATGAATTAATTAGTTACTAATCAATATTATGCAAAATATTTATTGTAAATTCGCTACGATTTGATAAAAACGCTGTGATGTTAATGAGAACTTTTTTATACTGGGTGCTCGTTTTTCTTGGATTAGTTATTACCATCGCACTGGCAATAATAATTATTCATTGGAGCATCAATACCCGTTTATGATTTTATAAATCTGCCTGTAGTACCCTAAACAAAGGCAAATTTATAATCCGTTGATTTCCTGCCTTCTATTTGACTGCCCTAAAGGCTCATCATAGCCTGCAACTTTCTTTTGAAAAAATATTTGCATCGGCAATTTTTAAACCCTACCTTCGCAGACCTTTTCGGGGTGTAGCGTAGCCCGGTATCGCGCCACATTTGGGATGTGGAGGCCGCAGGTTCGAATCCTGCCACCCCGACCAGTATAATTAAAGCCTTCTTCGTTGAAAACGAACAAGGCTTTTTTATTTTGCAGTGTTGTAAGCTTTGCTTACAGGAGCGGAAAAATAAAAAAGACGAAACGCACAGCGACGGCTTTAATTATAATGTAACACCCCCACCACAGCATCAGCGCAGCTAATCCTGCCACCCTGCGCATCAAATTAAAAACATCTTTAAAATGATTTAAAGGCTTTTTTGTGTTGGATATTGTTCAAACTGTCCGTCTCCAAAAAATATTTTCAAAAAAATTTGCGCAACCAGATAATTGCATTTATATTTGCAATCAAATAGTTGCAAATGGACACCAGACGAGATATTTACCAGGCCATAGCCGACCCTACCCGCAGGGCCATACTCATGCTGCTCACCGTGGGCGCCATGACGCCCAATACCATCGCCGGGCATTTTGGCAGCAGCAGGCAGGCCGTTTCAAAACACATACAGATACTGACCGAATGCGGCGCTGTTAACCAGGACCAGCGCGGGCGGGAAATTTATTACCAGCTAAATATTGATAAGATGAAGGAGATAGACCGTTGGATGGAAGCCTTCCGCAAGATGTGGGAGACCAGCTTTAACCAGTTAGATGACCTTTTAAAAGACTTATAAACTAAACGATCATGACAAACAATTTTGTGTTCGAACCGGACCTGGCGGCTAAAACGATCCGCATCGTACGCGAATTTAACGCGCCGGTTGAAAAAGTATGGAAAGCCTTTACAGATCCTGACCTGCTTGTAAAATGGATAGCGCCGAAACCCTGGAGGGCCGAAGCCAAGATTGCGGATTTTACCGTCGGCGGGGTATGGCTGTATGCCATGGTCGGCGCTGAAGGCCAGAAACACTGGGTGTATGCTAAATTCACTGCAATTGAACATGCCAGCGCTATTTCACAAATCGGTATGTTTTGCGACGGGGAGGGCAACCCGGTTGCCGATGCGCCAAAATCCTGGCGCGACACTAAGTTCTCATCCATCGACGGTAACCGGACGCAGGTTGAGACGGTCATCACTTTTGAAGATGAATCCACCATCAAATGGTTCGTAGAAGGCGGCTTCAAAGAAGGCACTGAAGCGACCTTTGCCGTATTGGATGAATTATTGGCTTCGGAATAAATCAATTTAAAAACAAATACGATGAGAAAATTAAAATTGCAAATGCAAATCACCCTCGATGGCTTTGTAGCAGGGCCAAATGGTGAGGGCAACTGGGTATTCCTGGCCGGCAAAGGCGACCCCGAGGCTTTACAACAGATGATCGGGTTCGGCGTCGACCTTGCCGCCGGCTGCGATACCTTTCTGCTGGGCCGCAAACTGGCTGCTTCCACATTCTGTACCTACTGGGAAAACGTGGCCGATAACCAGCCTGAAAACCCCTGGAACCCATTGGCGAAGTTGATAGCGAATTATCGCAAGATTGCCTTTAGCCACACCGAAACAACCCTCCCCGGCCGCAACCTCGAAGTGGAAAACGGCGACCTGGCTACAGCCGTACAGGCGCTAAAAGCACAACCTGGCAAGGATATCCTCGTTTACGGCGGCGCCGATTTTGTCAGCTCGCTCATCAGCCTCAACCTTGTTGATGAGTATTACCTTGTCGTCAACCCCGTTGCCTTAGGTACAGGCTTATCCATTTTTAAGGAGCGAAAAGTGCTTGAACTGGTAAGCTCAACCGCTTTCAAACACGGGAAAATAGTTAATAAATATGTGCCGGTAGCAGTTGGCAGTTAGTCAGTGGGCAGTGGGCATTATTCGTATGCTTAGCCACTTTGTACTAATGACCAATGACTAATGACCAATGACTAATGACCAATGACTAAAAAAAATCAAATAAAATGAAAACCAAAATTTTAAGTGCTGCGCTGGGCATTGCCTTATCAGCCACCCTAATGAGCGCCAGTGCGCAAAAAAACTATACCGAAGGCCTGTTAACCCTAAAAACAAGCGGCAACGGCCAGGAGGTGGAAGTGAAGCAATACTTCCGAACTGATTCCACCGCAGCATTGTTTTCCGCCGGACCGGCAAATATTAAGCTTTTGGCCGACGCCAACTACAAATTTTATGCTGTTTTAGCCAGCGTACCTGCTGCCAACATAAAAAAGGCTGCCATTTACACCCTTGCTGAAATTAACCAAATCGTAAGCACTTTCCCCTCATTTACCTTTGCGCCGTCAGCCGAAACCAAACAGATAGCCGGTTTTAACTGCAAAAAAGTAGTGGCGACAGATATCAAGACCCAAAAAGCCTATGATGTCTGGATAACCAATGACATATCATTGCCCGCTGATGTTATCGACAAATATTATGCGTCTGTCGGCGGCATCCCGGTACAATATCCATCGTTCCAGCAAGGGCCGGATGGTGCACTGGTAATTAATGAATATACCATAACCGGCGTTACGGATCAAAAAGCCCCTGCAGGCACTTTTGGCATACCGCCCGATTATGATAAGATAACAAAAGATCAGCTTTACGCGATGTCGGGCGGTAAGCAATAAATCCTTAATTTAGCAGGAGATATGAACGTAGAAGAACAAATCAAAGCGCATATTGCCAGCCAGGCTGAGCCAAAACGCAGCGACGTGCAAGCCTTGCACCAGCTTATACTCCAGGCGCTGCCTGCAGGTAAATTATGGTTCCTGGATGGCAAGGACGATAATGGTAAAGTTGTTACTACTCCTGATATCGGATATGGGCTTCAAACCCTGAAATATGCCAACGGAACCAGCAGGCCGTTTTATCAAATTGGGTTAAGCCCTAACTCAGCCGGAATTTCGGTCTATATTATTGGTCTTGATGACCGGACATACTTACCCCAGACCTATGGAAAAAGCATAGGCAAGGCAAGCGTGACCGGGTATTGCATTAAGTTTAAAGCGCTGAAAGATATAAACATCGATGTACTCGAAGCGGCCATACGATACGGGGTTGAGGCTACGAATGAAAAGGTGAACTGATAAACTCATTAAACTTTTAAATGCTTGTCGTCGCGGGGGCTGGTGCCAGTTTGGGTTTACCTATAAAATATTTTTGCCAGAATGTGACTCACCGACTCGTCATTGCGAGGAACGATCCCCACAATTTGTGGGGACTACGTAGGACATTCAATGAAACGCTATGCAATAATACCCGGCGTGCTGCTGGCAGGTCACCCGGACACAACAGGTCCATTAATTAGCATGTGTAGGGATTGCTTCGTTCCTCGCAACGACGTTATGGTGGATTTTGTGGGTAAACCTAAACGTACCAGGGTCCCCGCGACGCAATTTGCGGCGAAAGGCAATGCCTGCTGTCCCACGTCCCACCCGGCACAGGTGAATACACCTGGGACACCCGGCACACTAATATTATTAGCAATTTGCTTGCTTTTATCGGTTTTTTTTCGTATTAAATTATCCCAAAATCGTAAAAAAAGGGGTTGACGAGCTTTTTTTACTGCCAACTGCCAACTTAAAACTGCCAACTGAAAAAAAACTGCTACTGCCACTACCTACTGCTACTTTTTAAAGTAAGGGCGTGCCCCGCTGATAGAAGCGCGGGCTATCCGCTTATACGCCTTCATGGCCTTAGGCGCGGGGCCGGTATTCGCTCCTATCCCTCACGCGGGCATACGGGTCCGATTTGCAAACTTCGCACCGCAGGGGAGTGGTCTCACCATACGTGCATTTGTTAATGGATGTTCATTTCTTCGTCCCGGTCCCTTTCATTTTTTATTTGCTTATCAATTGCCTGGATAGCCTGCTTTGACCAGTCCTGAACCTCCGCAATTGGATGTTTAGCGACCGCTTCCATAAGATCCTTTTGCATTTGCAAGTATGGAATGACGGAACCAGTCCAGGAAAATGAACCCATATTGGCGCTTAGTTCATTAAGGACTTTGATATCGGTGCCAAACTCATCAATCAACCGTCGTGCTACCGGATGCCAAGATGCTTTGGTTGCATTCTCTTCTCTATCTGCGAAAATTGGTGTCAGGTTTGCTAGCCTAATCGGTGCTAGTGGTAAGTGTTCCCGAGACCAGTGTAACATGGTGTCAAGATCACCAAGGAATAATATGCCTTTACTGTGGCGGAAAGCACCATTAGATGAACCGAGTATATGCTTCAAACCGTAAAATTTGACAAAGTCTTCATCATTGACCAGTAAATTTTCACTGATCCGGGGCCAGACTTCTTTAAAATATTGGCCGATCAAAACGCCGTAAAGACTTTGTATATATGTATCTAGGTGATAAGAGTTCTCCCAAGTGATGGATTCGATGATCGCATTATTAACGGCTACGGCGAATTCAACATCCTGCGTATTATAAAGAATTTTTCGGGTGATTTCCCACCATTGAAACTGATCTGAACGCAAAAGTTCGGGATTGACAATACCAATTTTTAAAATACACTCTTTTAACAGCGGCAACAAAACCTCGGTATGCTTCTCGTTAAAAAACGAGGCAGTTTGCGCAATCTTAAATGCGATTTGGTAACCTTCTTTCCCATAACGGAATAATTTACGGCAAAATGCAGCCAATTGCTCAGGGTTTGTAACCACAAATCCATACTGAGCAAATGCAACAAATTCAGCAACCGCGCATTGGCCGAAGTCAACCAGCTTAAATAAAATAGTTGCGTCTTCAAACGCAGTCCTGCTCATCGGTATCAGTCCAAAAAGGATGTACGATAGTTCTGACTTAGCTAATAACTGATCTATTATTTTAGTCCTTAACGGAGGCTCGGCTGTTTGATAAATACCCCCTAAGATGGTCCAATTCCGCGCCTCTTTGTCTATGCTTTGAAGAGATTTGATCACGTGTGTAATAAATTCAAATAGTTTAGGATTGCCTTGTCCCCAAAGTGTGGTTAATGTGCGCCCAAAAATAAATGCCGAATAAGGGTAGCCGGACACCATAATCGGTATGACGTTATTCCAGTCAAGTGTTGATTCCGCAAATTCACGGGCGAGTTCTTCGATCTTTTTTTCCTTGTTCTCAAATGAATAATCTTCGATAAGATCCATTTGTGGATTGCTCACCAGGCGGGCGAACTTGGATAAAAAGTCGTCTTTTGTCAATGATAATATCAAATTTTCACCAACCTGACGCATATGTTCGGACAAAAAAGGCCGCTCATATTTCAACATAGTTTTTAAGGGCCTTAGCGCCTCATCCCAATCGTTGCCCTTGTCTTTGGCGATAGCCTCGACAACTTGAAGTATCAGGTCGCCTTTGCCAGCACTTGCGATCATTCGTAAGCGATCCAACAAAACCTCCGCTGCCTTTGCACTGAATTTATTTTTTAAAAAATAGATTTCTTGTAAACGGCCAATAATAGCTTGCCAGTAAGCAACTACTTCTTTGTCCGTAGGCTCGTTGTCTTTTAAGACTTTTGTTCCTTGTTTTTCCGCACCTCCCATTCTTGAAAAATGACCAAAATTCAGGGCCCGGCTCATGGCCATAATGGCTAGGTCTTTATATTCAAGATTGTCCTTTTCCCATAGCCAGTTAATGATAGCCAGTCTGTCGGCGAGTTTTGCTTCCGTGCCTGAAAGATGAATATTAAAATGATGAAGGAATGTACCGGTCGCATTATTGCTCCAGTTTTCGTTTTCAGCCAAAGCAAATCCGGCCAGAACCTTGGCGGCATCTATATAGGTCCGCCCGTCGAAGCACAGCGTTTCCAAGGCCCAAACCAGGTTGCGCCGTCCTTCTTCAACAAGGCGCAACTCTTCAGCTGGGCGGTTCGCATAATTGCGGTAAAGTGCCTGCACTGTTGCCACCGGGTTCACTTGTACAAATGCGCGGAAGAGGCGTGAACCCAATTCTGTATTTAACACTTCCGCGTTGTCAAAAGGGGCACCATCATCTGTAAGGCGCTCAACTATCTGATTGGCTTTGGGACTAAACCCTAAATATTTCATCTGCTCCGCAAGTGCTTCGGATAATTGTCTGCCGTGGGGCTGTTCCATCTGCGCCAGCGCTATGATCACATTGTGCAAACGCTCATCAGTGCATTGGTCTAGCCATTCTTCAGCAAGGTACATGGCGAGCGGGAAAGGCCGCATTCCCAGCAAACGTCCTTTGGGTTCAAAAATCTGCCGGGCTTTGTAATGTTCGATAACTTCTCTGAATAGTTTTTCGGAAACAAGAGGTTGGTTGTTTGTAACAGTTAAATTCTGGTTGGTAGCTAAAAACCGAAATTGTGGTTCCAAGTCATTTTCATAGCCAAAAACATTGAAAAGAGCACTTGTACGAAGCAAATTTTTATGCTCTTTTTCCTTTCCGAACTCTCCCAGTAGCTTGTCGAGCAAGTCTTTGTCATCCAATTTTCCGATAAACCGTTCTCCTTTTTTAGCGCTCTCGCCCAGCAATACCGCCATTAACGGGATGCCCTGCGAAAACTCACGAATTTTTTCGACACTTTCAGCGGGCAGGTCTGAAAAGTCTGTTTTGATGATCTCATCCACCACATCACGCAAATCATCCTTACCAATGGTGATATATTTGACGCCGGTAATGAAGTTTTGTTCCTGTTCTTCAGGGTTATTGTCAATCGTAATCAAGGACACTTTTGCGCTGTGCTGTGCGATCCGCGTTTTCATGGTGCGGCAAATTTCAGGCTGACAGTTATCAAGGATGATCAGGTGCTCATTTTTACTTTGCAGAATCTCCTCGATGCGCGCTGCCAAATTGATTTCGGAGTTTTCATTGCAGTCTAAATAAAGGGCCCGGCCAGATAGTTTTTTAGATTCCTCATCATCCAAAGGTCTGAAGAGTTCGAAAATAATTCTCGTTTTTCCCAAACCGGAGAGTCCAAGCACGCGGATGATCTGGTTGCCATCTTTCACAGCTTGTTTTATCGTGCGGTAAATTTCCTCGATCTTTCCATTTGCAATAAAGCGCTGGTCTTTTGGAACATAATTCTGCCATAATTCCCACGCCAGAAACGGTTGAAACCTCGTTTTATAATGCTG
This sequence comes from Mucilaginibacter sp., assembly GCA_035656115.1. Classification (GTDB taxonomy): domain Bacteria; phylum Bacteroidota; class Bacteroidia; order Sphingobacteriales; family Sphingobacteriaceae; genus Mucilaginibacter. The sequence goes on from DASRTD010000330.1 coordinate 9,801, forward strand.
AAGGGCATAAATCGCTACATCGCGAATAGCTGTTTTTAGGGTGTCGACCAAACTTTTTTGAATGTCTTCCCGCTTATTTTCTGAATCCGCGTTATAATTATATTCGATCGGGTAGCGCAATGCACGGATATCAAATGGAATGTTATCGGGGTTGTCATTAGGTGAACC
>DASRTD010000331.1:0-2419 GCA_035656115.1 Mucilaginibacter sp.
GTTCCATTCCGGATAACAAGGTGACTGTTACTGCCGCCGATTATCAAAGTTACTATGACGAACACAAAGCCGAGTTCGATAATCCATACGAATCAAGGACCTTTGATTTCGTTAGCTTTAACGCGGCCCCGTCAAAAGACGACTCGGCAACGGTAAAGAAACAAGCAGATAAACTGGCGGCTGATTTTAAAACCAGCACCAATGATTCGTTATTCGTACAGATAAATGCCGAAACCAAAACAAACCCGGTTTATGTACACAAGGGCAAGTTGGGCAACCCTAAGCTAGACACGGCGATGTTCAATGCGTCAAAGGGATTTGTTTACGGTCCTTACCTTGCAAACGGGAACTATGATATTGCCAAGCTCGTTGATTCGCGCACAGAACCCGATTCGGTAAAGGCCCGGCACATACTGATCGATGAAAGTGTTATTGGTCATGACAAGGCAATGGCCAAAGCAGATTCATTGAAGAAGCTGATTGAAGGCGGTAAGTCGTTTGCCGACCTGGCTCCTTTATTCTCATCAGATAAGGGCTCGGCGGTAAAAGGCGGCGACCTGGGTACATTTGCCCGCGGCGCCATGGTGGCTCCCTTTGAGGATGCAGCATTCAGTGGTCACAAAGGTGATTTAAAAATAGTTGAGTCGCAGTTCGGTGTACATTTGATCCAGATTGAGGATACCAAAGGATCGTCAAAAGTGGTAAAGGTTGCCGTTGTCGATATCCCGCTCAGGGCCAGCAGCACAACACAGACAACCGTTTACAGCAAAGCCCAGGGTTTCCTGGCATCGCTTACCAAAGATAATTTTGACCAACTTGCAAAAAAGGATGGTTTAAAGAAACAAACCGCCACTGATGTTAGCGGAACCGCTGCCTCGGTGGCCGGAATAGCAAGCGCGCGTGATTTAGTGAGGTGGGCATTTGGGGCCGGGAAAGGCGATGTTTCAGATAAGGTTTATATAGAAGGCGATCAGTATGTTGTGGCCACGCTGGTTCAGATAAAACCAAAAGGAACCCTGCCGCTTGTTGATGTAGAAAAACAAATACAGCCGATGGTACTTAACATTGTGAAAGCAAAACAGTTGAGCGCCAAGCTACAGGCTGCGCTGAGTGGCTCGGCTGCCATTGACCAGGTAGCCCAAAAGTCGGGAACGACTGTAATGCCGATCCAGAACATGGTATTTGCAAACCCGGTGATCCCCGGTTCTTCAGCAGAATACAAGTTGATCGGAACGATCTTTGGCTCGCAGCCCAATAAGCTTTCCAGGCCGGTTGCCGGGCAACAGGGCGTTTATGTATTTGATGTGGACAGCTTTACTAACCCTCCGCCGTTAACAGATGCTATCCGGATAAAGCAGCAGCTCGGCCAGGCGCTGATGCAGCGTGCAAATTCGGAAATATTTGAGGCGCTGAAAGATAAGGCGAATGTAAAAGATTATCGCTACAAGTATTTGTAAGCAATTTTTAAAGTAATTTTATATCCGGGTATAACGTTATTGGTTATATCCGGATTTTTTTGTTTACCGTAGTTTTATAATCGCTTGAATTTTAGCGGAAAATTATAAAACGACGGGCATAAAACGCGATATCATAAAATGGAAATTCAGGAAACGATTATAAATAAAGTGGCCATGAGCGGTCTGGTAACGCTCGACCCGGCTCAATTTTATCCAGCGGGTGAAAGGGTGGTGTATGATATAAAAGGCAACCTGTTCCAGGGGCTTATTTTGCGCGAAAAAGATTTCAGGGAGTTTGTAAAAGCGCATGACTGGTTGCAGTACCAGGATAAATTTGTGGCCGTTACGTGCACTGCAGATGCCATTGTACCCGCCTGGGCGTATGTACTGCTTGCAAACAAGCTTGCCCCTTACGCCCGCGACGTGGTTTTTGGTGACGAGGCTGTTTTGGAGACGGTTTTGTTTCTAAAAAACATAGCAAACCTGGAGACTGAGCAGTACCGCGATCAGCGGGTAGTGCTGAAGGGTTGCGGCGACGTGGAAGTGCCTGTTTCGGCCTATGTGGAACTGGCGAAAAAGCTTACACCGGTGGTAAAAAGCCTGATGTTTGGCGAACCGTGCTCCACGGTGCCGATCTATAAGAAAAAAGAGTAGAGAGGTGTACATTGGGCCGCTATGGCACGGGCTTTGAGTATATTATTTTACTGCATGATTCATCGGTACAAGACGCGAAATGTTGCACCTTTGCGAAAGACATTTAATGAAAAAATATCTTTTAATCACCGTAGTGATAACGGTATTTGCGGGCAAGACGTTTTGCCAGCAACTTACCGCCATGATTACGCCCGTTTTTAAGGTAGGAGAGCAGCTCAATTATAAATTGAAATACGGTTTTTTTACGGCCGCCGAGGCAGACCTCCGGGTGGAGGCCAGCGATAAAATGTTCGACGGGCACCCTGTTT
>DASRTD010000332.1:0-6743 GCA_035656115.1 Mucilaginibacter sp.
AGAGACACAATCGATCACCTTACTGCGCGACGGGTTTAAGGGACAAACTGCCGGGGCAGCCATCAAAATTTCCCCTGACGGGCGTTTTCTATATGCGTCAAACCGGCTGGAAACGAACGAGATTTCGGTTTATGCGATTGACCCGGATAATGGCAAGCTCATCTTTACCCAACGCATAACGACTGACGGCAAAAACCCGCGTGATTTCGCCATTGACCCGACAGGTAAATTTATGCTGGTAGCCAACCAGGACAGCGATATTATTTTTGTTTACAAAATTGACCAGGCTTCAGGCAAGTTATATAGGATTTCTTCGGGACTTACTATTGGCAACCCGGTTTGTTTGAAATTTACGCCTGCAGAGTAAGCTTAAAACAGAAAGACCAAAGCAGAAAGCCAGCATTTTAAAAGCTTTTCGCTTTGGTCTTTCTCCTTTAAGCTACTTTCTCCTTCGTCCGCTCAATCACCTCCACATAATAGTTTTCGTACAACGGCAGTATTTTGGCAAGGTCAAACTCTTTAGCACGGGTAAGGGCGTTGTCCTTAAATGTTTGCAGGCGTTCCTCGTCCTCCAAAATATAAATAGCTTTTTCCGCCATGCCGTCGATGTCGCCAACATCTCTTAAAAAGCCGGTTACACCTTCAACATTTAACTCAGGTAAACCGCCCGCATTTGAAGTGATCACCGGCACCTTGCAGGCCATCGCTTCAAGCGCTGCCAGGCCAAAGCTTTCCGATTCGGAGGGCATCAAAAATAAGTCAGAAACCGATAGAATCTCTTCAATGGCATCCTGTTTGCCTAAAAAGCGCACACTGTCGCTTACATTTAGGTCACGGCTCAGTTGCTCGCATTTTGAGCGGTCGCCGCCGTCGCCTACCATTAACAATTTAGCCGGTATCTTTTCAACCAGCTTCGCGAATATCCTTATCACGTCTTCCGTCCGTTTTACTTTACGGAAGTTGGAGGTATGTACAATGATTTTCTCACCCGCCGGGGCAATAGCTTTTTTGAAATGATCCTTCGCCTTCAAGTTAAAACGTTTTAAATCTATAAAGTTGGGGATTACCTTAATGTCCTGCTCAATCTCGAAGTATTCGTAGGTATCGCTTCTTAAATGATGCGAAACTGCCGTTACACCATCAGATTTATTGATAGAAAAGGTCACCACCGGTTTAAATGTGCGATCACGTCCCACCAGGGTAATATCGGTGCCGTGCAAGGTTGTTACTACCGGTATGTAGATGCCATAGGTAAGCAGTATTTGTTTCGCCATAAAAGCCGCCGACGCGTGGGGTATGGCATAGTGTACATGCAGAATGTCGAGCTTCTCGAACCGAACCACATCTACCAGGCGGCTGGCAAGCGCGAGTTCATAGGGTGGGAAATCAAAAAGCGGGTAATTAGACACCGAAACCTCGTGGTAAAACAGGTTCTCCGAAAACAGGTCCAACCGGGCTGGCTGGTTATACGTTACAAAATGAACTTGGTGGCCATTGTCGGCAAGGGCTTTTCCCAGCTCAGTGGCTACAACCCCGCTTCCGCCAAAGGTTGGGTAACAAACTATCCCGATTTTCATGTATTAGGTCTTGCTGTGTTATAGTAATGAAACTACCACGGGGAGGTTTGGTATTGCCTTTATGCCCATGATAGTTTCACTGCTGCAAGTTTAACAGCAATTTACGGGAATAATGTTAAGCGGGTGTCAAATGATTTGGGATTTGAGAATCCGAAATTAAATGCTCGTCAGCCACCAGGTATTCCCGAACGGGTCACAGACTCCTGCACTGCGTCCATAACTTTGGTCGCCGGGCTCAGTAACCGAAATTGCGCCATTTTCAATGGCTTTTTTGTACACGCCATCGCAATCGTCTACGTATATAAACATGCCGGCGGGGCGCTCGGGGTAATGCTCAGTCGCGTCAGCAAACATAATTACGCTGCCGCCGATGCTGATCTCGGCATGCATGATCAGCGTCTCATCACGCATAGCTTTATATCGTTCTGCCGCGCCGAACACCTTTTGCGTAAACTCAAAAAACGAAGCGGCATTTTTGACGATCAGGTAAGGCATTATCTGCTGGTAGCCTTCCGGAATTTTTACTGTTTCCATATCTGTTATTTTTTTTCAAAAATAGCGGGATAACAAGGGATGAAATTGTAAAAATAAGACATCTTAAAGAAAAAAGTCTGGTCAGATGTGCCAGGAACGGAGCAAAAGGTGGTTAACCAAGCGCGGGAGTCACTTCGGCAATTTTTGCTTATTTTTACAGCGAAACATGGCCACCCGCAATAAACTATACTTCGCTTCCGATTTTCATTTGGGCACAGGCACCTACGCCAAATACCGTGAACGCGAGGCCCGCCTGGTGCGCTGGCTCGACAGTATAAAGGATGATGCGTCAGAACTTTTTTTAATGGGTGATGTTTTTGATTTCTGGTTCGAGTACCGTACAGTAGTACCAAAAGGCTTTATTCGTTTTTTGGGGAGACTGGCCGAACTTTCCGATGCGGGGGTTAAGCTCTATTTTTTCAAGGGCAACCACGATATGTGGATGTTTAATTATTTTGAAAAGGAACTTGGCGCTACCATTATCAGTAATGAGCTGGTTATAGAACGGGGCGGTAAAAAATTTTACCTGCATCATGGCGACGGCCTTGGCCCGGGCGACAAGTTTTATAAGATATTAAAAGCAATTTTTCGCAGCAAGCTTTGCCAATGGCTTTTTGCGCGCATACACCCCAATGTTGGCGTAGGGGTGGCCAATTACTGGTCGCGGCATAGCCGTATTGCCAATGAAAAGAAGGAAGACCACAAACCGGGGCAGCAGGAATGGCTGGTGCTTTACAGTAAAGAACTGCTCGAAACAATACATTATGATTATCTGATCTTCGGGCACCGGCATTGGCCGTTAGATATTCCCCTAAATGATAAAACCCGGTACATCAACCTGGGCGAATGGGTAATCAGTAATTCTTACGCGGTCTTTGATGGAACAGACCTTACAATGCATTATTTCGAAAAAGAAAATGCATAGCCTTTCTTCAAAGTAGCTGGTTTTTTCCCGTCAAATAAATTCTATATCTTTCGACGTGATAGCAAACAGGATTAAACTTTATCAGCGTGTTAGTTAAAACCTTTGGAAGTGCGGTTTATGGGATCGAAGCGATAACGATCACCATGGAGGTAAACATCAGTGGCGGGAAGAAACCTTTCTATCTGATAGTGGGTTTACCGGATAATGCGGTGCGCGAATCAATGCAGCGCGTTGAGGCAGCGCTAAGCACCAACGGCTACAGGATGCCACGGCAAAGAATAATCGTGAATATGGCGCCGGCCGATATTCGCAAGGAAGGCTCGGCTTATGATCTCCCCATCGCCATTGGCATATTGGCCAGTTCCGGACAGATCGACAAAGAAGACCTGGATAAATACCTCATTATGGGTGAGTTATCGCTCGATGGCGGCCTGCAGCCAATAAAAGGAGCACTTCCAATATCGATACAAGCCCGAAAGGAAGGCTTTAAAGGTTTCATACTTCCTAAGCAAAACGCCAGGGAAGCAGCTATTGTAAATGAACTGGAAGTTTACGGCGTAGAAAACATCAGGGAAGTGGCAGACTTCTTTAACGGAAAGACGCAATTACAACGTGAAGTAGTGAACACCCGCGAGGAATTTTATAAAAGCCTTACCAGCTACGAGAACGACTTTAGCGATGTGCGCGGACAGGAAAACATCAAACGTTCATTGGAAATTGCCGCGGCAGGCGGTCATAACGTGATCCTGATCGGTCCCCCGGGCGCGGGTAAAACGATGTTGGCGCGAAGGCTGCCGTCAATCTTGCCGCCGTTGAGTTTGCACGAGTCGTTAGAAACCACCAAAATACATTCCGTCGCCGGTAAACTGGCTACAACCGATGCGCTGGTAACCGTCAGGCCTTTCCGTTCGCCGCATCATACCATCAGCGATGTAGCGCTGGTTGGCGGCGGCAGCAACCCACAGCCCGGCGAAATATCACTCGCCCACAACGGCGTTTTGTTTTTGGATGAGCTGCCTGAATTTAAACGCACGGCCCTCGAAGTAATGCGTCAGCCCCTCGAAGAACGCCGGGTGACCATCTCGCGAGCAAAATTTTCAGTGGATTATCCCAGTTCATTTATGCTGGTGGCGAGTATGAACCCATGCCCTTGCGGCTATTTTAACCACCCCGAAAAAGAGTGTATCTGCCCACCCGGGGCAGTACAAAAATACCTGGCCAAGATATCCGGCCCGCTGCTCGACCGCATTGACCTGCATGTTGAAGTAACGCCCGTAAACTTTAATGAACTCGCAAGCGACCGCCTGGCCGAAAAAAGCGAATTCATCCGCGAGCGGGTGATCAAGGCCCGCGATATACAATCCCAGCGCTTTGGTAACAAACCCGACCTGCACGCAAATGCCCAGATGAGCCCTCAAATGGTGCGCGAGATATGTAAAATAAGCGCCGCCGGGCAAAGCCTTCTTGGCAAAGCAATGGAAAAATTGGGCTTATCAGCCCGCGCGTATGACCGTATTTTAAAGGTATCCCGCACGATTGCTGATTTGGCAGGTACTGAAGATATACAATTGGAGCATCTGGCGGAGGCGATACATTTTAGAAGTTTGGATAGAGAGGGATGGGCGGGGTAGTAGTTTATAATGAGAATTCAACGCTATGGGATTAAACAAAAAAATAACAATAATTTTTGTGGCCTGTGTTTTGTTTGGGGCATTATTTGACTTGTATATTCTTAAACGGCCGCAATCTCCGACGATAGACTATCTACCGTACATTTTTGGCTCTATTTCTTTTCTCATGGGTGTATATTCATCACTGCTCTGCTTTAAGATTTATACGCCAAAATATAAAACGGTAGAACAAGCATTAAGGGTCGATAATTTGTTGAGAGCCTGGGGTAACTGGGGGAAGTTTGGTGCTATATTCATGATCCTTTTCGGGGCTTATACTTTAATTCGGCATGATCCGAATATGTACCGCCTTAATAGTACTATAGAAAATAACAAATGGACTGATAAAGATAAAGCAGTACTGATAAAAAATTGTATCAAAGGCGCGGTTGTTGCATCAAAAAAATACCCCAAAATTACGCTGGACTATTGCACATGCGCGATAGATAAGGTAATGGCGTCTGTGGGCAGGAAAGAATATATTGAAAATTCATCAAAGTCTGCAAATGAGCAGTACAAAATAGATTTACCCTTGATCCAGGGTTGTGAAATTATTTTTAACCGCCAGGTTGATAGTGCAAAAAAGCACGGAAATTAGCAAAAAGATGAGATTTAGCAGAACAGTTACATCAGGAGCCTGGATATGGAAGATTCGGCAGCGTGTTTTTCGTTTTAATTTCATCACCAGTAGTTTATCTGGGAGTTTAATTCGGTGAAATGAAAAGGCGAATATTTGGTCGAAATAACATCGTAATCGCCTGAATGAACTGGTGCCTCCCGACCCGACGTTTCGTCGATAAAAAAAACGGGGACCCTGTTTAACAGTGCCCCCGCAACAGGGGTATTAATTGATTTGTGCTATTGCTGTCGAAAATCTTAGACAGGCAAAAGCGCCTAAGGTTTAGCCATCGGCATTAGAATACGATTAGAATTATCAGATGGGTAAACCGTGAGAAAACCTGTCGTACGTACTTGCATCTCTTTGCAACATGTAACCTAAATATAAAATCTTCGTATTTTTACTATATTTATCCAAAGTGAATTATAAATCGTTTCTGTTACTACCGTTATTGTTAATGATCAGGGCATTATCGTCATTTGCCTCCGGGCCGGATACGCTCAAAATCTTCTACGATATTAATAAGTACGATTTATCCGATGCAGATAAGCAAAGCATTAATGTGCTTATCGGCTCCATAGGCAATAAAGATACGGTTAAAGTTTTTGGCTATGCCGATTACCTGGGCGACGAAGACGACAACATGGAGTTATCGTTCAGCAGGGCTAAAACCATTAAAGCCTACCTGCTTACCCTGAATAAGGATTTTATGATCATCACATCAGGTGAAGGCGAACTTCCGGCCACCAAACGAAGGTCTGCCCAGGGCGATCCTAACAGCCGCCGGGTTGACATTGTTAAAATAAAGTTCGAAGGCAGGTTTATGCCGCTTAACGCGTCAAAAAACAAAGCAAATCCGCCACAGCGAAAGACGCCCATATTGCCGGGTCCGCCGGATAAAAGGCCTTTCGAAGCAAAAATAAACGACCTCGCCAATCTTAAGCCGGGCACCAGCCTTAACTTACCGGAGATAACCTTCCAGCCCGGAAGACATTTTTTAAACCGTGAGTCGGTGCCGATGGTGGATACATTGCTCCGGTATTTAAAGAAGCATAACAACCTGGCTTTCGAGATCAGGGGCCATATTTGTTGCGTTCTGGACGACGGCGACAGTTATGATCCGGACGCCCGGTCGTTCGTATTGTCAGCCAACAGGGCCAAGTACATTTACGATTATTTCGTCACCAACGGCATAAACCCCTCCAGGATGACATACAAAGGCCTGGGCAGCAGCGATCCGAAAGTTTGGCCCGAGTTTTCGGAAAACGACCGGGCGCTAAACCGCCGCGTGGAGATCGTGATCATTAATAACAAATAACGCGGTGGCTTAAAACTTGAGCATGCTGCCTGTAATCCGACTGTCATCTCAATATCAAAACCAACTTATTAACAAAAGTTTAATATTTCTCGTTAGCTGG
>DASRTD010000333.1:0-39463 GCA_035656115.1 Mucilaginibacter sp.
AACTGAATTTCAATATTTATACAATTATTATTGTTAGAGAAATAATGATCTTTTATCTTAGTGAGTGTTACAAGTGGACTTCCGGACTCCCCACCCTCATACTTTCCTTCACCACAAAAAACATCATAAATATAAATTTTATCGATGCCAACCGCGCGTTGTATAATGTTTAGATAAATTGCTAAATAATAGCTCCACAACTCAATTTTTGCCTTAGAATGCTCCTCTAAAAAATTACTTATTTTGCTTCCCATGTAACAAAAATACTAATTTTATTAGCAAATAAAACTTTTATTATTTAATTTATATCTTTCAAATCATTGATCATAACAACGATACGAACATTAATAGTTAAATAAAAATGCTGATAATCCACTTATAAACATTTGTCTTGGTTGTTCGAGCGCTGTTGCTTGAACGTTAACCGGTATAAAAGTGCCGTTTATAATACGTTGCCTTAACGACCTTTGTCTTCCGGACTTTCCCGACTTTCGGACTTCCCCCAAACAAAAAAAGCCCTTAGCACTCTGCTAACCGGGCTTTCGCTAAAAAGTAATTAATCGCACTCATCACTCCATCGCCGTGTCCTTAATTATTTAGCCACTTCTTCAAAGTCTTTCAAGGTAGTGCGGGGCCGCAAACTATTATTACTATCAAATACAATTACGATTGAATTACGTCAGGCGTTACAGGACGGATTTAAAAAAAGAAGATTTTTATCAACACCCGTGTTTACCGGCTTGCGGCAATGTTTAATATTGCGGCTTATTTACCAATGAACTATATGAAGGCCTTTATTTTCGACCTTAACGGCACCATGGTAAACGATATGCCGTACCATACCAAAGCCTGGCACAGCCTGCTGAATGATGAATTGGGCGGCAATTTTTCGTTGGAGGAGGTAAAACCGCAGATGTACGGCAAGAACCCGGAAGTGCTGGTACGGATGTTTGGCGAGGGCCGGTTTACGGCTGAGGAAATGGAACGGATATCTGTTGAAAAAGAGCGGAAATACCAGCGGGATTTTTTGCCCTTCCTTGAGTTGGTGCCCGGGCTACACGAATTTTTAGAAGAGGCCCACCAGGCCGGCATACTGACGGCCATAGGGACCGCCGCTATACCGATCAACATTGATTTTGTGCTGGATAACTTAAATATCAGGCATTATTTTAAGGCGATAGTCAGCGCGGACGACGTGACTTTTAGCAAACCTAACCCGGAAACTTTTTTAAAGGCTGCCGAAATGCTGGAAGTAAACCCAGCCGACTGCATTGTTTTGAAGACGTGCCCAAGGGCGCCGAAACGGCAGCAAACGCGGGCATGCAGGCGGTCATCATAACGACTACCCACCTGCCGGAAGAGTTTAAGCGATTTGAAAACGTGATCCATTTTGCGCCGGATTTTAATGACCCGTTTATAAAAGGATTAGTTTAACGAACTGACAAAATTTTGTCAGTGTTGCAAGTTGTTGCAAAACTGTTTCACGATTTTAGCTAACTACCACAGCCTCAAGGGGCACTGTTTCAGGTGTTGCAGCTGATTTTTACGGCACACTGTTTCGTGAAACAGCACGCCATGCTTGTATGCTGATTTTTAACTATTTATAATAAACCTCGCTCCACTGCAATTCTTTCTTCAACTGGTGCAGTTTGGTGTCTTTGCCGATCAATACAAACTCGATACCCGCCATCTCGGCAAAGTCGGCCAGCTGGTCCGACGAGAGGTTCTGGCTATAAACGGTATGGTGCGCGCCGCCGGCCAATATCCAGGCGGCGCAGCCGGTTTGCATGTCAGGGTAAGGCTTCCAAAGCACACGCGCTACAGGTAGTTTGGGGAGGTCATGTTCCGGTGCTACGCCCTCAACCTCATTAACCAGCAGCCGGAAGCGGTTGCCCATATCGATCAGCGAAGCATTCAGGGCGGGCCCTCCGGCCACGTTAAACACCAGGCGCACCGGGTCGGCCTTGCCGCCGATACCGAGGGGATGTATCTCGCATTTGGGCTTGCCGTCGGCGATCGACTCGCAGATCTCCAGCATGTGCGAGCCTAGTACCAGTTGGTTTTTGGGATCGAAGTGATAGGTGTAGTCCTCCATAAAGGAGTTGCCGCCGCTTAGTCCGCTTCCCATCACCTTCATGGCCCGTACCAATGCGGCCGTTTTCCAGTCGCCCTCAGCCGCGAAACCGTATCCCTGGGCCATCAGGCGCTGCGCTGCGACGCCCGGAAGTTGTTCAAGGCCATGGAGGTCTTCAAAAGTATCCGTAAAGCCTTTGTAGCTGCCATCCCTGAGGAAAGCTGCCAGGCCGAGTTCAATTCTGGCTGCGGCCCGCATGGAGCTGTAGTGCGCCCCGCCTTTGTGGAGCGAGTCAACCACGGCATACTTTTCTTCGTATTCAGCAATAAGCTTGTCGGTTTCGGCATCGCTTATCTCGTTGATCACCTTTACCAGGTCGCCCACACCATGGGTATTTACTGAATACCCGAATTTGAGCTCAGCCTCTACCTTGTCGCCGTCGGTTACGGCTACAAAGCGCATGTTATCGCCAAAACGCACAAAACGCGCGCCCTGCCAGTCGTGCCAGGCGGCGGCTACGCGACACCAGGCGCCGATCTGGGTCAAAACCGCGCTGTCTTCCCAATGCCCAACGATCACCTTGCGGTTCAAGCGCATACGCGACATGATGAAACCGAACTCCCGATCGCCGTGGGCGCTTTGGTTCAGGTTCATAAAGTCCATGTCGATGCTGCCCCATGGAATGTCGCGGTTAAACTGGGTGTGCAGGTGCATTAATGTTTTCTGTAGAATCTTGAGCCCGCCGATCCACATTTTTGCCGGCGAAAAAGTATGCATCCAGGCAATGATCCCGATGCAGTTCTTGGCCGTATTGGCCTCCTGGCAAACGTGGTATATTTCTTCGGTTGATTTGACTGTCGGTTTGAAAACCACGCGAACCGGTATTTGCGCGTCATCGTTAAAAGATTTGGCGATCTGTTGAGAATGCTCCGTTACCTTCAAAAGCGTTTCTTCTCCGTATAAATGCTGGCTCCCGGTAACGAGCCAGACTTCGAATTGCATTAAATCTATCATATCAATTAGTGAATTAGTGATTTAGTGATTTTTAGTCCGAAAGCCCGGAAAAAGAGTTTTGATTTGAATAATACCAATGCAACCTTTCGCCTTTGACCTTTTGGCTTTCACCTAACTTTGTCCATAATACGAATCCGGTCCGTGCTTGCGCTCATAATGCTTTTTGATCAGCGAATCCTTTAGTCTTGCCACTTTGGGGTTGATTTGTTCAGTCAAATAAGCCATTTGCGCAATGGATTCCAGTACGGCGCTGTTATACACCGCCTTATCCGCGGTTTTGCCCCAGGTAAATGGGGCGTGGTTGCCCACCAATATCATTTCAACTTCCTGGTAGCTTAAGCCCAGCTCTTTCAGGTGATCGATTATCTGGTAACCGGTTTGGTATTCGTAATCGCCCTGTATCTTATCGTCGTGCATGGGGGGCGCGCAAGGAATGTCCACCGTTTTATGGTCGGCATGCGTGGTGCCATAGATCGGGATGCACCGCTGCGATTGCGCCCAGGCAGTGGCATAAGTGGAGTGCGTATGGCATATGCCACCTATTTCGGGCCACTCTTTGTAAAGCACCGCATGCGTTTTGGTATCTGATGATGGCCGCAATTTGCCTTTTACCACCTGGCCTTCAAAATCAACTATAACCATCTTCTCCGGCGACAGATCTTCATAAGGCACCCCGCTGGGTTTGATGGCAAATGCACCTAACTCCCTGTCCGCTGCGCTTACATTGCCAAAAGTGAAGATCACCAGGTTAAGCCCCGGCAATTCCATATTGGCCTTGTATGCCTGTTTTTGGATGTGTTCGTATTTGCTCATGGTCAACCCCGGTTTGTGTTCGATTCTACAAATTTCCCAAGTTCTATGTATTTCTTATATCGCCTGGTATAAAGATCAGCATTTTGTTTATCAGGCTGATATTCCCGGTCAAACCCGCCGCCCATGGCCGCCATTGCATCTTCGACTTTTGAATAGATGCCCGCTGCGGTGGCTGCAAACATCGCTGCCCCAAGCGCGCAGGTATGTTCAAACTGGTGTATGCGAATAGGCATCTGCAAAACGTCCGCCATCATCCGCATAATGTAAGGCGACTTCTTCGCCACCCCGCCTATCCCGATCAACCCTTTTACCGGCACGCCTTCGCTGTTAAACCTGTCGACAATACTTTTTGCCCCAAAACAGGTGCTCTCAGCCAGCGCTCTGAATACTCTTGGCGCATCGCTGCCTAAACTCAAGCCCGAAATGGCACTTTTCAGCTCCTGGTTGGCATCTGGCGTGCGGCGGCCGTTCAGCCAGTCGACCGAAAGCTCGGCATTTTCATCCAAAGGCAATTCGGCTGCCTGGCGGCTTAGTTCCGGAATGATCCGCGCGGCGATCTCACTTTTTAAGGCCTCGGCAGTTTGGCTATCTAATAATGCTGATTGGCTAAGCAATTCGTTCAATGGCCACGACAACAGGTTTTTAAACCAGGCATAGGTATCGCCAAAAGCTGACTGTCCCGCTTCAAGCCCTAGCATGCCCGGTATCACAGAACCATCTACTTGCCCGCAAATGCCTTTGATCAGTTTGCCCTGCATGTCCGCCATTGGCGCCACCAGCATATCACAGGTAGAAGTGCCCATTACTTTGCTTAAATGGTAAGGTTCTATCTGTCCGCCAACAGCCCCCATGTGAGCGTCGAATGCGCCGACACCTATTACCACATCCTTGCTCAAATCTAACCGTCCTGCCCATTCTGCACTTAACCTTCCTGCTGGTATATCAGAGGTATAGGTATCTTTAAATAGGCGCGCCCTAAACCCCTTTAAAAGTGGATCTAGCGATGAGAAAAACTCATCGGGCGGCAACCCCCCATATTCAGCTGCCCATAATGCCTTATGCCCTGCTGAACAACGGCCGCGCTTCATCTCGTTAATATGTTTGCCGCCGGTGAGCAGGAAGGGAATCCAATCGCAATGCTCAACCCAGGAATAACACGCCTGCCTGATTTGCGCGTCAACCCGTAAAATATGGAGCAATTTGGCCCAAAACCATTCTGACGAATAAATGCCGCCGACATATTGCAGATAATTAATATCGAATTTGGCTGCATGCTGGTTTATTTCGGCAGCTTCTTTTACGGAAGTATGGTCTTTCCATAAAACAAACATGCCGTTGGGGTTATTTTCAAAGCCCGGCAACAGCGCAAGCGGCACGCCGTGTTCATTAACCGCCACCGGAGTGGAGCCGGTGGTATCAACCGAGATAGCTTTAATTCCCTGTGCAGCTGAAGCGCCACCTGCTTTTTTTATACAATCTTTTATGGTGAACTCCAGTCCCTCGACATAATCCAGGGGGTGCTGCCTGAATTGGTTTTGCCCGGCATCACAATAAAGCCCCCGCTGCCAGCGGGGGTACAAAAATACCGACGAAGCCAGTTCGCGCCCGTTCCGTGCATCAACAATTACTGATCGAACCGAATCGGTGCCATAATCAACACCCATGACAAACTGGTCATTACTCATTAAGGGAACTGGTTTTTAAATTGAAAAATGCAGCGGTAAATTAAAGCAATTGTTATTATTAATAAAAAGATAATTGTTGTTTTTACAGTTTTAGATTGCGGGAGTTGCTTATGCCCGATTTAGACGGAGATCAAATAACGCAAACTATTTCATTTTCAGAACTTCAATCCAGCCATCGGCCAAATGATCTGTTTTATAAATTCAGCATGGAACAGCAATGGCGCCGGCGCCACTATCCAAAAGAATACCCAGACATGTGCGAATAGTTTATTTTGAAGAAAATTAACGCCTTTCTCTCTCAATATTTTTTCCAGCAAAACCATCCCGCCTTGTATAATAAAATATAAGGTTGGTAAGCCGCAACCGCGGTTCACGGGGAGGCTCAGCGCCAGTTCGTGCAAGATACCCGAAAAAATAAAAGCCAGCATTAAAGCGGCCGCCGGCCCTACTTTACCTCTCAACGGGCGGAATATAGCGATCGAAGTCATTTCGCTAAAGGCCAGGTTCCAGCGCTTGCCCCAAAATTCGGTCAGGCTGATTGCTTTTGCAGGCTGTCTGAACAACAAATAGGTGTTCGCACCGGAATGCCGCCATATACCGGCGCTGATGCTTAATAAACCGAAATGCAGTACGAAGCTAAACCCAACCAGCAACAGAACACTTACAATCACGTGAATAAATCCGGCATTTAAGGGCAGCCAAACTATTTCCCGCGCCGCTAAAATAATCAGCCCCCCAACGACGAGCCGGCTAATTCCGAACATTAAAATTTGCCTGGCGCCCGGCAATGGATCGCCGCCCAAAGTTTCAAATGGCTGCGCCCGCATGCCAACCCAGCCGCCTGCAAAAGCAGCCCATTGCTTAAAATTAAGCCTTACTGGTTTATCCCGATATTCCATCGGCACCACAATTATTTTCATGCCGGTAAATGTGGTCGCAATTATGGCCAGCATTTTTATGACAGGGTTTTGGTGTTGAAAAAGGAGATAAACCGCCAATATGCTGATGACGAACATTCCCCAGCCCAACAATATTTTCTTTTTTTTGATAACCAGAAACCCTGTAAAAACTAACACAAGATTCATTAAAGCAAAAAATATCAGGAGTAGGACGAGACTCATCACTTTACTGCCTGAAGGTTAATGCAGCACACCCAGCCGTAAACCAGGCTAAAAAACACGAACGCAGCTACCAAAAGGACTTCAGCCGCCCGGTGCCATCCGCCGGCAGGGAAATTCTTCCGGTCAAAATAAAAAAATTGGATCAGCACCCTTGATACCCAATAAAGAGAAATAAAACCTGTGATGAGTATGGCAATGGTAGATCCATTTTGGAGATCGTGGCTATCAAATATCGAAAGCAGGGCGAAACACAAATTGATAACAAAAATGTAAGCCGCGTACACCCAAAACATTTGCTTTATAAGGGGCTGTACTTTAATCAACTCGGCTCGCCAACTTAGCACGCCCGGAACGGCAAGGCTCCCCAAGGCTAACATTACCTGCCCCAGCCCTGCAAGGCGTATCATTTGTTTGATGTTTAACCAACTATCTGCCATATAATTAAGCCCTGTATTTAGTTCCAAATAACATACAAATATACTTAAGTTATTAAACTTTCAAAAAATAATGAAAATTAAAATATTGCACTCGTTGCTGCCGCGCGACAGATGTTTGCCGGCGACAGATTTTATTCCTTTGCTCTCCCCAAATGAAAATCTAAATGACCGCCATGTAGAATAACGATAGCGCGCGTACACAGCGCAGAAGCAATAACGCTGAAAACAGCCTCAACGGGGATAAAGAAGATAAGCGTGTAAAAGAATAGGACGATCAAGAAAAGCACCAACGGGATTAGCAGTTTTAAACCCGGCGCAGGAAACTTTTCGGAAATATCGCTTAAAGCCCAAAGCAGCGCGCCGACCAGCGCCAAAAATATAGCTATAATATACCCGTATCCATCAAAGTAGTCTGAAAGACTATGGCTTGCACCCAACATGGATATCTTTGCTAACGGCAATTGATATACAACAGCCGCCGAGGCTATGTCGGTCAATGATTTCCACTGCAGATGTACATAAACATGGAACGCGGCATTGAGAAACATAGAGACCGCTGAGATGCGCAGTAAAACTTTTGAGTTCATTGGACGGTGCTTTGGGTTGAAATCTAAAGTTGTAACTATTTATCGGCATTTACAAGCGCTTAAATAAAAACCCGGGGATCAGCCTTAACAAAAACGCCACCAGCCGCCATCTTTTCGTCACATAAACAATACTCCTTTTATTTTCAATGGCCTGGAAGATTTGCCGGCCAGCCTTACCAGCGGTCGCCATCCAGAATACATCGCCGGCGGCCATAGCGGTGTCCACAAAACCCGGCCGTATGTCGGTTATTTGAATGGATTTTTTAAGCTGAAACGCTCTTTGCCTCAGCCCCTCCAGGTAGTTTACCTGGTAGGCCTTTGACGCATTATAAGCCGGTGCATGTCGGTTGCCCCTGATTGCCGCTACCGATGTGATTGCGGCAAAATGTCCGTAACCCTGTCCGTCAAAATAGTTGAAGGCCCAATTGGCCACTACCGTAAAACCTGTGATGTTTACTGCATTGGTTTGCTGCTCGATGTCGGTATCCAATGATGGATTGATCTTACCGGTCCCCGAACTGAGCACCAGCAGATCCAATCCACCAAGTTTTTCAGCAAGCTTTTGCAGATGGGCGGGCACATTTTCAATATCGGTAACGTCAAAGCAGGAAGCAACAAAACTTTCCGGCCTGGTGGTTTGCAGGTTAAGCAACAGTTGGTCACGCCGGCCGGTAATGCCCACTTTATAATCATTTTCGGCAAGAACAAGTGCAAGTTCCTTCCCGATCCCGGAGCTTGCGCCGACTACTATAGCTTTTTTCATATAGGATAAATCATTTGAATTGTGTTACAATTTTCGGTTTGAAGCGTATATTATTTAAATTCACCGAAGATATGAACCTGAAACAACTTATAACCTTATTCACCCTGGCAATATTGCTGGCCTCGTGCTCAAAAGTTTATACGCCGGCCCTTTATCACCAGGATATTGCCTACCAGCCCAAGCCTGCGTCGTTTGATTCGATTAAGTCGGTCACCTATGCATCGGCAGGCATCAATACATACCTCAATGACAACTTCAGCGACCTGCTGGTAAGCGGCCAGGCCAATTTAAGCCGGGGGCATGTTTTTAATAATTTCAACCTCGCTTACGGCGCATTCGGCGTTTTTGGCGATTACGAGAACGGCATGATCCAAAAGGGGCAGCCCAATTATTTTACCGATAAATTTTTCGGAGCAGTCGGCGGCAGGGGTTCGGCTAACTTTTTTGTCAACTCGGGCCGTACGGATTTTCGGTTTATAGGCGTAGAAATGGCCTACAGTCATGAATTTGGAGATTTTGCCAGCTTCCGCCAAATGGTACAATCTCAGTCTGGTTATTTTGTGGACCCAAGAACTGACCTTTTCTCCATCGGCCTAACCTCCGAAGTATTATTCCACAACGTGAACGATGCCAGCTTCCAGCACGGGATAAGGGTTTATTTAGGAACGACATTTGGGACCAGCCCGCTTGAGGGAACATATTACACCGACCAAACGGGGGAGGGCAGATTTTTTCGCTCGATTTATCCGAAAGCGAGCTACTTTATCACCTTCAAAAAATTTTTCGGAACGATTGAAGCCGGCGAAAACATTTTCGTAAGGTTCGGTGTAAAGTTTTAGTTTATTCTGAATAAATACTTGCTACCCTATCGCGCAGGTTATATCCCGAAGCCATCACCTCACCATAAGCGCCGGTAGTGCGTATCGCGATCAGGTCGCCCCGATGCGACTCGGGCATTTCCACATCTTTCTGGAAACAATCCGTGCTTTCACATATCGGGCCGACGACGTCATATTTTAAAATGTGAGATATGGAACGTGAGATGTGAGACTGGTCTTGCCTATCACTTTCGGACTCAACGCTCAGATTCTCGATCTGGTGATAAGCCTGGTAAAGCATGGGGCGGATCAATTCGGTCATTCCTGCATCCAGAATCAGGAAGTTCTTCTTCTGACCATTCTTTACGTAAAGCACTCGTGATATCAATGCCGAGCATTGCGCAACTAAAGCCCTTCCCAATTCAAAATGGACTTCCTGGCCAGGCTTTACGTTAAGAAAGTCCTTGAAAACTTTGAAGTAGCTTTCAAAGTCGGCAATATTGTTATCCGGGTTGTGATAGTCCACACCCAGGCCTCCGCCGGTATTCAGCAGTTTTACTTCGAAACCATGATCAGCAAACCAATCTTGCATTTCATTAATACGTGTGCAGAGGTTCTTGTAAACCTCCATGTCTGTGATTTGCGAGCCGATATGAAAATGTATCCCTAAAAACCTAAGGTTGGCGCATCTCCTCAGGGCATCGATCACATCCGGCAATTGCCAGCTGTTGATGCCGAATTTGTTCTCATCAAGCCCGGTCGTGATAAAGTGATGGGTGTGCGCATCCACGTTGGGGTTGATGCGAATAGCGATCACAGCAGTTTTGTTTTTTGCTTTCGCGAGGTCGTTAATGATGAAAAGTTCCTGCACCGATTCGGCATTGAAACAAAAAATATCAGCATCCAGCGCCAGGCTGATCTCCTTGTCTGATTTACCCACGCCTGCAAATACAATGTTTTCTTTTCCAAAACCGTGTTCAACTGCCGCCTTTACTTCATTGCCGCTTACACAGTCGGCCCCTATGCCGTACGATTTTATGATATCCAAAACCTTCGGATTAAAATTTGCCTTCATGGCATAGTGCACATGAAAATCGTATTTGGCGGCCGCGTTAGTGCAGGCATCCAGCGTTTTGCGCAGGACGCCGAGATCATAGTAGTAGAAGGGCGTTTCTAAAGTTTTAAAACGTCCTATGATAGTTGTGTCAAACATTTAACTCCCTCTAAATCTCCCCCTGAAGAGGGAGATTTTATATATTTTTTAAGCATAAACAAATTTCATCCAAATAAATTACCCCCAGTGTCGCCGGCATTTGGCAGTTGCTTTTTAAATCTCCCCCTTTAGGTGGAGATTTAGAGGGGGTTTAAAACAGCCTGTTATGCAAGCTCCTCAAAGTCTCCGTTTTATCACCGGTCGCTATTAATAACGACATATTGTTTTCACTACCACCATAGGATATCATCCTTAACGGTACATGTTTAACGGCTTCTAAAACCCGTGCGGCATAACCATGTTTTTCGGCCCCAAAATCACCTACCACGCAAATGATGGTTTGGCTTTTATCGATATCCACCGTTCCGAAAGTTTCCAGTTCCTTTATGATGTCGTCCAGGTGGGTCGTGTCATCAATCGTCAATGAAACGGCTACCTCGGATGTAGTGATCATATCAATAGACGTTTTATACCGTTCAAAAACTTCGAAAACCCGGCGCAAAAAGCCATATGCCAGCAGCATGCGGGTAGATTGTATTTTTATGGCCGTGATGCCGTCCTTAGCAGCGATAGATTTTATGCGGTCCTTTTCGCTCGAATTGGTGATCAGGGTGCCCGGGGCTTTTGGGTCCATGGTATTGAGCAGGCGCACCGGTATCCTGTATTTTTGCGCGGGGAAAACACTCTGCGGATGCAATATTTTTGCGCCGAAATAAGCCAGCTCAGCCGCTTCGTCAAAAGACAGCTGCGCTATAGGCATCGTTCCTTTTACTATACGTGGATCATTGTTGTGCATACCGTCAATATCCGTCCATATTTGTACTTCTTCGCTGCGTACACCTGCGCCGATCAACGATGCGCTATAATCGCTGCCTCCGCGGCGCAGGTTATCGATCTCGCCAAAGCTGTTACGGCAAATGTAACCCTGGGTGATAAAAAGTTTATTATCCGGATGTGATTCCAGCATCGGCGTCAGATGTTGTGTTATGTAATCGACGATAGGTTCATGATCTTCATCTATGCGCATAAAATCAAGCGCCGGCAGCAATACGGTTGGTACGCCGATCTCCTTCAAATACACATGGTATAAAGTAGTCGATAACAATTCGCCTTGTGCTAACACCACTTTATCTTCAATATGGGTAAAAAGATCGTTCGCTAATTGGCTCAATAATCCAAAATGACAATCAATAACTTCCTGGCCTTGCTCCTGGAATTCAAGTTTCGCATAAAGTTCTTTTATAAAAGTTTGGTACTTATCCTTAAGTATTTTTATCAGTTCAGCTGCCTTTTTCTTATCGCCAGCAAGGTAGGCCTGCCCAATTTCCACAAGGCTATTTGTAGTGCCCGATACGGCCGAGAGCACCACGACCTGCCTTTCAGCAGGATCGATAATATCCAGCAGTTTTTTCATCCGCTCCGGGCTTCCCACCGATGTACCGCCAAATTTTAAAACTTTCATTTTTTCTTTACTTTTACCGCAAATGATTGATATTCTTGTATCAATTTTGAGGCGCTAAAAATAGGATTTTAAACCACTTATAAAAAACATGAGCAAAATTAAATTCGGTACCGACGGTTGGCGGGCCATAATAGCCGACGATTATACTGTCGAAAATGTGAAACGCGTTGCTTATGCAACGGCATTATGGTTAAACAAGGCCTTTGAACATCCTTCGGCCGTTGTGGGCTGCGACCCACGTTTTGCAGGCCCGATGTTTGCCGATGTTACCGCCTGCGTGCTGGCATCGCAGGGCGTAAAAGTGTACCGGGCATCCAACGCCTTTATCTCTACGCCGATGATCTCGCTCGGCACGGTGCGCAAACAAGCGTCTGCGGGCATCATCATTACGGCAAGCCATAATCCGCCATCGTATAACGGTTATAAGATCAAAGCTTTTTATGGCGGCCCGGCTACTCCTGACGATATCGATGCTGTAGAATCCATCATCCCGGATACCATCGATCTTGCGTTGAAATCGGTCAAAGACTACGAAAAAGACGGCATCATCGAGTTTATCGACCTGGAAGACATGTACGTTGCCCATGCCGAAAAAGGCTTTGATATCCCCGCCATACGCGACAGCGGCCTGGTGTGGGCTTACGATGCGATGTATGGCGCCGGACAAAATGTGATGCGCAGGCTTTTCCCGGACATTACCTTCCTGCATTGCGATGCCAACCCCGGGTTTGATGGGCAGGCGCCTGAGCCGATACAGCGTAACCTGAAAGAGTTTGAAGAGATCATCAAGTTATCCGAAGGGGAAATTGCATCGGGACTGGTTACCGATGGAGATGCAGACCGCATCGGCCTGTACGACCAGGATGGCAACTTTGTCGATTCTCATCATATCCTGCTGCTCCTTATCCACTACATGTATAAAGTTAAGGGCGAGCGTGGCGAAGTATACTCAACCTTCTCCTGCACCAGCAAAATACAAAAGCTTTGTGATGCTTACGGGTTAAATAACACCGTTACCAAGATCGGTTTTAAATACATTTGCGACCTGATCGTAAATTCAGGTAAACCCTTTATGGTGGGTGGAGAGGAATCAGGAGGTATTGCCGTTAATGGGCACATTCCTGAACGTGATGGTATCTGGATTGGTTTGATGATATGGGAATTTATGGCTAAAACCGGCCGCAGCCTGAGCGACCTGGTACAGGAAGTTTACGACATTGTGGGCAAATTTGCGGTTGAACGGTATGATTTGCATGTTACTGAAGAGATCAAACAGCGCATTGTTTCTAATTGCAAAACGGGAATCAAAAGTTTCGGCCCCTTGAATGTGGTGAAAACAGAAGACCTGGACGGATTCAAATTCTTTTTTGAGGATGGTGCATGGGTGATGATACGGGCATCAGGCACAGAGCCTGTCCTCAGGGTTTACGCCGAAGCGCCGGATTCAGCGGCATCATTCAAGATATTGGACACTGTAAAGGCGGAGTTGCTGAAATAGTTATTTTTCGGAAGTTTTTTATAAGGGCGGCACGTAAAGCGGCCCTTTTTTGTTAGATTTAATTTTCATTTTTCTTAACTTTGAATGATTAAATTTTTCGAATGAAAGTACTATTGGATATAAAGGACAATAAAGCGCATCATTTAATGGAAGTGCTAAAAGGTCTTTCTTACGTTAAAGCGAAGGAGCTTACACCTTATAAAGCTAAAGTGCTCGAGGACCTAAAAGAGGCCGTTGAAGAACTAAACCTGATCAAATCCGGAAAACTAAAGGCGCGCAACGCCGAAGATCTTTTCGATGAGCTATAAGGTTGAAATTACGCCTAAATTTGAAAAGAGTTAAAACGCCTTGCGAAAAAATACCCCTTCTCTCAAAAGTGAATACCCTGAACTTGTTAAGAGCCTAACAAACACACCTCACCAGGGGACTGCACTGGGGAGCGGTTGTTTTAAAATTCGTCTCTCGATCGTTTGAAAGGGGAAAGGCAAATCGGGAGGGGCCAGAGTAATTACTTATCTACAGATTTCACAAACGGTTGTTTATTTATTGACGATTTTCGACAAGAGCGAAAGAGAAAATATAGCTCCTAACGAACTTCAGGAATTGCTGGCTTACATTGAGTAATTAATAAATTTTTTTTAATAACTAAGCGAAAGGATTATCTCACCCTCCGTTTCTTTTTATCCTCCTCAATTGCTTTTTTATCTACATAGCTGCCCCTATCGATAAATAATTGCATTTTTTTCCAGTATAGCAAAAGCAGGCCGATTGCAAGCATAATGGAGCCATTGACCAGGAAGTTCCACACGGAGGTTTGTTTAAACAACCTGCCGGGGGCAAGAAATATGCCCGAAAGATGGTCCCAGCCAAACCAGTTATAGTAACCCAGGGCAAATGCCAAAACAAAGGCAATTACACCGTTTATCCAGTGCCACTCTTTTTTTGAAGCAAGCAACCACCACAAAATATAAGCTACTACTAAGCCTATATTGCCCATTTGTTCGATAAAAGTCTTGTCCAACGCATACCTCGGCTTCTGGCCCGCACGTATCATTGCGTTTAAAGTTGGCTCGGCAAAAGCGCGATCCTTTAAAAATGCAAAGGTTTGAAATGCATAGAAGAAAAACCAAAGCGAAACCAGTTGGATAATAATTAACCGCCAATTCAAACTAGAAAGAAACTTGCTCATAATAACATTAGGTGAACTGCAATATTAAATAATTTGGCAGGAAATTGTCAACGCCAATTGATATTTTCTCAAATTTTATAGCTTTGGTTCATGGTTATGATGCCTAAGCGATACATCATCAGCTTTGCCTTACTGCTGGTTTTCCTGATCGTAACTTTTAGCAGCTATGCAAATTATGGTGGCTGGGTACTGATGCTGTTCTTTATCGTGCTGGCATTGGCTGCCAATAAGAACCCGAAGTTAAAGGGCTTTACTTTTACCATCATGATCTTTGCCGTGGTGACTGCTGCAATGTATTATCCGCAATATTTTATCCACATTGGCGGCTTTAAACTTTCAGGGTTGATCACCCCGTTGTTGCAGATCATTATGTTTGGCATGGGCTGCGAACTAAGCATTAAGGATTTGTCCAATGTGATCAAAATGCCAAAGGCTGTTGCGGTCGGGGTAATTTGCCACTATACCATTATGCCACTGGTGGGGTTTACACTCGCCACGGTGTTTAATTTTCCAAAGGAAATTGCTGCAGGTATTATCCTTGTGGGCTGTTGCCCAAGCGGCCTGGCCTCAAATGTCATGTCGTATATTGCAAAGGCAAATCTTGCACTTTCCATCACGGTGACGGCTGTTTCAAATCTTTTGGCTCCTTTTTTAACGCCTTTGCTGATGCAATTGCTGGCAGGCAAATTTGTGCACATACATTTTTGGGATATGGTATGGAATACTGCGAAAGTGGTTATCATTCCAATAGCTGCGGGTTTACTGTTTGATTATTTAGTAAAAGGCCGGTTAAAATGGCTTGATAAATTAATGCCGCTGCTCTCAATGCTTTCCATCGGCATTATCATTCTGATCATCATTTCGGCAGGAAGAGACAGCCTTTTAAAGGTGGGAGCGCTGCTGATATTGGCGGAATTTATCCAGAATGTTTCGGGGTATACCCTTGGTTACTGGATCAGCCGCCTGCTGGGTTTTAAGGAAAAAGACTGCCGCACCATTTCGCTTGAGGTAGGTATGCAAAACAGCGGCCTGGCATCAGACCTGGCCTTGACAATGGGTGGCCTGGCAACTATCGGGCTGGCGCCCGCAGTATTTGGGCCGGTAATGAATATTAGTGGGTCGTCGCTGGCGACGTGGTGGAATGGGAGAGGCGTGGACGATGAAGAAAGCAAAAAGATCGTCATCCCTGATTGACGCCCTGACTACAAAAAATGAATATTCAAGGTAGTACGCGGTTGGATTTTTTGAAGTCTCTGTAATTACAGGTGTACAAATCTGTGCAATGTTGCTCTGCAATTGCCGTGTGCAAACAGTCGTTAAAATCCTTAAAACCTATTATCTTCGCTATCTCTATCGCCCTGGTAAATTCAATCAAGCCATACTCAATGGGCCCTGACGATATTAATGTATCTAATTTCGATGAAATAAATGGAATAGGCTGCTCAAGTCTAGCCAACACAAATCCAATTTCCTGTATGCTTAGCCATGATATTAAAAATTTGTTAGTCTTGGCAGTCTCCTCAATCAGATCATTGACTTTTAAATGCAAGTTTACATTCTGATTTACTAACGCATGAATTAATACATCTGTGTCGAAATAGTTCATGAGCCGATTACTGGGGATATTGGGAATCGTCTATAAGACCTCGTAAATCAATATCAAGAGCGACTACAGGGGCATTTTGACGATTTTCGCTAATCATTTTAAGCAGCCTTTTTTGACCTGCAGATAGTTGCCTATCACCGGGATCTACAGACCGCACAGTAATTTCAACTTCTTTTCCTGCAAACAAAGTCTTTACCGATTTAAGAAATGCCGTGCTTATTTCTTTTGCCTTTAGGCGATATGTGGTTTGCATAATAGATCAAATATATAGAAAGGTTGCTATTCTGAAAAACGATGCGTCGTGCAGCATCAAATTCCAAAAAATAAAAAACAAAAACCCGGGTGATATTTTGTTAATTTATTACACTTGTTATTAAAAACGGGTTTATGGGGCAGCAAATCGATTTCGGATGTACAACTGCGGAGCGGGAACAAGCTTTTATAGCACTTTATAAAAAAGCATTCCCGGCAGTGGCAAAATATGTGAGCAAAATGGGCGGTTCTTTGGATGAGGCAAAAGATGTCTTCCAGGATAGCCTGGTAATCTTTTATGAGAAATCGGTTCAGGGTGCGATAGCTGTTCATACCAACGAGCAAGCTTACCTATCAGGCATTGCCAAACACCTGTGGGCGAAAAAATTTCATGAAAATACGCTGCACACAATGCTCGATGCGAACGATGATTACATTGATAACGAGGAAATACACCTTTCCCAAAACAAACTGATGCACTACCTGGAAACCGCAGGGCAAAAATGCATGGAGCTGCTAAAAGCATTTTATTACGATAATTTGCCCGTGATATCCATTGCTGGCTTGTTCGGCTATTCGGGCGAAAGATCAGCAACGGTGCAGAAGTATAAGTGCATGGAAAAAGTAAGAGAAACGATTAAAGAAAAACACCTGCAATATGAGGACTTCGTTGAATGAGATCAAACTGATCGACGGCTACATTTTTAATAATAACCCGGCCGAAGATGCCTTGTTGTTTGATGCGATGCTGATCATTGATCCCGCGTTTTCAACTCAGATCGCGTGGCAAAAAAAGGCGCACGCTGCGGTAAAACATTACAGCCGCAAAAAATTAAAGGCAGAAATAGAATCGGTACATCAAAAGTTATTCAATGAACCCGTGCACAGCAGTTTTAGGCGAAAGATATTGAGTTTTTTCAGATAAGGAATTGAGTTGATTTTCACAACCCAATCAACTTAATCTAACTCAATCCAACTTAATCAACCACCAACATGAATTATCAAAAAGAATTTCGCGGCTACGCCGTGAACCACCTTCGTATTGACTCAACTTTTGTGGATCAATACGTTTCGCAAACCAGCGCTGCCGCCTTCCGGATGGGTATGACGCCCTATATCATGGAAGAGCGCCAGCTTAATATTTCGCAAATGGACGTGTTCTCGCGGCTGATGATGGACCGTATCATCTTCCTCGGCACCGCTATTGACGACCATGTTGCCAATATTATACAGGCGCAATTGCTGTTCCTTCAATCATCCGACCCCAGGCGGGACATTCAAATTTATATCAACTCGCCGGGCGGCTCGGTTTATGCGGGGTTTGGGATATATGATACTATGCAGCTAATTGCCCCGGATGTGGCTACTATTTGCACCGGCTTATCCGCTTCCTTCGCTTCAATTATTCTTTGCGCAGGCGCCAAAGGCAAACGGGCGGCGCTTACGCACTCCAGGGTGATGCTGCACCAGCCATTAGGAGGTGTACAAGGGCAGGCATCCGACATTGAGATTACCGCGCGCGAGATATTGAAAGTAAAAAAAGAATTATACGAGATCTACGTCAAGCACACCGGGCAGGAATACCAGAAAATAAACGATGTTTCCGATCGCGACTATTGGATGGGTGCAGAAGATGCTAAGGAGTTTGGGTTGATCGATGAGATTTTGGGGTAGTCCGAAAGTCAGGAAAGTCCGAAAGAAGAAGAAGTGTGCCCAAATGCGTCGGAGCACCCTCATGCGGATTACCTCACCGCCAGGTAAATTTTCGCCTCGGTCTCTTCAAAGCTTTTGGCATTGGCGGTGTACAAGTCAAAATCGACTGTATATGCCCTGTTTGCATCACTATCCCATATTTCCTGCCAGGCGCTCAGCACATTGCCGGGGATTTCACCATCCAGCGAATAAACCCGGTATTTTTGTGGCGGGACAGTAAGCAGCGTAAAATTTACGGCGGCATTTGCCGGTGATTTTACCTTGCGTCCCAGCAATGCGGTATAATAACCCAGGTGGTCGCTTTCGTAATCGGTATAAAAGCAGTAAATATCATCCGATACACGGTTGTCAATTTGCTGCACCATATTATTGGCCATAAATCTTGCCCACAAGGCCATCATATCTTTTTTCGACTGCCCGTTTTGATTGATGGTTCTAACCGTTATCCCGGCCACATTAAATGCCGGCAGTTCAATGGTTTCTGTTTTAGTTATCATTCAGTTTGCTTTTTTATCGGCCGCTCAGTTCTGGTCCATTTTATGGGCGGATAATCCGTATTTACTTGTGGCGGGGAGACAGTTGATCTTACCCCCAAACCGGTTAAAGAAACAAAATACACGCTATAAAGATAGGATCACCTACTCTTTTTTAGAAGGTCTTTCAAGCCCCCAAATACCGATTGCCAGTTTTGTTCCGAGTGTTCCCTTGCCTGCTGGTTTTTAACGCCTTCCTGTGTGATTACGAGGGTTGTTACACCGTCGCGCTCATTTAATTCATAAGTGATATTGTTGTAATTCTCCGGCTTATCTTCCGTGCCTGACATACTGCTCCAATAAGTATATTTAAGCAATTTAGGCGGATCGATCTCCAGGATAATGCCGCCATCGGTATAAGTTTTCCCGGCCCACTCGCCACTGAAAGTAATGCGACTGCCTTTTTTAAAATCGGAGGCCAAAGTTGTGCCGAAGAAATACTGTTTTACGATTGCGGGGTCGGTGAGGCCGTTCCAAACTTTTGCTATCGGTTCGTCAAAAGTGATGGTTGTTTTTAATGTTAGCGTTTCCATGTATTGGTTGGTTAATATAGATTAAGTTAAAGCAGGTTGTATTGTTTGGTTTTTTGAAAAAACTACAATCCAACAAAGCATATTCCCTGCATCCAAAAAGTAAATAAAAAGATGATCAGCAAATGAAAGCCGACAAATATGGGTGTCATCACTACTTTTTTTGCGTCTTTTACTTTTACATGGGTGTAAATCGCCCCCGCAATTATAATGGGGAAGATGGCAATGCCATAAATTCGTGTCGGGTTAAACAGCATCAAACTGCTGCCAGCAACTTCGGCAAAGCCGAGCAGGTGCATGAACCATAGGGGATAGCCAAATCTCTTAAAAGCTTCCACCGATTCTTTGTGGGCAAAAAGCTTTTTAAATCCAAAAATGTAACCGGGTATTACATAAGCTACTATTAATACCCAAAAGATGATTTGAATTGCCATGATGTTTAATTTTTCATCAAATTAAAGCCAGGCAAATGACAGCCCTATGTCAGTAGGAATTGGTGAGCTGCAGATTTTTTTGAGCAATGGCCGCGGCGATATTGCCCACCTGCTCCTTCAGGCTGTCAGGGGTGATAATTTCAGCTTTATCGCCAAACATCATAAACCAGCGGGCAAAACCTTCTAACGACATGGTTAGGAAGGTCATCTCAAATTGGTCGCCGATCTTTTTTTCAGATACAAAACCGCTGTAATACTTTTGATAGTCGAGGTGGGAATATATCGATTTATCCACCCGCATGATTACCAGGTCAAGGGCGTGCTCTTTAGCCGTTTGATTGATATAATCTTTCAGCGTGGGGTGTTTATTGTCAAATGTCTTATCGGTTACCCTTACCTGATTTATTCTATCGATCCTGAAGTCGCGGTAATCTTTGCGCATGCGGCAATAGGCGATCAGGTGCCAGTAGCTGTACTTGTAAAAAATACCGATGGGTTCGATATCCCTTTTGGTATGCTCCTGGCTGTGATTGGCGAAGTAATCGATGTTGATCACTTTTTTTTGGGCAATGCTGCTCAGAAGAGTTTGGATATGATCTTTATGATCGACCCGCATTTGGTGCGTATTTTTTAAAACCGCAATGCTCTCGTCAATATCCTCCAATAATGCCTTTTCTGACGTTTTGAGTATCGACCTGATCTTATACATCGCCGACCGATGATGTTCAGAAACGGAATTATCGGCCATCTTTTCAACGATCTTTTCTGCAGTTAAAAAAGCGGTAGCTTCTTCGCGTGTAAACATTACCGGGGGCAGCCTGTAACCATCCATGATGGAATAGCCAACGCCGGCTTCACCAATAATGGGGATACCGGCTTCCTCAAGGGTTTTCACGTCGCGATAGACGGTACGCAGGCTGATGCCAAAGCGTTCGGCAATGTCGCTGGCCTTCACTACCCTTCGCGATTGCAGCTGTATCAAAATAGCGGAAACCCTGTCGATGCGGTTCATAGGCACCAAATTACAGAAAAATGGGCAAAATGAATTGTAAATGCGTTAAATTTGTTAGAAATGAGTGCAGACGATAAAATAGTTACATTCCAATCCTACTACGACCCCATGCTGGCGCATATTGTCCGCACGCGGCTGGAGGCAAATGGCATACCCTGTTTTATTGCAGATGAAAATACCATCGGCTCCAATCCTATTTATACCAGCACAACGGGTGGTGTTAAACTAAAGGTTTTTGAGCGCGATATTCAAAAATGCCGCGATATACTGGCAACCGAGGGCGACCTGCATGAACTGGACCACCACGAGATAGACGATGAAAATAATACCTATGTCGTTTGCCCTTACTGCGGCTCGACCAACGTGCGCAACATTGTCGCAGAAAAAAACGATGGCCGATGGTCCGAGGTGCTCGATTCCATTGTTAACCTGGTCAATCCTTTCCAATCTCAAAAAAACTGGCATTGCAATAACTGCAAGCAGGATTTTGAATAAAATCAACCTTGTTCCCGTTTGTGCCCAACACTTACCGTATCAATAAAGATACAAAACGTCTACTTTGAATTCCTAATTTATATATTAGCGCCCATGTATGATCGGCGTAAGTTCTTAAAAATTTCGGCTGCCGGCGCTTCACTCGCCGCGTTTTCGTCTTCAGCTTTTGCTAAATCGGGTGTTTTTGACGCGCCGGCAAATGTTCCGATCGTAATTTCCACATGGGACTTTGGCGTGGCCGCAAATAAGGAAGCCTGGAAAACATTGGGTAACGGCGGCCGTGCACTGGATGCCGTGGAAGCCGGCGTTAAAATACCCGAAGCGGATATGAACAATCATACCGTTGGCCGTGCCGGCTATCCCGACCGCGATGGCCATGTTACACTCGACGCCTGCATAATGGACGAATTGGGTAATTGCGGTTCCGTGGCTGCCATCGAGTATATCGCGCACCCCATTTCGGTAGCACGGCTGGTGATGGAGAGAACGCCGCATGTAATGCTGGTAGGAGAGGGCGCTACACAGTTTGCTGTGGAACAAGGCTTCAAAAAAGAAAAGCTGCTGACCCCTGAGTCTGAAAAGGCCTGGAGGGAATGGCTCAAAACGGCTAAATATGCTCCTGTGGTCAATATCGAAAACAAGCAGCATAAGCCAGGCAGTAAATATAACCACGATACCATCGGCATGCTTGCCATTGATGCCAAAGGAAATTTATCGGGCGCCTGCACTACCAGTGGCATGGCATTCAAAATGCGCGGCAGGGTTGGCGATAGCCCGATCATCGGCGCAGGCTTGTACGTGGACAACGAAGTTGGCGGTGCAACCTCAACCGGCGTCGGTGAGGAAGTTATCCGGAATGTGGGCAGTTTTTTGGTAGTGGAACTGATGCGCCATGGTTATTCGCCTGAGGATGCATGCAAGGAAGCCGTAAACCGAATCATTAAAAAGAAGCCGGAAACAGCCAAAGAGATACAAGTCGGATTTTTGGCAATTAATAAAAAAGGAGAATACGGCGCCTATGCCATTCAAACTGGCTTTTCATTCGCTGTTTGTAATGCTGAAAAGCAAGACCTTATTATTCCGGGGAAGAGCTTTTACCAATAATTTTTGTTGAAAGCCCAAAAAAATCGGGCAGCTTAGCCGATGTTTGGTGGTAACCATTTAATATTTTTTTCGTATAAATTATTGGGGCGACCCCTGCGCCCTTATTTTAGGGGACTTAACCAGGTAATTTACTTCACTTATGAATGCACCCATTTTGCTTGAGGTTTGCGCTAATTCGGTAGAATCTGCTTTAGCAGCGCAAAAGGGCGGTGCAGCAAGGGTAGAACTTTGCGAAAACTTGTACGAAGGCGGCACCACTCCATCTCATGGTGATATCCTGCTTGCCCGGAAGTTGCTTCACATCAAACTTTATGTGTTGATCAGGCCCCGTGGCGGGGATTTTCTGTATACTGATGTTGAGTATGAGATTATCACTGCAGATGTAATGCATTGTATCGAGGCTGGATGCGACGGCATTGTTATAGGAATGCTGAATGCGGATGGCACGGTAGACAAAGCACGATGCGGCAAGTTGGTGCAAATGGCCAAACGCAAAGGTGTTGGCGTTACGTTTCACCGGGCATTTGATATGTGCGCCGACCTTGAACAAGCGCTGGACGATATTATCGATTTGGGCTGCGAACGCATTTTAACCTCGGGAGGCAAAAGTACGGCAATTGAAGGGTCTCGGGTAATTGCCGAATTGATGCAAAAGGCTGCTGACCGGATAACAATCATGCCGGGTAGCGGGGTTAATGAACACAATGTTGAAGACCTCGTCCGTTTTACAGGCGTTCGCGAAGTACATTCCTCTGCCCGGGCGCGCAAGTTGAGCGCGATGCAATATAAAAATGACCATATTCTTATGGGCGACAATACCGGCGACGAATATGCCTACGAGCAGACAGATGCAGACCGTGTTAGAAATATTTTGAGAAATGCTAATTTCGAAAAATATAATTTTTAACGTGAGACCGAGATAAGATTTTCAACCCTGGCGTTTCGTTCGCCTCGCCTAAACGGCGAAGCCCTCGCTCATCCTCTCCAAAGGAGAGGACTTTGATGCCAAATGAATAGGTTTCCGGTCTTTTTTTAACCCCTCTACTTTGGAGAGGATGAGTGAGGCGACTATGGCGCTTATATCGAACTCAAGCAATTTTTAATCTTTTTAGAGGCACGCCCGGATTTACGCCGTCACAAAATCATTGTACTTCTTCACAAACGCCTTGTAAATTTCGCTCAGGGCAAGCCAATCCTGTCGTTCGACGATGTCTTTCGGGAATAAATGACTGCCAATGCCAACAGCCTTCGCACCCTGCTTGAAATATTCTGTGAAATTTTCCAAAGTCACGCCACCGGTCGGCATCAGGCTCACAAAATTCAACGGCGCCAATATTTCTTTAATGTTCCCTGGTTTAAGGTCGCTTGCCGGAAATAGTTTTACCATGGTAGCGCCCATTGCCCATGCCTTGTATATTTCAGAAGGCGTATACGCACCGGGAAAGATGGGGATATTGGCGTTAACACAAGTTTTTATGACCTCGTCATTAATGATCGGCGTCACAATAAACTGAGCTCCGGCAGAAAGGGCCCTTTCCAGGTCGGCCATGCTGCAAACGGTACCGGCGCCAATGTTTAACCTGTCGTGATAATTTTCAACGAGGGATTTAATATGTTCTTCCGCGTTTGAGGAGTTCATGGTTATCTCCAGGCAGGTGAGGCCCGAGCAGCAATAAACTTCGGCAATCGGATCGACACAATCGTCCGGAATACCCCTCATGATCCCGACAACAGGCATTTTATAAAACAGTTCAAATGAAAAAGGCACACTCATTTCAATATTTTTAAATGTTTTGCGATGGTAAGCTGACCCACAACCGTTGCGGCATCGCCTTGCTCAACTGAAAATATATTTAGTTTTTTGTCTGGCGCCAGTTCGCTAAGCGCCAACTGGTATTGCGTCAGCAAATCATTGCCGCATACCAGGTTAACCGTTTCCGCATTGGATAAAGACAGGTCTTTAAGTTCAGTCCCGATTAGCAATCCACTCAGGTAATGATAATTTTCACTCCCGGTGCACACGTCGAAGAGGCCGTTTGTACGTACCTTAAAAATCAAATTTAGCATGTTCCGGTGTGCTGCCTCAATAAGCCCCCGCTTAAAAGCGCCCGGATAGAAGTCGCCGGGTTGAACGGTGTTTTTTAGGATACTTTGTGTTGCTAAAAGGCTAAATAGTTCGCCGGTCATGTAAGTCCTAAGGTCAATAGCCTGGTTTTCTTTAACTGTGATATGCTTGGAATGAGTTCCCGGGAAAATGAATAGTTCATTTTTAACCCATTGCCCGGGCGCTATGCAGCCGATCAGTTGGGTTTCTTCGCCTCTCATTACATCGTTTTCATTTTTTGCACCGGAAATAAAAAGAATGTCATGTTCAAACGAATCACTTGCGGCGATGAAACCCGTATTTATGGCACTGCCATCGACATCGAAAGGCATAGATGCGTAAGGAAGATCGATGAACCCAATTGATGAAGAAGCCATTCCTGACAAAACAAGTGGCAGATTATTTAACCGCTGCCCGGTTTGGGTCTCCAGTTCGCTGACGTGGTGATCGATCACTTCCCCATAGAATCTTGTTTTTTTTTCTTCTTCGCCGCCGCTTTGCTGCCACAACTCAAAAACCTTGTTAATGCCTTCGGTGGAGCGTATTTCAGCCACAATCTCGCCCTTGCCGGTATCGGCCAGCCTTAGCCTTAATGATGTTGTGCCCCAATCGCAGCTTAAAAAGTAGCCCATTGTGTTACAGTATGATGCCTGGTTCCGGTCAAAAATGAGATTATTTCAAACAATGAAAAAATTATATTTCGGCAGGCCGGGCGCAAGTATATCGGGCTGTCCTGACTTTTGGCCCGCAAATCCTATCTTTGCCACATGGCAGTAACATTTGAGGACTTTAAATTTAACAAACAAATATTAAATGCCATTGCCGATGCGGGGTACAGGGAACCCACACCGATACAACAGAAAGCTATCCCGCCGATACTTAGCGGGCAGGATGTACTGGGTATAGCGCAAACCGGAACGGGTAAGACCGCGGCCTATGTTTTGCCTATCCTGATGAAGCTAAAATATGCCCAGGCGGTGCATCCCCGTGCGCTTATCGTCGCCCCGACAAGGGAACTGGCGATGCAGATAGAGGAGAATATCAAAACTTTCGCTGCAAATACAGATTTAAGAACAGTTGTTTTATATGGCGGGCTTGGCCCGAAGACGCAAATTGAACAGGTAAAAAAGGGCGTCGATATTATCGTTGCGACGCCCGGCCGGTTTATGGACATTTACCTGGCCGGACATATCTTTACAAAAACGCTCCAGGTATTAGTTTTGGATGAAGCTGATAAAATGATGGATATGGGCTTTATGCCGCAGATCAACCGCATTTTGGAAGTGGTGCCCGTTAAACGGCAAAACTTACTGTTTTCAGCAACCATGTCCGATAAAGTGCAGCAGCTCGCCGGTAATTTCCTTGAATTTCCGACGGTTATCGAGATAACGCCACAGGCTACACCAGCGCAAACGGTTCAACAATATTTATATCATGTGCCAAACGTCAAAACCAAGATCAACCTGCTGAAAAAACTGCTGGACGCTACGGATGAGATCAAAAAACTGATTATTTTCTGTAAAACACGTACCTCGGCCGAAGACGTTTATAAGTTTTTATTGCGGAAGTTCGGCGAAAAGGAAGTTAAGGTTCTGCACGCTAATAAAGGCCAAAATACACGTATTAATTCCATCAACGCCTTTAAAAATGACGAGGTGAAGATATTGGTGGCTACTGACGTTGCAGCACGCGGGATCGATGTAAGCGATGTAAGCCACGTAATTAACTTTGATGTGCCGGTGGTAATTGAAGATTATGTTCACCGGATCGGCCGCACCGGCAGAGCTTACAACCTTGGCGAGGCGATCACTTTTTGTAACCCGGCCGAGGAATACTATATCCAAAAGGTTGAAAAGCTGATCAGGCAGGCAATTACGGTAAAGGATATCCCAACTGATGTGTTTGTTGAAGCCACGCCTTATGAAGAAAAACAAGCCCAGGCAAAAGAGATAGACATGCAAAAGCGGCGCGAAAACCCTGATTTTAAAGGCGCTTTTCACGAAAAGAAGACGCCCAATCAGCATAAAAAATTCGATGCTGCAAAAGCAAAAAACAACCCGCATGCACAACCCGTAAACCGCAAAAATCCACGTTCATCGTACAGAAAAAAACATTAAACCAATGAAGCTCCGAATTACACCGCTCAATTTTGCCAGCGCTTTTTTTTTATTTGCCGCCGTTTACAGCTGGATTTACGGCGTGAAAATTACCGGACCAAAAATGATGAATATGGGTACCGCCATCGGCTGGATATTTTTGCTGTTTACTGTCGTAGTGTCATTTCTGGACATCATGCTGCGCAATTTCTTTCACGAACTCAAAAAGTTATGGATTGTCGAGCTAAGCTTTATAACTTTGACCACTATTATATTTTTACTCGTTAAATAAAAAAATGAAGAAAGCCGAAATTAAGCTTACCGTTGAACTGGACGATAATAACGTACCCGAGAGCATTATGTGGGAATCGACGGATGCGCAAAATAAGGAAGCATTGCCCGTGAAATCGATGATGCTGGCCCTGTGGGACCCCAGTTATAAAAACACGCTGCGCATTGACCTATGGACAAAGGACATGCCTGTTGATGAGATGAAGCGTTTCTTTTTCGAAACCCTGCAAACCATGGGCGACAGCTTTTTGCGCGCTACCGGCGAAAAAAACATAGTAGAAGACCTGCGCGACTACTGCGCCCATTTTGCCGAAAAAATGGAATTAGCCAAAAATTGATATGCGTTTAAACAACCTCATCTCCTTTGTTGGTTTTGTAGTTCTGATTGCCGGTACTTACTGTCCAATTCTTCGTCCCCTGCACCTTATTAATTGGGATGTTTACGATGGCAATAAGCCCTACGGCATCGTTATGTTGCTGGTGGCAATAGTTGGTATATTGGGTGCGGTGATGAGTCAGCAAAAAATAGTTAAACTAACCGCATGGCTTTCGCTTGGCCTTGTCGCACTTTTTTTAGCACTTGCCTGGCTTAAGGTGCATACTTCGTTTACATTTATACCTTTTCACGCCATCGAAAACCTGGCCATTAAATCGGTGAAATACAAGTGGGGATGGTTTATGTTATTTGGAGGGGCGTTATTGGCAGTAGTTGGCGCGCTTACTAAACGAAAGAATGTTATTAAAGCCGCCGAATAGGAAAAATATGCAAAGCACCGGCTATAAAAGACCATTTGAGAATTGTTCTTTCAGTGGGGACGGCCCTTTGGGATAGCTCTTCTTCAAAACAATTTGCCTTACCCCCAATAATGAATACTGCTCCACCAAACATTAGCGCCGAAGAGATAGCCGAACTGGCAGAAGCGGTGTCGGCAGCTCATGGGTTTGATTTTTCAGACTACTCCAAATCATCGCTGAAAAGAAGGATCATCCGGGTAATGACGATCAAAAAACTTGGTTTTGCTGGTCTTATGCGGCAGTTAACAACCGATGTGGCTTTTTTCCAGGATTTTTTGGAGGAAGTGACGGTAAACGTTACTGAAATGTTCCGCGACCCGACATTTTATCGGGCGCTTGCCACCCAAGTTGTGCCGAATTTGCCGGCGCAGGGGCAGATAAAAATATGGTCGGCGGGCTGCGCTTCCGGTGAAGAGGCGTATTCATTTGCCATATTGATGAGCCAGTTCGGTTTGAAGGATAAGACATTTATTTGCGGAACTGATGTGAATACGGCTGTTATAAAAGCAGCGCGCAAGGGAAGCTACAGCCAGCGAAGCATGACGGTCAATACCGAAAATTACAAGCAATGCGGGCTGGCTGGCTCACTAAATAATTATTTTACGGTGAGTTATGACACAGCATCCATTTATAGCGATATAAAGCAAAATATGCTTTTTTCGATCCATAATTTGGTTTCGGACGAGGCTTTCGACGAATTCCAGATCATCAGCTGTCGTAACGTTTTTATTTATTTTGAAACGGTGTTGCAGGAAAGGATACTCGATATGTTTTATCGGAGCCTCAGCCCCGACGGCTATTTGTGTCTCGGCAGTAAGGAAACCATCCGGTCGGACAGGTTTAAACAAAGATTTAAACCGATCGACCCAAAAGAGAATATCTATCAAAAAATCAGTATTTGAGTGCCGTACTTAAAAGTCGAGCTTTGTTTGCCCGATGCCCAGCACTTTCGCCTCGTGCTCCAATAACCACTTCTTGCGCCAAAGCCCTGCGCCAAAACCAATTAAGCTGCCATCCGACCCTATTACCCTGTGGCAGGGTACAACAATGATCAAATGATTTTTTCCGTTGGCCGATGCAATGGCCCGTATGCAAAGTGGATTATTCATCAACTTTGATTGCTCCAGGTAGCTGATGGTTTTACCGTATTCAATTTTGGACAACTGCTCCCATACCTGCTGCTGAAAACCGGAGCCGTTTTGTTTTAAAGGCAGATCAAAGACCCTTCTGTCACCTTTAAAATATTCATCTAATTGTTGTAGGGCTTTTTTCAGCAGCGGTGTCTCCGGTAGCTGCATATCAAATTCGCCGTCGAGCATATAAACTGACGTGATGAACCCCTCTTCTTCGGTAATTCTCACAAACCCAATCGGTGTTTTATAATAGGCTGCGGGCATTTATAAAGCAGATTTTTTCTGCTAATTTATAAAATCGGCAATGTTTAACGCAATATTAACAAAACCGTGGGCGGGGGCGACCCTTCTGGTCGCCGTTCTTATCCGACCACCGGTAAAAAGGGTGACCAGAAGGGTCGCTCGCTGCGAAATTCAACCTAATCAACTATCTTTGAACCATGCAGCTATTTAACCAAACCTGGTTCCTGTTAAAAAAAGAGATACTGCTTGAATGGCGGTCAAAATATGCATTTAACGGCGTGCTGCTATACGTGGTATCAACCGTTTTTATCTGCTACATTTCTTTTAACCTGAACGGCGGTTTTACCGGCACCAAAAGCTACCCGATTGTTTGGAACGTATTGTTTTGGATCATCATGCTTTTTGCGGCAGTGAATGCTATCGCCAAAAGCTTTTTGCAGGAGAGCAGGGGGCGCCTGCTCTACTATTATTCCATCGCCAGCCCGCAGGCTATCATCCTGTCAAAAACACTCTATAACAGCCTGTTAATGTCGCTGCTCAGTATCCTGGCATTAATTGTTTACCTTGTTTTTTTTACCAATACCCTGGGCGATCCCCTTTTTTACTTTATAGCCGTTATTTTAGGCAGTATCAGCTTTTCAACTGTTTTTACCATGATATCGGCCATTGCTTCCAAGGCAGGCAACAATGGTACGCTGATGGCCATTTTAAGTTTTCCGGTTGTAATACCGGTCATACTTGTCCTTATCCGCCTTAGCAAAAATGCGATGGACGGCCTCGCCCGCAGCGCCAGTTATGGCAGTATGGGTGTTCTTTTAGCCATCAATTTTATCGTCGTTACCACGGCGCTCCTGTTATTCCCTTATTTGTGGCGAGATTAATTTGTTGTTAGTTGTAACGAGTTTGATAGGTAAACCCGGAACGCTTTTTTTCATCGCCTTTTCATCATTTATTCATTTTTTATGCGTTTTTTCGCGTACAGAATATTAATTGTAATTTTATCCGATGCGACTCCCCTGGCTCATCCTAATTTGTCTCTTATTTCCCTTTGCCGCACTTGCCCAATTAGGCACCATCAGTGGTATTGTAACCAGCGCCGATTCGAAGAAGCCGATTGCGGGCGCCAGTGTTTTTCTAAGTAACTCAGCGGTCGGCACCGCAACAAACGATAGAGGTAATTTTATTCTTGCCAATGTACGGCCCGGTCAATACACGCTTGTAGTAAGTATTTTGGGGTACCAGGATTATGATAAAACCGTATTGATTGGCCCTGAGCCAATGAAGATCGACATTCAAATGACGCCCAAGCCATTGGAGTTGCGTGAAGTGGTTATATCATCGCCTGCGGATTGGAAAAAAAACTACGAAGAGTTTAAAAAACACTTTATCGGCATTGATGAGAATGCGAAATATTGCGAGGTGCAAAACCCGCACATCCTCAATTTAACCTATAATCAAACCAAACAGATATTACATGCCGATGCAGACCAGTTTTTGGTGGTGGAAAATAAGGCATTGGGATACAGGGTTAAGTTTTTAGTCAGAGATTTTAATGTAGACAATATCAACAATATCGTCAGCACCGCCGGCGACAGGGTATTTGAAGAATTACCGGGCAGCGACGCACAAAAAAAGAAGTGGCATGAAAAGCGCGAAGAAGTATACTACGGCTCGTCGATGCATTTTTACCGGTCGGTTATTGGCCAGGACTTAACTAAAGAGGGTTTCATAGTTTATACGCTTAAACGTTACCTTAACCCGGAAAGGCTAAAAGAAGAAGATATCAAACGGGGAATAAAAATTGCACAGCAGATGCAACGGCGCGACTCGTTCAACTACTATGTCAACATGGAAAATAATGTGCCCAAATGGGTGCATGAGAGTTTGGTGAAGCCCGCTTTAGCCGAGTCGGACATCGCCAGCCATTACAATAGTAACGGTCTGTTCAGGCTTCATTTTGACGACTATTTGTATATAATTTATACCAAAAAACGGGATGAAACGGACTATAGGGACATTTACCGCCCGCTTGACATGCCCAACTATGAAATCAGTGTATTAACACAACTTGATGGCGACCCGATATTTGATATGAACGGTATAGAGGTTGGTAACGGGCCTCTGCATGAGGGTACCTGGGCGAAGTCCCGGTTATCGGATCTGCTGCCCGTTGATTACGTCCCTGATCAGAAATAAATTACCAACACCGATACCGAAGTAAAACGGTGTTCGGGATTCAGTTTCGCGGCAGATGTAATAAGGATCACTTTTGTTGATCTTCACTAAATGAGTTAAAAGCAGTACTTTTACACCCGAAAAATGTTATGAAACTTATCTATCAAAGCTGGTGGAAAGTATTGGCGGTACTCATCATACTTTACACTTTAATCGCAGGCTTTTTATTCGACGTACCCCGTTTGTTTATCCTGCATGAAACCATCCGAAACGTTTACTTCCACGTGCCCATGTGGATCGCCATGTTCACGGTTTTTACCATATCGGTTATTTACAGTATCATGTACTTAAATACCGGCAGGGAAGAATATGACCTGGTGGCTGTTGAGTGTGTAAACACAGGCACATTTTTTTATGTGCTGGGTTTGTGCACCGGCATGATGTGGGCCAGGTTTACCTGGGGCGCGTTCTGGAGCAGCGACCCTAAACAAAACAGCGCCGCCATAGCATTTTTGCTGTATTGCGCCTACGCTATTTTGCGAAACTCGATTGATGAGGAGCAAAAACGTGCAAAAATATCGGCCATCTACAACATTTTCGCCTTCCCCATCATGGTGGTGCTGATCATGATATTACCCCGCATGACCGATTCGCTGCATCCCGGTAATGGCGGTAACCCGGCCTTCGGGAAGCTGGATATGGATAACCATATGCGTGTAGTGCTATATCCCGCCTTTATTGCCTGGGCCGCGATAGCCGTTTGGATTGCTTCGCTGCGTTATCGCATCCGTTTAATCGAGTATAAAAAGAACGAAATAAATTAACATGAAGAAAATACTGCTTTTGGCATTTTTGCTGGCGAGTTTCGTGGCCGCGTTTGGCCAGCAAAACGCCCCGGTTGACATGGCCGACGAGATGAGAAGCTCGGGTAAAATTTATGTGGTAATTGCCACCATTACTATAATTTTTATCGGTTTGGCCATTTATTTGTTCTCGATAGACAGGCGTTTGAAAAAAATCGAAAAAGACAAATAGTTCAAAAAATAGTTTTAAATCGTTTAAACATACATTTTAATGTAAGAATGTGGACAAGGTGTTTATAGGTGGATAATAAATTTGCGAATTTGGTAAAAAATGTGCCAAATTTGCCTCGTTTTTTAACAATTTAATAATTATTAAATAAAATTTATGGCTACTTTAAATATGGTTGCTGATCAGGAAACACATTTTTTCAGGGACGTTTGTGAAAACTTTGATTTTGCAGCCCAGTTTACCAAACACGATGCGGGTCTGCTCGATCAGATTAAGTCGTGTAACAGCGTTTACCGGTTCCGGTTCCCGATACGCCGGGGGAATGGTTTTGAGGTGATAGATGCATGGCGGGTTGAGCATTCACAGCACCAGTCGCCTACAAAAGGTGGTATCCGCTACAGCGAGATGGTTAATGAAGATGAAGTGATGGCGCTCGCTGCGTTAATGACCTACAAGTGCGCCATTGTAAATGTTCCCTTTGGCGGTGCCAAAGGCGGCATAAAGATCAACCCGAAGAATTACAACATCCAGGAACTAGAGAATATTACCCGCCGCTACACGGTGGAGTTAATCAAGAAGAACTTTATTGGCCCAAGTATCGACGTTCCCGCCCCGGACTATGGCTCGGGCGAACGGGAGATGAGCTGGATTGCCGACACCTACGCTACCATGAATCCGGGACAACTGGATGCCATGGGCTGTGTAACCGGCAAGCCTATCGCGCTGCAGGGCATAGCCGGCCGCAAGGAAGCAACCGGCCGTGGCGTTGCGCTTGCCATCCGCGAATGTGTGAGCGTAGCTGAGGATATGCAAAAACTTGGCCTGGTGCCTGGAATTTCAGGCAAAAAAGTAATTGTGCAGGGCCTTGGTAACGTAGGTTATCATTCAGCCAAATTTTTGGCCGAGTTCGGCGCATTAATTGTCGGGCTTTGCGAGTTTGAAGGTGCGATTTATAACGCCGACGGGCTGGATATCGATGCTGTTTTCCAGCACCGCAAAGTTACCGGTTCGATATTGGGTTATCCTGGCGCCAAAAAGGAATTTAAAAACTCCAAAGAAGGTTTGGAGCAGGAATGCGACATACTGGTTCCGGCGGCTTTGGAAAACCAGATAACTATCGCCAATATTTCGAACATAAAGGCTAAGATCATTGCCGAAGGCGCTAATGGCCCAACCACACCAGAAGCCGAAGCTATTTTTTACAAGAGTGGCGGCCTCATTATTCCCGACATGTACTGCAATGCCGGCGGTGTGACAGTATCATACTTCGAATGGCTTAAAAACCTGTCGCATGTAGCCTTTGGGCGCATGAACAGGCGCTTTGAGGAAAATATGAACCTGAACCTGGTAAATATGGTGGAAGGTATAACCGGCGTAGCATTATCGCCTATGCAGCGCTCAACCATTATAAAAGGCGCATCTGAACTTGAGCTGGTAAACTCTGGTCTTGAAGATACTATGATCCGCTCTTACCACGAGATCCGCGAAACGTATAAACACAATGACAAGATCGACACGCTGCGCACCGCCGCATTCGTGGGTGCTATTAATAAAATAGCGGTTTCGTACCAAAATTTAGGCGTTTGGCCATAAGCGGGAAAGTCCGAAAATCCAGAGTCCGGAAGAAGAAGCGTGCATCGAATTTAATAGGTGCTTACCCTTTCTTCCGGACTTTTCTGTCTTTCCGCCTTTGCTGGAGTTTTCTCCGACAAACCGAAATGCAGGGCGGTGTGCGCATGTCCGCGAGGTATTACGGCGTTGGTTTTACATGCCTGCTGCTGGCGCGAGGGGAAATTATTTTTCCGCCGATTGTGCGCTCACGCTTCACTTCATTACATTTGCCGATTAAATTGAATTAAATGACGAAAGTGTATGTCGGCGGCTTTAAGTTCAGTCTCGATGAAATAGAATTGGCGAAACTGTTTATGCCCTTTGGGCAGGTTAGTACCATAAAGATGGTGCGCGATAAAAAAACGCGGCTTTCCAAAGGCT
This sequence comes from Mucilaginibacter sp., assembly GCA_035656115.1. GTDB lineage: Bacteria > Bacteroidota > Bacteroidia > Sphingobacteriales > Sphingobacteriaceae > Mucilaginibacter. The sequence continues at coordinate 34,215 of DASRTD010000333.1, forward strand.
GTGCTTTTATCGAAATGGTTGACCAGGCAGCCGCAGAGGCAGCGGTTGAAGGCCTGAACGGCAGGCAGATCGGCACTCGTCAGCTAAAGGTTTCGATCCCTGAAGTGGAGGCCGATAAACCGGCCGGGATGCAAGCGCTATCTTCAAACGATTCTCCTGCTGCCAGGTACGTGAAAGTTGGAAGGCCCGGCGACCCGGTAAAGACTAAAAGACCGCGCAGGACGATTTAAATAAAGGATTTTACTTTCCCGTCCACAATCTGCCGGGACGGCAATACCGGCAGACCCTCAACGCCCGCGCTAAATAATAAAAAGGCCCCTGCTTCCTTTTCGGTAGCAAGGGCTCATAGCTAATGCTATTTTATCTTTATTCTTTAACCTTATCCCATGCATCCTTGCTAAATGCATACATTTTTACAACGTTGCCGTTTGCGTCCTTAACAAATCGTAAAGGCATGGCATCTTTCACGTATAAAAAGTCAAGAAGGGAAGTGGGGACGAAAGGGCTGATCTCTTTCCCATCCCATAGCTGTTTAAGGACCAGGCCGGTTCCATTTGACGTTATGGTTAAAAACGCTTCGGGCTTTGCTTCAAACTGGTATTTTCCTTCAAATTTCTTTAACATGCGGGGCGGCATTTTTACCTGGTCAATTGGCTTATACGCCTTGACTTTTATCCACGGGGTACGGTCATCAACACGCGCCTGGCTAATGGCGCCTGCATCGTTTTTTGAAAAAGTTATCACCATTTTTTTAGTGCTCTGCGCATCGGTGGTTTCAAATGTAAGGTCTGCCGTACGGTTTAATACATATTGCTGGTCATAATCGAGCCTTTTAGCAACCAGCGTGTTGTTAACGGCGGTTACTTTAAAATAGGCCGTCGGGGCATCGTGGTTTTGATAGATGCCTTCAAAGGCATTTAAAGGCGTGTCGTCTGCTGCCGGAATTTTAATGCCGGCAGAGCTGGCCGTAACGGGGTTAACAAGCAGGTAGCTGATTAACACAAGCGGAAGCACAAAAAGGTATTTGTACAACTTCCTGGTTGGTTTACTTTGGTTGATCATTTTTATGCGAAGTTTAATTTTTGACGAACTGAATAAATTGGTGAGCGGGTAGGCATCAGGGTTCATTGAATTTTGCAGGATACTTAACTGGTATTGCTTTTTATCGATCCCGGTGTTCAACACCTCCTGGTCGGCAATATATTCAAGGTTGAGCCGGTTGTACCGCTTTAAAAGCACGGTAAGCGGGTTTATCCATATTAAAATACTAAACACCTCGGCCACTAATATATCCAGGGAATGCCATTGCCTGATATGTGCCTTTTCGTGTTCAATAATTTGCTCCAGCTGGTGATAATTGCTGCCGGGACTTATAAACAGGATATTAAAGAACGAAAAAGGCAAAACCTCCTGGTTGTGCTCACAATAAATGATCGCATCCCCTTTGTAGCGCTTGCTCCGTTTGAACAGGAAATACAGGTTGAGCAGCTGGTAAATGAATTTATTTAACAACACCAGGGCTACCAGCAAATAAATACCCATTAAAACCTGGATAATCGATATATGCGAAAATATCCCCGCTAAAAAACCATGTGCGGCAGGGTCGGCGCCTGAAGCCGAACCGTTTTGAAAAGCCGATCCGGCCCCCAAAACATTTTTCAGCGGGTTTATCCCGGTCACATAGTTGGGAAATGCACCGGCTGACGCGATATGGATTGCCGGTATTAACGGCAGCAGCAACGAAAGTAATATTGAGCTTAACAGGAAAGCCCGGTTCAGGTAAAACGCTTTTTCGTTTTTAAACAAAAAAAAGTATGCCATAAACAGGATGGTGAAGATCACGTTAACCTTTACCAGGTACCACATTAAAGTTTCCATAACTAAAGGATTTATTGTTTGTTCTTGTTTTCAATCATCGCGATGATCTCTTTGAGTTCCTCAACCGAAATTTCTTCTTCCTCGGTAAAAAAGCTCACTACGTTTTTCATCGAGTTACCAAACAAACCCGTAAGCAATGGCTTAACGAAGGTGTTGGTGTATTCCTTTTTTGATACCGAAGCTGAGTAGCGGTAAGTAGCCCCGAAATCCTCGAACTTCAAAAAGCCTTTATCGGCCATTCTCCGCATCATGGTGGCCACGGTATTGATATGCGGTTTCGGGTCCGGCAGCTCTTCGCGCACGTCCTTTACAAATGCTTTTTTTAGCTTCCAAACAGCCTTTATAATAACTTCTTCTTTTTCACTTAAACGTTTCATGGTACAATTATAAAACTAATTTTGTAATTATACAACTACAATTGTAGTTTTTTGGAAAATATTTTTGCGCCGCCGTTTTTAAGTAGAAGCCCAAGAACCAGCTGGTGTGCATGGCCGGTCTGCCATCGATTCTCCTGCGATTAAATACGTGTAAGTTGGAAGGGCGGCGACCCGGTAAAAACTAAAAGACCTGCAAGACGTTTTAACGTCATGGATCATAGGAATCAGACAGCCAGGCACATTTCCCTTATTCTGTCCGCAAACTTTTCACCGGGTTAGCCAGCGCCGCTTTTACGGCCTGGTAGCTTACGGTTAGCACTGCGATGAGCAATGCCGCGAAGCCGGCCAGGACGAATACCCACCACTGGATAGGGATGCGGTAGGCAAAGTCCTGCAGCCAGAGGTGCATTACAAACCAGGCGATGGGTATTGCTACCAAAATACCGATGGCCACCAGCATCACCATTTCGCGGCTCAGCATCATAAATATGCCGCTTACGCTGGCGCCCAGTACCTTGCGGATGCCGATCTCCTTGGTGCGCTGTATAACGTTGTAAGCCGAAAGGCTGAGCAGCCCAAAACAGGCTATGCAGATGGCCAGGAAAGAAAATATGCCGAAGACTTTGCCAAATTGTACATCGGCTTTGTATTGCTGGTCGAATGCATCGTTGAGGAAGAAAAAGCTGAAAGGGTCGGCCGGAAAATGTTCGTTCCATACTTTTTCCACCGCGGCAACGGTTTGCTGTGTGTTGGGCGAATTAAGCTTGATAGAATAAAAATTGTTGGCCTGGGGCCTTAAAACAACAACCATCGGGTTTACGGCAGTGTTTAAACCCATTTGGTGAAAATCGGTCAGCACGCCAACTACCTTGTGGAGAGTTCCGTCAAAACTGATAAATTCATTAAGCGCAGCCTCCGGGCTTTTTATGCCGAAGAGTTTAGTGGCCGCCTCGTTAAGCAAAACGGCACTGGTGTCCGTGGCGAATTTGTTGGAGAAATTTCGCCCGTCGAGGATCTTGATGCCATACGCCGGCACAAAATCGTAATCCGTGTACAAGAAAGCAAAGGTATAGTATTGATGGGTTAGCGAGTGCTGCAACATGGCGCCGCTGGTGTAGTAGATCTCCTTTCCCATTACGCTGGTGGATGCGGTCATGCTTTTTACGCCGCTGATCTGCAATAGCTCGTCCTTAAACGACTTATAGGTCTCGCGGTAAATGGTATCGGGAACGGATACCGGGCCGTTGAGCACCAGCGTACGGTCGATATTGGCGCCAAGCTGTTGGTTGCGCATAAAACTCACCTGCTGAAAAACGATGATAGTACCCACGATGAGCACAACCGAGGTGGAAAACTGCCCTATAATTAGTCCCTTGCGCAAAAACTGGCCTTTGCCGCTGTTTTTAAATGCGCCTTTTAATACGGTAATGGGATGATAACCCGAAAGCACAAAAGCCGGGTAAACACCCGAAAGGAAGGTGCCTGCTAAAAAAAGTGCTGTAAAGCCCAAGGTATACGCAGCGGGTAAGTGAAAACCAAAACTCATGTCGCCGGCGAGCAGCCGGTGATAAATGGGCGACAACACCACCGCCAAAACCAGCGCAATAACCAGCGAGGCCAGGTTTAGCAAAAGGCTTTCGATCAAAAACTGGAAAATAAGATGCGCCCGCAGCGCGCCGAGCAGTTTACGCACCCCAACTTCGCGCGCCCGCTCCAGCGACCGGGCGGTTGCCAGGTTGGTATAATTTACCCAGGCGATGGCAATAATGATAAACGCCACCAAAAACAGGAACGACACCGATTTGCCATCGCCATTTACCCCGGCTTCTTCGTTGAGGTGCGAGTAAAGGTGAATATCCGTAAGCGGCGTAAGGTAAAAGTCGGTCCGGTTTTTTGATATTTGCTCATTCATGTGATGGCGCAAACAAAAATCAGGAAATTTGGCTTCCAATGCGCTGAGGTTAGTTCCCGGTTGCAATTGCAGGTAATCGTAAAAGTCGTACCAGCCTAAATTCATGTCGGGATCCATCTCCTTGCCCTTACCCAAAGCACGGATCAGGCTGATAAACGTTTTATACGAAATCAAATAATCAAAGCTGAGGTGGGAGTTTTTAGGAAAGTTTTTAAATACGCCGGTTATTTGGTAGTGATATATCAGCCCGCCCTCGTGTACCGTCATCAGCTTCCCCAATGGATCGGCGCCGGCAAAATATTTTGCTGCCATTTCTTCGGATATCACCATCGTATTTGGGCCATCCAACGCATTAACGGTGTCACCCTTTAAAAAAGGAACGCTGAACATTTGCAGAAAAGAAGGATCGGCGTAAAAGCCTGTGTTTTCGATCGCTTTTACGTTATGATCGTCGTTGGAGAATACAATATTCACTTGCGCGGGCTCAACGCCCCACCAGCTTACCCTTGCGCTCACCAGCCGGCAGTAGTTTTTCACTTCCGGAAAATCATTTTTCATCAGCGGCGCCACGCCCGGAAATACGGTGGCGGATTGCATGGTAAGTGTCCCCTGGTCGTGCAAATCCATATGTAGGCGTGCAATCTGGCCGGCATTGCTGTTAAAGGCATCAAAGCTTTTTTGATACGCCACATACTGAAACAACACCAAACAGCAGGTTAACCCTGATACCAGGCCAAACAGGTTGAGCAGGGTGTAGCCTTTATTGGTTTTTAAATTACGCAGGGCAATTTTGAAATAATTTTTTAGCATAGGGTTATTAGCTGAGCCTATAGCGAAGATACATCAAAATCCCGTTGTGGCTGGCCTGCTTTACCGCGCATAAGATTATATATATTCCAGCGTTTCGAATTACGCAGGCATCGACCAGATTATTGACGTTGAATGCTCGTTTTTTTAGTGTAGTCGCCTTTGGACAGCAGGGAGTAGTGTTGCAGCTGGCTATTATTTCATTTTAACCGGCCTGAGTAATGTTGAGAAAGTGAGAGAGCCCAATTTCCACTTGCCGTCTTCTTTAAGATAAA
>DASRTD010000334.1:0-5027 GCA_035656115.1 Mucilaginibacter sp.
GTTTACAAAAGTAGAAAAGAATTCTATAATGTCCATCATATTACATTTTATTACTCCACGGAAGAATGTGTTAATTCTTTATATTTGATTATGATTTTGGAGATAAAAGGCAAAGTTACCAAAGAACAAATTCAGCAAGCAATTGAGCAAATGCGTCAAAAAACCGGCAGGGTCGGCCTAAGGGCGCATTTTGGTAAATTGAAAAGAGGAATCGACGGACTGGAATACCAACACCTATTAAGAAGAGGGTGGAATTAATTGAACTAATATCATATAAATGAATTTGTTAAAAGGTTTTGCACCGGTTTTTTTGTTTTCGATATTGATTATTAGTTCCTGCAAGTCCTCCGTCGCCCCCGATCAGCTTTACGGCAAATGGAAATACATTAAAGACGAACAACCCTACGCTAACCCACCCGACAGCACCTCAAGGGGCGATTTAAAAAATGAAGACCCTTCTATCCAATTTTTTAAAGACAATACCCTGCAGATATGGTGGGGAGGCAAAATGATCTCGCACGGCAAGTTTACTGTTGAGAACAGGAAGATACAATACACCGAAACACTGCCCGACGGCTCGACACGCAAATTCCCTTTTTGGATAATGGATTTTACCGGCAAACAACTGGTTTTTGAAACTACGGGCGAAGATGGGACGAGGATAACGGCGGTGAAGGAGTGAATTTTATAATAAAACACCCGATTCAAATCCGCAACATTATTGGGCACAAAATTTATTCTTGTTTATTGCTTTCAGTAATTAAAATCTTATAAGGAATATCAATTTCAGGTTCAGAAGGGGCTACCACCATAAATTCAATTTCAATATTAAATTTTTTCAAATGTTTTTTGGCTTCCAAATCTGCATAAGAGATTTCAAGATGGCATTTGGGGAAATATTCTAAATCCTCTTTTCCATCTACATTATCTAGTGTTGCGTAATAATAAGCAAAACAGTAAAAACTCGGAAATGGAATTTCAAATGAGTCTGAATTTAATTTATAGGGCATTAAATAATCTTTCTTGTTTTTCCGTGTTGCATAAAGTACATTCAAACCAATTTTAGTACCATCTTTAAGTAGTATAATTTCAGCAAAAAGTTCCGATGGCTTATATTCAATACGTATAAGTGGTTTTTTAATCTTATTAGTTAAATAATCAACAATTTCCGAAACATTATATTTAAAACTATATTCAATGTATTGAGCTACTTCAATACCAACATTTATTATATTTAAATTTACAATTTGTAACCCAATAGGTACAATCTTATCAATACTCAAAAACTTTTTATCGGTAGATTTAATTTGTTCATGGAAATAATCTTTGACAAAAATTTCAGGTTTCACACTTAATGAAATCTGCCTATCTATTAATTCTTTGGTTAGCAACGATTGCTTTTGTTGTGATTGATAGGTATAAAAGATAAGAACTATCGAACCGATACTTAAAAAAACCCCCGTGATACTCCCTATAAAATTCCCAAACGCAGGAAAATAATCTTTATCAATTGTTCCATTGAAATGAATTAAGGAGCTTCTAAAGTATGCGTATGTAGTCAAAAGAATTATCAAAGCTATTATTAAGCTCATTATTCTTATTAAAACAACTGGACGAGATTTTTTCATTTTCGACAATGAACTATGCCCCAACCTCGCAATTGATCATCCAATGAATTCCGTATTTATCGGTCACCATCCCAAATATGGCGCCCCAAAACTGTTTGGCCATGGGCATGGTTACTTTACCGCCCTCCGCCAGTTGGTTAAAAACTGAATTCGCCTCCGCTTCGTCGGTCATACCCAGGCTAAGGCTGATGCCGTCGCCATGATTTACCGCCCGGCCCGGCGTACCATCGGAAAACATAAGCATGTTGTCGCCAAAGGATAAGCGGGCGTGCATAATTCCGTTTTTAGCGTCTTCGGGCATATCAGGCCAGGTATCGCCAAATCGGCTCACATCATGCACAGTTCCCTTAAAAATTTTTGCGTAGGCATTCATCACTTCTTCGGTATGCCCTCCAAAGTTTAAATAGGGTATCAGTTTCATAATTGGATGATTTTGATACTAATGTACAAAGTTTTTACATGCCGAAAATTTCAAAGCAAAATAATGTTGTTACTTTAGTCGGTATAATCCATAACACCCCCCAATCCTGTTAAATGGCTTTAATAACCATCCTTCTCTGCATCATCCTGCTTGTGCTTTTGGTGAGCTGGGCAAAAATGAACCCTTTTCTCGCGTTCCTGGTCGTCTCTGTATTTGCGGGGCTGCTTTTAGGCATTCCGCTGGGTAAGGTAAGCGGGTCTGTTCAAAAGGGATTGGGCGATACGCTGGGCTCCATTGCCATCATCATTTGCCTTGGCGCCATGCTGGGCAAACTGGTTGCCGAAAGCGGGGCGGCGCAGAAAATATCTTCGGTTTTAGTTAATGCTTTTGGCATTAAGCATGTGCAGTGGGCGCTGCTCATCGTTGGGTTTATCATTGGTATTCCCCTGTTTTATAATACGGGTTTTGTGCTGGTAGTGCCGCTCATTTTTTCCATCACTTATAAATACAAGTTGCCGGCGGTTTATGTCGGTTTACCCATGCTGGCTGCGATGTCGGTAACCCATGGCTTTTTGCCGCCCCACCCTGCGCCGTCTGCCCTGGTGCCGATGTTCCACGCAAATATGGGCACAACGCTGATGTATGGTCTTGCTTTGGCTGTCCCTGCTGTTCTTTTGGCGGGACCGGTCTATTCGCAGTTCCTTAAAAACATCCCTTCGCACCCCCTGGAAACCTTCGCCGCCAAAGAGTTGCCGGCAGAAAAACTTCCCGGCACGGCCAATAGCTTTTTAACAGCTTTACTGCCTGTGATATTCCTGATGGGAACCACCCTCTACCTTAACTTTAATAAGTCAAACAGCGAACTCCATCAAATTATGGCGTTTTTGGGCGATGGCACCATCGTGATGCTGATCTCCATCATCATCGCGACGTTTACGCTTGGTGTTAAGCAGGGCATCGGCCTTAAAAACCTCGGCAATATTTATGGTGATGCGGTAAAGGATATTTCCCTTATTCTGCTCATTATTGCCGGCTCCGGCTCATTTAAACAGGTACTTGTAGACAGCGGCATCAGTAACCAGATCACCAGCTTGCTGCAAAGTGCAAACATACAGCCGCTGTTATTGGGATGGATCATCGCAGCCGTCATCCGCATCAGCCTGGGTTCGGCTACGGTTGCCGGGCTTACCGCTGCCGCTATCCTGTCAAAAATGGTAACCCATGACCACAGCATCAACCCCAACCTGATGGTGCTTTCCATCGGCGCGGGCAGCCTGGCATTTTCACATGTAAACGATGGCGGTTTCTGGCTGTTTAAGGAGTATTTTAACCTGTCGATAAAGGATACCATCAAATCATGGTCGGTGATGGAAACGATCGTTTCGGTGGTAGGATTAGCGGGGGTACTGGTGCTGAACCTTTTTGTACATGGTCGATAGTCCATGGACCATGGCCGAATATTGGTAGAGATTGTCAGTTATTTATTGCTTCGGGTTGATTTTTAACATGTTTTTCTTCCTTAAAATATTTTTTCCGTACGACGCTCGCCATTTTATGATCACCGGTATGGCTCCATCCCGGAGGCATAACGATGTATAAAAATTTATTTTTGACGCCCGGAGCCTTTGCGACATCCCGCGCCAGGGTGACGATCTCGCCGAAATAGGCATTCAGGAAACTATGCGGTTTCATTTGCCGGGTAATACCGTATTCAATGGGAATCGCCCTGTCTTCGGACTGATAAGTGCCAAATACTTTGTCCCATATATTTAGCAAGTTACAAAAATTGGTATCCATATATAGCGGATTTTTGGCGTGATGAACCCGGTGAAAAGATGGTGTGAGGATCATTTTTCCTAAAAAACCAAAGCGGGCATCCTTCACCAGGTTCTCGCCGATATGGATAAACGCTCCCCAGGTGCCGTCAATAAACATAATAACAAACAACATGGCGGGGTTTACACCCAGCAAAATACAAATGGTGGTGCGGATAATATCGGCATAAGGCGCCTCTAAAAAGAAATGCGCATAGGTGACCGATAAATTCATGGCTGACGGAGCATGATGTGTTGAATGCAGGCACCAAAGCAGGCGAACCTTATGCGCAAGGTAGTGATAGATAAAATGGGCGAACTCCCACACCACATACCCATAAATGAACCAATACCAGGTAAACGATGTTTTAAAAATGGCGTGCTTTGTAAATAACCCGATGCAAATGCCTACCATAGCAAATGAGATCAACCTGCCGATAAACGCGTTCAAAACATAGGTGAAGAAAGAAATCTTATAGTCGATCACCTTAAACCGCTTGTAGAGGGCGGCCCGGATGATCTCGATGATCAGTAAAAATGGAATAAGCGGGCCTAAAACAGCGGTAATACCGTGATAGGTCAGCAATTGATCGTACTTGGCCGACTTTAAAATATCAAACAGGTTCCCGAAACCGAAAAAGCCGGTAAATTCATTCCATATTGCTTTTAAAAAATCCATATTTAAAGATTTATAGACAGTCGGCCATGATCGATAGTCCATGCACCGTGGCAGATATGTTCACTAATGGCTATGGACTATGGTCCATCAACTATGGATTCCCTAATCAAAATCCAAATTGAACTTATTCTTCAGATCTACCATTGCCGGGTTTTTTGCGGCCATGTATTGAAACTTTTCAATTGCTGTGTACGGGCGTTTTACCACCGCCTTTTCATCTATCCGTGCACTTACTTCAATATTAAAATTCCGCAGGCCTAACCGAATGAAGTTGAGCAGGTTTGCCCGCTCCGACCTGAAAGTGTTCTCCTGTACGCCGTTTTCAACCACAATCTCATAACTATCCGGGCCGATAGCTTTTGGCGGGTTTGAAATAAAAATGGTCAGCGCATTCTTTTTACCGTCGGCCTTTAACTGGGCGGCAAAATCGCTCCAGGCTTTTAGCAATTGATCGTTGGTATAGGCGTCTCTTGCATCGCCTTTTA
>DASRTD010000335.1:0-7631 GCA_035656115.1 Mucilaginibacter sp.
ATCCCCTGTTTGTTATTGGAAATGACGAGTGAAGCATAAACTTTGCAGCGATCATATAGTGCCAGTTGTAGCCACAGTAGCGGCACTGGCGGGCGTAAGGTGTTCGCGTAAGTCGATTACATTGCGGGCAATTATTTAAGAACACTTTTCCAGGATATTGCGCCATTATCCGCTCACAAGCACGCCGTTCAAACGCATCATAACCGTTTTTGAGCAGGTCCAGTACCGCCTTGTCTTCAGTTAGCAAGCCTCTTTTCCGGTATGATCTTGCACGGGAACTGTGTTCCAGATCATCGTCGCCCAGTTTCTCCGAATACATTGCATGTCTTGAAGCCTTTACCTCATCTGACGTAAGGAGGTTCGGAAAATGCACGAAAATATACCTGGCTGTTTCTTTATCCATTGCAACTGCTTGAGCCCAAACAAATGTAAGCGTCCCGCTTACAATAACCATTTGCCGGGCAAAGAAATTTTCAGGATATTTATTACCTGCAACGCCTCAACCGGCGAACTTTACCGGTGCATCTCAAAATACATAAATTGATATATGAAACCGCTCTTTCTTTTAATACACTTTTGTTTACTTGCTATTTGTGCTGCAGACGGACAAACGGTAAGGACAAGCATCGCAAATGACATTGATACATCGAAAACTTATTTATTTTACCTGCACGGGCAAATAGCAATAGAACATGGAAAAGGCATAAGCAAATATTTTGGCGTATATGAATACCAAAGCATACTGGATACTTTTGCCAGTTACGGATACAAGGTAATCAGTGAACCAAGGCCAATTAATGCTGACGATGATGTGTATACCGTCAAAGTATCAAAGCAAATAGATACCTTATTGAAGGCTGGAGTAAACCCTGCAAAAATTTGCGTTGTCGGTGCATCCCTGGGGGCATACATCACAATAGAAGTTGCGATACGGGTTAAGAACGAAAAGATTAAATATGCAATTTTGGGGATGTGCGAGCCCGACACTTATAAAAGCTACATAGGAAAAGAACTCTGCGGAAACTTTCTTTCTATCTACGAGGCTTCTGACCCTCATGGGTCATGCACATTATTATTTGACGATAAACATTGTATAAAAAGTTTTAAGGAAATAAGACTGAATATGAATAATAGCCACGCTTTTCTTTATAAGCCTTATAAAGAATGGGTACATCCACTTATTAATTGGATAAATAAGACCGATTAAATCTGCCCCCCGCCGGTTCAACCCCCAGCCAGTTCAAGCGTCCCGCTTGAACCAAAACAAATGTAAGCGTCCCGCTTGCAATAACCATTTGCCCGGCAAAGAAATATTCAGGATATTTATTACCATGCAACGTAACGCCTCAACCGGCGGCAGGGGATTCAAATGGTTTCAAAAATCCAGCAGGATGCAATTGATTTCGGAAATCTTTGCAAAGCCCTTGTCAGCAGTAATTAGCGGAAGTTGCAATAATTGTGCAGAGGCCGCAATTATTGCATCGGGAAGTTTAATGTTATGTTTCCGTTTTAACTTAATAACCAACTCGGTTAGGGCTTGAGAATGGTTGACTTTAACGCAGGTGTCCGGCATTTCATTGATCACCGCTTCTTCATTTTCCGAAATGTTTTTCTTACACAGCAATTCAATTTCGGTTATATAGGAGAATGCCCAGGTATCTACCGTAAAAGGCAAAATGAAGGGGTTTTGATCGAGCAGGTATATAAAACAATTGGTATCGGCAAGGTATTTAATCCCATTCATCCCTTACCTTTTTTTGATAGTCCAAACCATCGCCAAATGCACCCTTAAGTTTACCATAAAAGTTGCTTAATGATTTCTTTTTTGACTTTGGCAGCTTTTTAATCGCCTTATCAATATCTTCCGCCTTAGTGTCTTTATTAATAGTGATTACCATGCTGTCGGGATTATACTAAAACAAAAATAACTATAAATCTCCGATTTTTATTCCCGGCAACGCATATAATTTATAGGTTTCGGTATAAACAACTTCGGCAATCATTACCGTCCCAAAATGTCGCGATGGCTGGTGTAGGTGGTTAACCTGCCGTTTTGTTTGTCATTTTCGGCCTGGTGCAATAACTGAAGCTCTTTTTCGCTCAAAATCTCTTTTTTAACCTGGGTGGTATAATCTATATCCATTGCTTCTAAAACGGTTTTTAGCGCATCCCATTTTTTTTTGCTGTTTATATTCAATACCACCTGTGTCATACGGTATGGGGATAAGATAGTTTTGCCTGATCTGCTTATAACAAAATTAGTGTAAATTACTTTTAGATACAAGGCCATCTATTATCCAAACCCGGCGGTTCAAATATGACGTCAAATTTAGTTTGAACTTACGCCATTGATTACTTTGTCTTTTTGATAAACGGTGGTATACTTTTTTTCAAAAATCCAAACCACAACGCCAATAAAAGTGCCGGTAACTGTTGTTGCAAGAACAACAAATGTTTTTGTGCCGGGCGGGCCGCTTACCGTAACATTGTCACCATCAATAAGCCAAAATCCTGCTCCCAGGCCCCCTATGGCGCCCGCGGCAATACTCAAAGCAGTATTTTTCACTTTTACTTTAATTTTTAATATTTTATCTTTCGATATTTCCGTAAAGGCGCTGTCACCGGCGTTCACTTTATACCTGCTCACGTTTCCCTCCATAGTAAGGGTATAAAATTTAACCTTTTTTCCATCCGTAGTGTACAGTCTTCCCGTTTGGAACGAAGTTGACTGAAGCGCAGGTACCGGCTGACCGGATGCTGCATTAAAAAAGAATAGCATCGTAAGGCTTATTATAGCAAACAGATATTTTGTGACGTTTTTTTTCATAAAAGTCATTCTAATGATGGGTTAATAAAATTTTAGCTTATCAAGCCTCTAAGCCTGGGCGGGTTGATGTTAGATGTGTATATTTTGTTTAGGAATCCATTTTATAAATATATATAAAATATTGCGTATCGAAACCTAAATATTTATTTATTGCCCAAAGCAGGAAAATGGGACCCGAAAAGAACTTTTCCTCTATTCTACCAGATTTTTATTGTTAGCTCAATATATTACGCTAAAATATAGTTAAAACCTGCTAAAAATCATTTACTATCCGTTTGAATTGTTGGTACTTTTGAACTACTCGTTTTGTTTAATTTGAAGAACGGTATAGCGATGGGTTTAAAGCCCATCGCTTTTTAAAACGGGCTAACCCATTGGGAATAAACGGAGGAACCATGAAAGCATTTTGTTTGATCATAGCAGCGGGCTTTAGCCTGTCGGCCTACGCCCAGAAGAAGGATTACCCGATACAGCCGGTGCCATTTACCAGCGTAAAGCTGGCGGATAAATTTTGGTCGCAAAAGATCGAGACAAACCGCACGGTGACCATCCCTGCTTCCTTCGCCCGCTGTGAGAGCACCGGCAGGGTAAAGAATTTCCTGATGGCTGCTGAACATAAAGGCAAGTTTTGCACCGTTTATCCTTTTGACGATACGGACATTTATAAAACTATCGAGGGCGCATCGTACTCACTGGCAGTTTACCCGGATCCGAAATTATCAGCCTATATTGATTCGCTGATCACGATTGTAGGCAAAGCGCAGGAGCCGGATGGCTACCTGTATACCGCGCGGTCGATAGACCCAACGCACCCGCAATCATGGGCCGGTCCTGAGCGTTGGGTGAACGAGCAGAAGAGCAGTCATGAGTTATATTGCAGCGGCCATCTTTTTGAGGCTGCGGCCGCGCATTATATGGCTACCGGCAAGCGCAATTTCCTGGATATCGCCCTTAAAAATGCCGACCTGCTGGTGCGCACCTTCGGGCCGGATAAAAGGCATGTAGCCCCCGGCCACGAGATTGTGGAAATGGGCCTGGTTAGGCTTTACCGCATTACCGGAAAGACCGATTACCTTAACCTGGCCAAGTTTTTTATCGACCAGCGCGGCATAAAAAAGTATAATAAGAAAAGCGAAAATGTTTACGAGAACGGCACCTATTTCCAGGATGATAAACCGGTGATCGACCAGGATGAGGCCGAGGGCCATGCCGTTAGGGCCATGTACCTGTACTCGGGCATGGCCGACGTGGCGGCCTTAACAGGGGATACCGCCTACCTGAAAGCCATCGACAAAATTTGGGAAAACATGGTTACCAAAAAGATGTACGTGCAGGGCAGCATCGGCGCGGTGGGTGATGGCGAGCGTTTCGGCGCTAACTACGAATTGCCCAACGAGACCGCCTACAACGAAACCTGCGCCGCTATTGGCAGCGTATTTTGGAACCAGCGCATGTTTTTATTGCATGGGGATTCGAAATATATTGATGTGCTGGAAAAAACACTGTATAACGGGCTGATCTCCGGCGTGGGGCTGGATGGAAAATCATTCTTCTACACCAATGCCATGCAGGTGAGCAACAGTTTTACTTTCCCCGACCTGGAGCGAAGCCGGTCAGGCTGGTTTACCTGCTCCTGCTGCCCGACCAATCTGGTGCGGTTGCTGCCATCTATCCCCGGCTATATTTATGCGCAAGACGGCGATAACGTTTATGTGAATTTGTTCATCAGCGGTACAGGGACCTTGATGGTAAACAATAAGGCGGTAAAGATCACCCAGCAAAATAATTATCCCTGGGATGGTGCCTTAACTTTCAATATCGACCCTGCATCAGCTATAGAAATAAACTTAAGGATTAGGATCCCGGGCTGGGCGCAAAATGAGGCGATCCCGTCGGACTTGTACAGTTACGAAACCCCATCGGCACAAAAGATCGACATAAAAGTAAATGGTATTTCAGTTGATTATAAAATGGAAAAAGGTTATGCGGTACTCAGCAAAAAATGGAAAAAAGGCGACAAGATCGAACTCAACCTGCCGATGAATGTGCAAAGGGTGATAGCCAACGCCAGCCTGAAGGACGACACCAGCAAGATAGCCCTGCAGCGTGGCCCCATCATGTACTGCGCCGAGTGGAAGGACAACGATGGCAAAGCCACCAACATTATCGTGCCGAAAGATGCTGTTTTTGAAACCGAGTATGAACCCACATTGCTAAACGGCGTGATCGTGCTGAAAGCAAAGGTAAAAAGTGTTAATATTGACACGGCGAGTCAGACCATCAGTACCGAAACGAAAACAATGACCGCCATCCCTTACTACGCGTGGGCCAACCGGGGCGAAGGTGAGATGACCGTGTGGTTCCCCGAACAGGTTAAGGATGTTAAACTGCTAACCAGGTAAACCAATAATAAATGAAAAAACTATTACTGCTGACCATCCTTGCCGCCTCCTTTACCGCAAAGGTGGCCGCGCAGGGCGTATCCCTAGAAAACGGCTGGAAATTCTCCACCGGCGATTCGGCCCAATGGGCCTCACCCACCTATAACGACAAAAACTGGAAACCGATCGACGTACAGCATCCCTGGGAACAACAGGGCTACGATAAATACGACGGCTTCGGCTGGTACAGGCTGCATGTATTAATCCCTTCATCACTTAAAGATAAAGCTTACCTGAAGGATAGCGTTCGGCTTAACCTTGGCATCATCGATGATAACGACGAAGTTTACCTGAATGGGAAACTCATTGCAGCCTATGGCGGGTTGAAAAATGGCAATATAAAAGTTTCCAACTACGGCCCGCGCAGCTATACCCTCGCCGCAAACAACCCAGCTATTTTGTGGGACAAGGAAAACGTGCTGGCCATCCGCATTTTTGATACTGGCGGCGACGGCGGCATTTATGGCGATAAACATTACATCGCGATGAGCAGCCTGATAGACAACGTGAGCATCAACACTGATGAACCTTTTGATTTTGGTGAGACGAACATGAGTAAATCCGTAAGCCTGGCTACTAACAGCAGCTATGCCTATAACGGGGCCCTCCATTTCCAGGCTGTTGATCCGCAAACAAATAAAGTAGTCATCAACAAAACGGGAGCTGCCGGGTTTTCGGCAGGCAAGCCATATATCTACTCCTTTACCATCGACCGGAGCCTTAAGCGCTCTTATAGGTTGACTTATACTTTTGTTGAGGCAAGATCACACGATTCCACAAGCAAAAATGAAGGGACGCCCTATGTGCTTACACCCTACCCCTCAGCGAGACCGCGTATCAACGGGCCGGATGTGTTTGGCGCAAGGCCCGGTAACCCGTTTTTGTACCGCATTCCTGCCACAGGTAAAAACCTGGAATATTCGGCAACCGGCCTGCCTGCCGGGCTAAAACTGGACCCAAATACGGGCATTATCAAAGGCGTAGTAACTCAAAAAGGCGATTATCCAGTGGTGTTTATGGTGCATAACCGTTACGGTAGCAAAACAAAGAAATTTACCATCAAGATCGGAAACCTGATCGGCCTGACGCCGGCTTTGGGCTGGAATAGCTGGAATGCTTTCGGCCTGTCGGTTAACGATCAAAAGGTACGCGTCGCCGCCAAAACAATGGTAAATAAACTGGCCGCACATGGCTGGACCTATATCAATATCGACGATGGCTGGGAAGCTGCGCA
The DNA here is from genome assembly GCA_035656115.1 of Mucilaginibacter sp. Classification (GTDB taxonomy): domain Bacteria; phylum Bacteroidota; class Bacteroidia; order Sphingobacteriales; family Sphingobacteriaceae; genus Mucilaginibacter. Next base: position 6,503 of record DASRTD010000335.1, read on the forward strand.
ACGCCAACCCGATGGCGCTATCACTCCAAATCAAAAATTCCCGGATATGCTGGGCCTTACCAATTATGTGCATAGCCTCGGCTTGAAGATGGGAATCTACTCCTCTCCCGGCCCGCGCACCTGCGGCGGCTATTTGGCCAGCTGGCAGCATGAAGATCAGGACGCCAAAACTTATGGCGACTGGGGCATCGATTATTTAAAATACGACTGGTGCTCGTACTCGGAAGTAACCGACGCCAACCCAACACTGGCGGATTATAAAAAACCTTACCAGGTGATGCGCGCCTCGCTGGATAAGGTACCGCGCGATATTCTGTTCAGCTTTTGCCAGTACGGCATGGGCGATGTTTGGAAATGGGGCGCCGAGGTTGGCGGCAACAGCTGGCGCTCGACCGGTGATATCGAAGATACCTGGAAAAGCATGTCGACCATAGGTTTTAACCAGGTTGCCGACGGCCCGTACGCCCAGCCCGGCCATTTTAACGACCCGGATATGCTCGTAGTAGGCAAAGTGGGCTGGGGCGACAACCAGCGCAACAGCAGGCTTACGCCTGACGAGCAATACACCCACATCAGCTTATGGAGTTTGTTATCGTCGCCGCTGCTGATCGGCTGCGACATGGGCAAACTGGATGAGTTTACATTGAGCCTGCTCACTAATGACGAAGTAATCGCCATTGACCAGGATGCCCTCGGCAAAGAAGCGCACCAGGCCATCAAAACAGATGATCACCAGGTTTGGATAAAAGATCTGGAAGACGGAGGCAAGGCAGTAGGCATTTTCAACCTGTCCGACAGGTATCAAACCATCACCCTAAACCGCAACGAAAACGGTTTAAAGGGCTATACCAAAATACGGGACGTTTGGCAACAAAAGTATTTGATCGTAAGTGGCAACGAGTTTACGGTAAAAGTAGCGCCGCACGGTGTGGTGCTTGTAAAATTTAGCAAGTGAGAACTCTCTGTACCAATAATATCGAATAATGAATCAATGTCGTTTACTTAAGCGTTCACCTGCGCATTTCCGCCTCATCCTAAATCCTTCTCCAAAGGAGAAGGACTTCAATTTATAGAGGAAATAGTCTTTTTTAAGCCCCTCTCCATTGGAGAGGGGTTTGGGGTGAGGCGA
>DASRTD010000336.1:0-15572 GCA_035656115.1 Mucilaginibacter sp.
TAAAATTATTTTTGTTTTTGGCATGAAGAAGAGAAGCATAGCGTTAATTATCGGCTTGATGGGTTTTGCCCTTTTGGGGGTGATGGGTATGCAATTTTACTTCCTCCGCCAGTCGTACCGGATGCAATCTGAATTGTTCGATCGCTCCGTAAACGCAGCGCTCGATAATGTTGTTGCAAGAATAGGCAAGCAGGACGCGCTAAATTTTTTAAATGTAAAGGCAAAAGGGACCGGCTACTACAATGCACAGGGTATTGGTCTTGCAGGCAACAATATTGACAATGCGCCCGGAGATTCGGCGCGAAAATTAAAACACCACCTAACCAGCCGCGAAAGAAAGGTCGCCTTATTGCGCGACAGCCTAATGCGCATGATACTGCACAAAAAGGTAGATGACGAAATAGCAAGGTTAATTCCGGGCGGTACACTAAACCTGCGGCTTCATATGGTGGAGTTCACCGATGCCTCTGGTATTGTTCACGAAAGCGTTACGCCCGAACTGATCGGGAATCAGCCGTATGTAAATAAACATCAAAAACTGTACAAATACGATACAGTTAGGTATACGTATCTCGACCCGCAATTTGGCAAGCAGGTTATTTCCATACCGCAATTAAACCCGCAATGGGTGCACGAGCAGGACAGAAAACAGAAAGAACGACAGTTGCGCGAGGTTAAAAAGATGCTGGAAGACGATTCGCTGCAGCATGCACCGCAAACCAAAACTCAGGTGATTGAAAACCTGGCCGAAGAATATGGCAAGTATGGCGAGCCGCTTGACAAACGCCTGAATCCTTTTTGGATTGATACGCTGTTACGGTTTGAGCTGCACAACCAGGGCATCGATCTGCCCTTCAGTTACGAAGTATCGACAGCCAACAACGATTCGCTCATTTTCTCAAAAGCAAACGATGTTGAAGGCGCCAAACCTTCGTTTGAAAATATCCCGGTCTATCAGCATCCGATCTTTAGTAAAGATGTGATAAACGATCCTGGCCTGATCAGGCTTGCCTTCCCGCAGAAAAACTCGGAGATATTGGGGGGCATGGCAGCAACGATGGCGACAACAGGCGGTTTGCTGCTGGTTTTGATCCTTTGTTTCGGTTATACAATTTTTTCGATCCTCAGGCAGAAAAAGATATCGGAAATGAAAACCGATTTTATCAATAACATGACCCACGAGTTTAAAACTCCGGTTTCAACCATTATGATCGCCAGCGAAGCCTTAAAAGACAACGAGATCGCGTTTGACCGCGCAAGGGTATCGCGGCTCGCTAACATAATATACGAGGAAAACATCCGTTTAGGAAGTCACATCGAGCGCGTGCTGAATATCGCACGAATAGAGAAAAATGATTTCAAACTCGATAAAAAACCGATTGACGTTAATGAAATGATTGCGGTGGTGATTGACAGCATGGCGCTGAAGCTGCAAAAGTACGACGCCAAGACCACACTGCAACTAGATGCTGAAAGCCCAATCATCAGTGCTGATGAACTGCATTTTTCAAACGTGATTTATAACCTGGTAGATAATGCTATTAAGTACAGCGTCGGAGAGCCGGATATTACGATAAGCACGCTGAATAAAAACGGGCATGTAGTGATTCGAGTGGCAGATAAGGGCATTGGCATGAGCCGCGACCAGCAAGCAAAAATATTTGAGCAGTTTTACCGCATACCGACGGGTAATCTGCATGATGTGAAGGGATTCGGTTTAGGACTGAGTTATGTTAATACCGTAGTAAAACGGCTTAACGGCATGATCAGCGTTAAATCGGAAAAAGAAAAAGGTTCGGAATTTGAGTTGAAATTCCAGGTAGCTTGAGCAAGTCAGAAAAGTCCGGAAAGTCTGAAAAGTCCGGAAGAAGCTACAATGGATATGATGAAAAGAAATTGACCAACGACAAGAAATCTTTCGGACTTTCGGACTTTTCCGACTTCCGGACTAAATAAAACATGAAAAAAATATTATTGGTTGAAGATGATCCGAACCTGGGTTTATTGTTACAGGATTACCTGCAGCTAAAGGGCAAGTTTGACGTGGTTTTGTGCAAGGATGGCGAGGATGGGTTGCGAACCTTTACCAAACACACTTACGATTTGTTGATACTGGACGTGATGATGCCTAAAAAGGATGGCTTTACACTGGGCAAGGATATCCGAAAAATCGACGCCCATGTGCCCATCATTTTTGCGACTGCCAAAGGGATGATAGAAGATAAAACCCAGGCCTTTAATTTGGGTGGCGACGACTATATTACCAAACCTTTCCGGATAGAAGAATTATTGCTTCGCATAAATGCGTTGCTGAAGCGCGCGGGAAACTCCGAAAAGCACGAAGAGGAAAAGCAAACTCGCTTCAAAATTGGCCGTTACGAATTTGATTATACGCAACAGATGATCAGCATAGGCGACCACCAGCAAAAGTTATCTACCAAAGAGGCGGAGTTGCTGCGCCTGCTTTGCCTCCGCAAAAACGAAGTACTCACGCGTGAAGAGGCCTTGTTAAACATCTGGCATGATGATAACTATTTCAATGGCCGCAGCATGGATGTTTTCCTGAGCAAAATACGCAAGTATTTACGGGAAGACCAGGATGTGGAGATCATCAACGTACACGGCAGAGGGTATAAGCTGCTGGTAGATTGAGCATCATAAATAACTTAAGCAAGTTTTTACTCGTCTTCTACTTTCTTGACCGCATTGAAAAAACGGTTTTATCCATCCTCGGAGGCTCATTTTCGGGATAGTTATAGGCAATGCTATTTAGATAATTAGCTATGCGCAGGCGTTCCTGCCAGGTGAGGCTTCTATAGTATTCCGCCTGGCTTTTTGTGGCTTCTTCGGCCGTTTGTGCTTTAAACGCCGTTCTGTCTAAACGATATGAACCCATTATTCAAATATAGTTTAAAATAGAATGAAGAGCTAAGAATCAGGAATCAGGATTTTATTTTGTTTTTGATTTGAACGAATCATCACCCCTATTCTGACTCTTGGTTCCTGGCTCTTGGCTCTCAAAATGTAACAACTTTGTTAACCTGCTCTGGCTCTCTTTTAGCAATTTAATAAATAAGTTTGTTGTAACTGATCTTAATTGTTTACGATGAATAGAAAATTACTTTTCTCGTGCCTGCTTATTGCAGGAACGATCGCTTCGGCGTTTGCACAGGAACCGGTTGACACCGCCACGGTGCGCAAAATCCGGGATGAAGGCCTGAATCGCTCCAAAGTGATGGAAACGGCTTTTTATCTTACGGATGCTTCCGGTCCGCGAATCTCGGGCTCACCTGAACTAAAGCACGCACAGGACTGGGCAGTCAATCAACTTAAAACATGGGGCCTTGTTAACGCAACGCGCGAACCCTGGGGAAAATTTGGCAAAGGATGGGAGGTTCAAAAAAACTATGCGGCAATGACGGTTCCTTACTATCATGCCATCATCGCCATCCCCAAAGCCTGGACGCCAGGAACAAACGGCCCTATTTCGGGTGATGTAGTGCTAATAAAAGCCGATACCATTACCGATCTCGACAAATACAAGGGCACGCTAAGCGGCAAGGTCGTTATTTTTGATACCAAGCCCACAGCCGAAAGAACTTATAAAGCCGATGCTGCGCGTTATACCGATGATGAGTTGCTGGCGATGACTAAACCAGCCGAACAGGGTCAGCGACGAGCTTTTGACAGGACCGCACTAATGAAAGCCCGTGCTTTTCGTGCTTCGGTGAACGATTTTTTGGTAAGTGAGCATGTCGGGCTTATTCTTACCCAGGCGCGCGGCACCGATGGAACGGTGTTTACCACAAATGGCGCTTCGTATGCCGATACTGCCAAGGCGGTGTCGCCCGAACTGGAAACCAGTGGCGAGGACTTTCAGCGCATATTACGATTGGTGAAGGCAGGAATAAAAGTGAGCGTGGAAGCTGATATTAAAACCCAATTTTTTACCGATGATGAGCAAGGCTACGATGTAGTTGCCGAAATACCCGGAACCGACAAAAACTTGAAAGACCAGGTAGTGATGATCGGTGGGCACCTCGACTCGTGGCATGCGGCGACAGGCGGTACCGATAACGCTGCCGGCAGCGCGGTAATGATGGAGGTTGTCCGCATTTTAAAGGCCGTAAACTTTAAACCACGCCGGACAATACGCATCGCTTTGTGGAGTTCGGAAGAGCAGGGGCTATTCGGCTCGCGCGGTTATGTGCTCAACCATTTCGGCGATCCGAAAACAATGCAGTTGAAACCCGAGCAGGCTAGATTATCTGCATATTATAACCTTGACAATGGAACCGGAAAAGTTCGCGGGATTTATTTGCAGGGCGATTCGGCCGCTGCGCCGATATTCCAGGCCTGGCTCGATCCATTCAAAGACCTCGGCGCAACCACCGTTACCATCCGTAATACGGGAAGCACTGATCATGTCTCATTTGACGCGGTGGGCATCCCCGGTTTTGAATTTATTCAGGATCCGCTGGATTATGGGGCGCGTACCCATCACAGCAACCAGGACACCTATGATAAAATGAGCGAGGACGATTTAAAACAGGCCGCTACGGTTATCGCTTCCTTTGTTTATCATACCGCCCAGCGGGACGAAATGATCCCAAGGAAAGCGCAGCCAAAGCCACAACCCGCTCGAAATTAATACCGGGCAAGCGCGTTGAATATCGGGTGATAAAGTACATCAAAAACTTAATCACCCGGTATTTTCGTTGGCAGATCCAATCGCTGCTAAGCAGCACAGGAGGCCGGTTATAATTCGATTTTTTGATGCTGATAAGGGATGTCGACGAACCGAAAACCTTTCTCCAATATTTTTCTCCTGAAATGCTGCTGAACATCGTACTCGCCGTGTACCAGGAACACCTTTTTTACTTTGGGCGCATCCTGCGAAGAAATAAAATGTAATAGATCATTGTAGTCGCCGTGGGCACTCATCGATTTGATGGCTTGCACTTGGGCCACCACTTTAAAACGTTCTCCGTAAATCGAAACTTCCCTGTCGCCGTTGAGCAAACGCCCGCCTAATGAGTTCGGTTCGCAATAACCTGTTAGTAAAATCGTACAGTTTTGTTTGCCAATATTATTCTTGATATGATGCTTTACCCTGCCAGCCTCCGCCATGCCCGAAGAGGAAATAATTACACAGGGTTCAGGATCGTCGTTCAATGCCTTTGATTCCTCGGTAGATTCTATAAAGTGCAACCCCTTAAAGTCAAACGGGTTTGCATCAACCTTTAAAATGTCACTTACTGTCTTATTATAAACTTCGGGGTGGTCCATTATCACCTTTGTGGCTTTTTCAGAGAGCGGGCTGTCCACATAGTATTTTAAATCAGGAAGAACGCCCTTTAACTCAAGATGGTTTAATGCATACAACAATTCCTGCGTGCGGCCCACGCTAAAAGCGGGCATGATCACTTTTCCTTTTTTATTGATGCAGGTGTCGGTTATTATTTCAAGCAACTTATCTTCTATAGAACCTATCTCTTTGTGCAGCGAATCGCCATAGGTCGATTCCAACAAAATGTAATCCGCCTGCGGGAACGTTTGCGGGCTCTTTAAAAGGAGGTCGCCATATCGTCCCACATCGCCGCTGAAGGTAATATGCGTATCTTTTCCTTCTTCAGTTACCACTAAATGAACAGCGGCACTGCCAAGCAAATGGCCGGCATCTGTAAACTGAAATTTTACATTAGGAGTTATCGCATATTCTTGTTGGTAGTCAATGGTTTTGAATAATTTTAGCGATGCGGTCACGTCATCTTCCGTATATAGGGCGTTCAGCAAGGGAAGGTTATTTTTCTGCCGGTGCTTGTTGCTGTATGCGGTATCCTGCTCCTGTATCCTGGCCGAATCCATCAGCATAATTTCAACCAGGTCTAAAGTCGGCGGCGTGCAAAATATGGTGCCTTTAAAGCCCTCGGCCACCAGGCGCGGTATTAATCCGCAATGATCGATATGCGCATGCGACAGGATCATAAAATCCACTTTTTGCGGGTTAAAGCCAAAGTGTTCGTTTAAATCCCCGGTGTGCTCACCCATACCCTGGAACATCCCGCAATCCAGCAATATACGGGTATCGTTAGCCAAAGTGAGTAAATGCTTGCTGCCGGTTACCGTGCGGGCAGCGCCATGAAAAGTTATCGTCATTGGTTTGTTAAAGAAATGGAAAGCTACAAAATCAATTGATTAAAATAAAAACTAAGTATTTAGTTGTTATTTCGGTTTTTTTACTTTAATTTAGATTAGTAGTAATAAAATAAGTTTTAAAGGTTGCAAAAGTTAAATGCACCCCCAACCCTTACAACTTATTCCAATCCTTACAACTAACATGGAAATTAAAGAGTTAACCCGTGCCGAGGAGCAAATAATGCAGGTGCTTTGGCAGCTGCAAAAAGGGTATGTAAAAGACGTGCTGGAGGTGCTTCCTGAGCCAAAACCGGCATACAACACCGTGTCGACCATCATCCGAATATTGGAAACCAAAGGGTTTGTAGGCCATACGGCCTTTGGCAAAAGCCACGAATACCATCCCGTGATCAGCAAGGAGCAATACCAAAACTTTGCCACCGATAAGCTGATGAGCGGCTATTTTGATAACTCGGTGAAACGTATGTTCTCCTATTTTGTGAAGAAAGAGAAGATCGATTTAAGGGAGGCGGATGAGATTATGAAACTGATTGAAAAATTTAAAGAAAAATAAGTATGACCTGGTGGCAATACCTGATGCTGGTAAATATTTACCTGCTGCTGTTTTACACGTTTTATGCATTGCTGCTTAGCCGCGAAACATTTTTTCAACTCAACCGCATCTACCTTGTATCGGCGGCGCTGCTTTCGTTTTTTATCCCAATGGTACAAACTGATTGGGTGAGAAATTTGTTCATTACTCAAAAGGTACAATACACAATTTACAGCAGCCCGGTTTTGAACTATCGTTTTATCCCCGTTCGGGATACTCATTTTACCATCGGCCAGGTATTGGCTATAATCTACCTGGCGGGCATCATTTTTTTGTTGGCCAGGTTTGCCTGGCAGCTGCTGGCCTTGAAACGGATCATCAGCAAGGCGGCGCCGTCAGCAGCCTACTCATTCTTCAAGAAAGTAACACTGGGCGATGAACAAGAACATCGCGAGGTGATTGCTGCACATGAAAACGTTCACGCAGCGCAGTGGCATTCGGCCGATGTTTTGGTCATGGAAATGCTAACGATTATTAACTGGTTTAACCCGGTGGTTTATTTATACAGATTCGCTATTAAGCATATCCATGAGTTCATTGCCGACAGGCAGGCGGTCAGATCAGGGACAGACAAAGCGGATTACGCGATGATCTTGCTGACTCAAACCTTTAATGCCCCCGCGCACCAACTGGTAAACCCGTTTTTTAACAAAAGTTTACTGAAGCAGCGCATCGTCATGCTTCAAAAGGACAAATCGCAGCGGGTACGGCTCATCAAATATTTTTTATCTGCACCATTGTTTATGCTCATGCTCATCTTGTCTTCAGCTACAGTAAATAACAGCAAGGCAATCCATATCATCGACAACAAAGTTGAAAAGGTATTTTTAATTGCACCCGGGGCACCATCAGGCACCCGGCAAATGACTTTTACAGTTAAAGATCAGGATCATTCGAAGGAAGTTGGCAAACGAGCGAAAAATTTACCGGCCACAAAAAGTGTTTATTTTATTTCGTATCAAGATACGACGCACAAAAAGGACGGCCCGGTTTTTACATCGGTTGAACAAGTGCCAAATTTCCCGGGCGGATTTGGTGCTTTCGAACAATTTTTGGCCAAAAACGTCAGGTACCCTAAAGAAGCGAGGGATCAAAATGTACAGGGCCGGGTAATTATCAGCTTTATTGTTGAAGAAGATGGAACACTAACCAACTTCCGGGTTGTTCGCGGCGTGGGCGCCGGAACTGATGAAGAAGCGATCAGGGTTTTGGCCTTGTCTCCAAAATGGTCACCGGGTTTGCAAAACGGCCATAAAGTGCGGGTGGCTTATACGGTGCCCATCAACTTTACGCTAAGCGCTGATAAACCGGAGGCTGAAAATAAAACCGGGGCGGCTGATCAAGGCGATAGTCGACGTAAAGCAGACGTTATCATCCAAAACACTTCGCCAGATACTGCAAAATACACGCTTAATAACTATTTAAAAGGGCCGCTCTTTCTTTCCAGCAATTCTCCATTATATGTGGTTGATGATGTGCAGGTAGACAACCTTAATGATTTGAAACCGGAGAATATTCAAAGCATCTCGATCCTGAAAGATAAGACCCGCACGGCGTGGTATGGCGAAAAGGGTAAAAATGGCGTTATTATCGTTACTACGAAAGAATATGCACTCAAACATAAAGCAGACGTCATCATCATTAAAAACTAACAACCACCCGGACCAGGGTGATTTTTGTACAGCTGTTTGTATATGTCAATTAATTTTTACATTTATGTAAAAATCAACCAACCTGAATATGAACTGGAAAATCATCTTTCAATTATCAATTTTTGGATTGATAATGTCTTTTGCCACGGTACAGCTCATTCCCGAAAGAATTGAGCCTATTTTTTGGCTATTTATTTTTGCCTTTTGTGCCTGGGTAATTGCTAAAGTCTGCCCGGGGAAGTACTTTTTACACGGCTTTTTAGTAAGCATGGTAAACAGCGTATGGATAACTGCCGTTCACGTGATTTTCAGGGCAACCTATTTAGCTCATCATCCGCAAATGGCTTCAATGAATACCAATATGCCGGCATCATTATTGGCACATCCAAGGCTGACGATGATAGTGATGGGGCCGATTTTTGGCGCCGGCTTTGGCATCATCCTGGGGCTGTTTTCCTTTATCGCTTCCAAGATCGTCAAGAAAAGCCCGGTGGCCGGTTAAGCATTTATCTGTTGCTAACGCTCTAATTTAGCAACCCTTTTTGGTGTATCCTGCCCGGAAACTATCGTCCGTGAACTTAACGCAATTGCCCGGATCGTTGATGTGATATTACCCATATTCAGCGTGCTAATCTCATCCTTTACGGTGTGGTACAACTTGTCTATATCGATCTGGTCGGTTGATATGGTATGCGCCGGCACACCCACTGCCGCCAATGAGGCATTATCGCTTCGGTAAAATAGGTTTTGATCAGGATAAGGGTCCGGGTAAAATTTAAAGCTTGTCCCTTCAAGGTTCTTTTGAAGGATTGTGCCAAAATCCGATCGTTCAAACCCGGTTATAAACGCCGAGTTCTCGCCAAATTTGGAGGCTTTGCCTATCATTTCGATGTTAAACATCGCCACTACTTTATCCGGGGCCACCGTCATTGCAAAATGCTGTGATCCATACTCTCCTATTTCTTCGGCGGTAAACGCTACAAATACCAGCGTTCGTTCATTGTTATTGAGTTTTTTGAAATATCTCGCCAATTCGATAACTGCGGTCGTCCCCGAAGCATCGTCATCCGCGCCGTTAGCGATGCTGTCGCCTTGCACAGGTTTCAGAATGCCCAGGTGATCATAATGCCCTGAAAATATCACAAATTCATCGGGTTTGGTTTTGCCAGGAATGATACCGGCAACATTAAATAAAGGTAATTGTTCCGATTTACCGGTATAGCTAACATCAAACGATTTAATGTCGTCATGGTTGCCCAACACAAAAACCAGCGCCTGACTGTCGTTAGGTTTGTTGGAGACCGAGCCCTTTTTTAAACGTTCCTTTAGCGTATTAAAAATAGCGGTGAATTGCGGATCGACCAGGATGAGCATTTTTTTGCCGCTGCGGATATAACCCATATATTCGGTGCGGAAATTCTTGCCGGCGCTCAACTTAACAATTTCAACGTCAGCACTATTGCTCCAGTTGAGCGATGCGGCGCTTGTGCTGGCAAAAACGCTGTCGGCAGGAATGAGTTTTTGGTTGATCTCTACTAACGTTTTTACGGGGGTGATCCGCGTCATCGTAAAATTTTGCCTAAAGCCGTCATCACCCGGAAAAGGTTTCAACCCAATCTGTTTGTACTCACCTTCAATAAACTGCGCTGCTTTTTCAATACCCAGCGTAAAGGTGGCACGGCCCTGCATATCGTCTGCGGCAAGGGTGCTGATGATGCGTTCCACATCGCTTTGCCGAATGAGGTTATTTACATCCTGTGCAAAGCACCGACCGGCGACGAGAAGACAGATTATCAGACTCAGCTTTTTCATTTACTTAACTTTTGATGACAACCATGCGTTCCTGAAATCCTGTTGCTCTTTGGTCAGCTGCTTCCCGGCCTTTTCAAAGGTTACTATTTCCAAATAGGGATTTTCCTCTAAAGTGACGGTTGTTTCATGATTGCCCACGCGATTTTTATAGTCGACTACAATTTTATCGCCGATACTTTTTGAGGCCACCAGGTTGGTAAAATCCTGCTCGCTTTTAATGTCTTTGCCGTCAGCCTTTAGGATAACATCACCAGCGTCTAAGCCTGCTTTATATATCGGGGTTCCTGCCAAAGTGCTGGTTACTATCGCCACACCGTCACTCCCACTGACGCGCGCCTGGCCCGATCTCCCCCTGCGGCCTGCGCCGCTCAACGGCCCTGCCCAGCCTTTGCCTGGCTGAGCCTTACGTACCACATAACCTGCTTTTGCCAATAAGGCTTCATAATTGTTCTTATCGACCCCATAAATATATTTGTCAAAAAAATCAGCCGCGAACTTAGGGTTGTTGGTTACTTTGGCCAGGTCGCTTTGCAGGTCGGGGATGGTGTAAGGCTTCATTATCTTACCCCGGTCTAACCAAACGGTACGCATATAATCGTCCAGCGTCAGGTTAAACTCGCTGCGCAGCCGCAAGTCAAGCGCCAGGGCGGTTGCTCCGCCATAGTAGTAATAGGTAGTAAAAATATTGTTTTCGTTGGTTGGGTCTATGGAAACGCCTGCATCGGCAAATACCGCGTAACGGCTCATTTGTGTCTCTGGATATTTAGCAGCGCCCGGAGTGCTTAAAACCGCATTTACCAGGCCCGTTAATGTGTTTGCATATTCTTCGGGTGTATGAAAACCCGAACGCACCAGTAACAATTCGCCATAATACTGGGTAAACCCTTCAGCGAACCACAATTCGCTGGTCATATCAGCATGCTCAAAGTTAAACGGTTCGAGTGATTTTGGCCGGATACGTTTCACATTCCAGCTATGGAAATATTCGTGCGAAAAGGTGCCAAGCAATCTTACTTCGTTTCCCTCTACCTTATCAATTGGCTGAACAATACAGGTAGAATTGCGGTGCTCCATGCCATCGCCCGAAACGGTTGGGTAAACATCATCCAGAAACGTGTACTCGCCGAAATCATATTTGGGCAGTTCGCCGAAGACTGCCTTTTCCTCCAGTACCATTTTGGCCACCATCTTACCAAAATTGTCGATCACAGGCTGAGGGTCGTCCGAGTGGACAGTTAGATTTATTTTTTCAGATTTTCCATCAGTATTTACAACGTCCCAACTGGTTTCTTTAAAGTTTGAAAGTTCGGTAGGGCTGTCCATCATGTACTGCAGGTTGGGCGCGCTGTAAATATTATCACCGTCGTGCCTTAGCTGGGTCGCAACCTTCCAACCGTATTTGTCCAGGTCGTTGAATTCAAACTTTACCGGTCGTTGCCCTTCGTCTTTCCCCACTACCCACATAAATGTCGCCGGCATGTTGAAGTGGGCATGGCTCAAATCAATGCTGGTATAGGTGCCGTCAGTCCAGTTGCCAAATAATGTGTAGCTGATCTTTACCGTCGCAGGGTGAACGTCGTCGACCAGCCAAACATCGCCCTCTATTTGCGTCAATTTTACCAGGGCGCCATCGACGCCGGTTGCGATAACGTTATAGACATTTTTACCGAACTCATGCGTAGCATAACGGCCTGCGGAAGAGCGGCTCATCCGTACTTTAAATTCGCCGCCAGGCGCCTGGGGGATTGTCATCACGATCTCCGCTTCGTGGTGCACTGCATTTGGAAATGAAACCTGGTAATAGATGGCCTTTTGCACGTCCTGGGCAAAGCAAATAGTCGCAAAAACGGATAGGATAGAGAAAAAGAAGACTTTTTTCATCGAAATAAGCAATTTTGAGCAGCGTCAGTTAAACTGCGCTCAAAATACTATTTTATTGGGAATTGTTTTATATCAATGTTATTACGGAGAGTTGATCAGGTTGATTAAGTTGGATTGAGTTGTGGGGACGAATAGCTGACGACAAACAATCATGCCTGCGTAATTACAAAAATGGATTTTTTGGACGGTTAATTGATTTTTCCTCTGGAGTACAATAGTAAAACCTACTCAACCAATCAACTCAATCCAACTTAATCAACTAATCATACCTATGCCGCTCCAGGTCATAGTCAGATTGCGCGGTGATGATCTTCTTTTGTTTTTGTATCTCTTCTTCCAGGTGATGATCGTAAACACTGTCGGTAACTTCGATGTTGCGCTCTTTGTCCCTTTCGGCATAATAAATATCCGCTTCGTAAAGTTTGGAAAGCGCCACATCATAAGGCCCTTTCGGCGACATCAGCTTCACAAATACCGGCAAACACTCAAACAAAATAAACAGGAAGCTGATAAATGATTCGGCTAAAAAGGTATCCAGATCGCGGGTGCCGTTCTCATTATACGCCAACTGCCCCAATGCCCAGTTTCGGTCCGAAAATCCGGCCACATTGGACAAACTATCCAGCTGATGGTCGCTAAAAAGCCGCATCTCGTTCAAGCCTTCATAATCCTTGCGGTCAGCGAGGTACTGATCCATCTTATCCTGCTCATCCATCACAGATTTCAGCCTATCTTCTTTTTCCTGCAAAACGGCCTGTTTTTGCTTGGCGTAAGTGCCGTAACCTACAATTCCGCTGGTTTGGTCCGTCTTGTCGCCAAAAACTTCCTGGTTTAACTGGGAACGGGAATTGTTGATATCGGTTTCAAGAGAATCCTTTTCTCTTTTTAACTCAGCTCTTTTGCCCATTTCCATGCCATATTTCTGCGTGTAAGTTTTTTGCAGCGTATCGATTTTGGCATGCTGCCCCTTCAGGTATGCAGATTTCAACCGCTGGCGAATTTCTTTGTCAAATATCTTCAGCTCCAGCGGCCTCGAGATCACAATGCCGATCATGATTGCCAGCAAAATACGCGGCGTGGCCTGTAGCAACTGCTGGTTAGTAGTACCTTGTTTGTCAATACTTGATACGATATAGCGGTCCAAATTAAAAATCGCCGTTCCCCATATCAATCCAAATAAAATCGCGAAGCCTATAGCGAAAGGGCTACCGTTAAAAACGAAGTACATGGCGTACCCGCCTGATAGCGAGGCAAATAATGCCGTGAAGAATATGGTGGCGCCAATGCCCACGAATTTGTTATGCTCGGTAGGATATTTTTTTAGCGTACCGATGTGCGCCCCCGAACAAAACCAAAAAAAACGGGTAATCCTCTTCATTAATCCTTAACAGTTTATAAATAATATAATAAACGCGCTTAGGGGGTTATTGTTACAAACTGCCGACTTAAATATTTGGCAGAAAAATTACCTTTGAAAAGTTTTATATTTGGTCATGAAAGAAATTAGCGTACAGGAACTAAAGCAAAAAAAAGACAGCGGGGAAGATTTTCAGCTGATAGACGTGCGGGAAGATTTTGAATACGAAATGTCGAACCTGGGCGGTACGCTGATACCGCTGGGCGGCATCCTGATCGAATCGGAAAAGATCGACCGTAACAAACCTGTTGTAGTGATGTGCCGCAGCGGCAAGCGCAGCGCGGCAGCCATAATGCAGCTGGAACCGCGGGGTTTTACAAATTTGTACAACCTTCAGGGTGGCATACTGGCCTGGGCGAGTGAAATCGACCCCACCATCAATGTTTATTAAGCGCCGGCCATGCGAAAAAATTTTCTTTTAAACATCTTTTATACCATCGGCATCGCCGTATTTGCCATCATCGGCTATCAATACGGGGTTGAACAAAAACAATACGGATTTCTTGCGGCTGCCATCGTTTTAGTTGTTATCTTTATTGTCCTCAAGATTAGACTCCTAAAGGAAGTAAACAAAACACTAAAAAAACCATAACTCCTTAATTATGCTTATTGCTGTTCTTGGTATCATTGTACTCATAGTGGGTATAGTGCTCAAACGCTCGCCCGAACCGGGCAGCCATTTTGCTAATATTGTCCGCATTGCCGGCGTAATCATTGTTGTTTTAGGCCTGTTGGCGTCATCAGTAAAAATTATCGAACCGGGGCAAGTTGGCGTCCAGGTATTATTTGGCAAGGTTCAAAATGAAGTGCTGGAAAGCGGCCTGCATTTCATCGACCCGGTAGTCGATGTAACTACCTTCAGCATCCAAACCGAGAATTATACCATGAGCGCAAAAACCAGTGAAGGCCAGGTGCAGGGCGATGACGCTATAAGGGTTTTATCCTCTGATGGGCTTGAGGTCGCGATTGATCTTTCAGTACTTTATAGGGTCAAAGCGGCTAGAGCGCCGTTCATTCTTCAAAATATAGGCTCCGATTATGAAAATAAAATTGTGCGGCCGGTAACACGCACAGCGGTTCGCGACAACGCGGTAAACTACCAGGCTGTTGATCTATACTCAAGCAAACGCGAAGAATTCCAGTTCAAGATCAACAAAACCATTACGGACAATTTTTCCAAAAACGGGCTGGAAGTGCAGCAAATATTGGTGCGCAATATTACCCTGCCCGAAAGCGTACGCCAAAGCATTGAATCAAAAATACAGGCTGAACAAGACGCCCAGAAAATGCAGTTCGTTTTGCAAAAAGAACGCCAGGAGGCCGACCGTAAACGCGTTGAAGCGCAGGGCATTGCCGATTACCAACGAATCATATCCCTTGGCTTAACCGCACAGCAGTTGGAATACCAATCCATACTCGCCCAGAAAGAGATCGCGCTGTCGCCCAATACAAAAGTGATTATCATGGGCGGCAAAGGAACACCGGTAATGCTGAGCGATAAATAGCGTTTTTTACTGTACCACCGGCAAAACAATGCTGCTGGCGAATACTGTTGAATGATAAATTTTCTGCGTGGCAGTTTGATAATCGCTTTCCTTTGCTTCGAAAATATTCGGCACGTATTTTTGAGGGTTCCTGTCGATGATGGGGAACCAGGTGCTCTGCACCTGTACCATTATCCGGTGGCCTTTCTTAAATACGTGGTCGGCGGCGTGCAGGTCGATCGTATATTCCTCAACTTTGCCCGGAATTATCGGTTCCGGTTTTGAAAGACTTTTCCTGAACCTACCGCGAAAAACATCATCGACGATCATCAATTCGTATCCCGACATTTTGAGCTCTTTTTTATCATCCTGCGGATAAACGTCAATCAGTTTTACTATCCAATCCGCGTCGCTGCCAGTGGTCGAGGCGTATAATTTAGCCATCACATCGCCGGTTATCGTTATATCTTCCATCAACGTATCGGTTTGCCAGCTGAGCACATCGGGGCGATTATCCACAAATCGCTGGTCCTCGGTAAGCCAGGTGTACCAGCGCGAATTTGGGCCATAGGTTT